>NZ_FNHL01000001.1:625897-938846 GCF_900103715.1 Halogranum gelatinilyticum | reverse complement strand
CATGTTCTGGTAGACGACTTCCGACTCGTACTGGGCACCGACGCCCGAGAGGGCGTTCTTCTCGGCTTCCGGGATACCCAGCTTGTCGAAGGTGTCCTTGATGTCGTCCGGCAGGTCGGTCCAGTCGTCGACACCGCCGCGGGTCTCGACGTCGGGACGGATGTACGGGACGATCTCGTCGACGTCGACTTCCGAGAGGTCCGGCTGGCCGGGCCAGTCGGTCGGCATCGGCATCTTCTGGAACTGCTTCAGCGCGCGCAGTCGACGCTGGAGCATCCACTCGGGTTCGTCTTTGTCCTCGGAGATGACGCGAATCGTCTCCTCGGTCAGGCCCTTCTCGGCCTGGAACGACGACTTCTGCTCCTTCTTGAACTCGAAGCGAGCTTCCGTGTCTGTCTCTTTGAGGTGGTCTTGATCTGAGCTCATGATGTGTATGTTGTGTTAGACGGGCTTATGCAGCCTCGTAGACTTCCTCGCGGACCCAGTCGTACCCCTTGTCCTCAAGCTCTTCGGCGAGGCTGGCGTCACCGCTCTTGACGACCTTGCCGTCGAGCATGATGTGGACGTGGTCGGGTTCGACGTAGTCGAGGATCCGCTGGTAGTGCGTAATCTGGAGGATACCGGTGCCCTGCTCGTCGCGGAGGGCGTTGATGCCGTTGGAGACGTCCTGCAGACGGTCGATGTCCAGCCCGGAGTCGATCTCGTCGAGCACGGCAATCGAGGGCTCGAGGATGGCGGCCTGGAGGACCTCGTTCTGCTTCTTCTCGCCGCCGGAGAAGCCGGCGTTGAGATAGCGGGTCGCGAACTTGGAGTCCATGTCGAGCAGTTCCATCTTCTCCTGCATGATCTGCTGGAACTCTGCGACGCCGACCTCGCCGTCGTCGACGTTGCCCTCCATCGGGGAGGTGTCGTAGCCGGACTCCTCTTCTTCCGCGTCCTCGCCGTCGTCGTCCTCGAAGAGCTCCTCGCGCTCTTCGAGCTTGGCGTTGAGTGCCGTACGGAGGAAGTTCGTCATCGTGACACCCTCGATCTCGGCGGGGTACTGGAACGCAAGGAAGATACCCAGTGCGGCCCGCTCGTTGGGTTCGAGGTCGAGAAGGTTCCACGACGCCTTGTCCTCGGGGATGTCGAAGTCGTCGCCGAAGTCGCCCTGTTCGAGGTGAAGCAGTACCTCACCCTCGGTGACGCGGTACGCCGGGTGACCGGCGATGACCTTCGACGTGGTAGACTTGCCGGACCCGTTCGGACCCATCAGTGCGTGAATCTCGCCGGAACTGACCGTCAGATCGACGCCCCGGAGAATCTGTTCGCCGTCCTCCTCTGCGACCTCTGCGTGGAGGTTTTTGATTTCGAGTGTTGCCATTGTTGGTTCGTTGCCTCGTGGTCGAACCGAAGGGTGTCGCATCCATAATGCTTACGCATTCACCCCCTGCGAGTTTTGCCGTCGAGAATTTTATTTTCTGAATATGAAAAACGCTGGCACCCCGACGAGTCGGGCGGTTGGCCCCGTCGCCGGGCGAAAATACGGAGAGAACTGACCGAAGATGACGGTTGCCGACCGTTACATGAAGCTCCCGAGACCGGTCTGCTCCTGGCCCGACTTGACCTCGTCCCACGAGACGCCGAGTGCCTCGATGACCCGCTCGATGGGTCCCTGTAACGTCTTCTCCAACATCGTCTCCCAGTCGACTTCGAACTCCTCGGGGATCTGGTCGGCGTACTCGAAGCAGATGACGTCCGGGTCGCGCTTGAACTCCGCATACAGGAGGTCGTGCTGCGGGTCGAAGCCCTCCTCGGCTTCCATCCGCCGGAAGAACGCCGGATGGACCTTCTTCAGATACAGCCGCTTCGGCTTCGAACCACGCTGGAAGTTCGTTCCGAGCATGGTGTTGGCGTACTTCGCGCCACGGACCTGCGCCGTGTCGGTGTCGTAGCTGTCGAGCCGTTTGCCGATGCCGCCGGGGATACCGATGCGGTCCAGTTCCATGTTGCCTTCGAGGAAGTCCGTGATGACGTCGTGGACGTAGTCCTTCACGTCCTCGACGTCCTCCCCGTGGACGATCATCTCGAGGACCTGCTTCTGGACCTCCTTCGTGATGGGCGCGATGTCCGAGCGTTTGTACTCGAAGCCCGTGATGTCGATGTCGTCGACGTCCTTGCCCTCCTTCCAGACGATGTGGCCCGCGTAGCGTTTCTTCTTGCCCGCCTGGAAGAACCGGCGGTAGAGCTTCTCGAACTCGATCTGGAAGCGGTGCTCGTCGGCACCCAGACTGTCACGCGCGAAGTCGTCGTAGGCGGCGTTGATGTGCTCCTCGATCTCGAAGGACTGCTCGATAGCCTCCTCCTTCGAGACGTCCGGCCCGAGCGAGAGCATGACCGAGTCGGTGTTGTGAAGCAGGACCCCCCCGACGGCGTCGACAAAGTTCTCGTTACTGTCGACGCTCAGGTCGTACACGTAACCGTCGTAGTCGATTTCCGTCAGGACGGGGTCACGACCAGCGCGGTAGGACTCACACGTCCGAATCGTGTAGGAGTTCTTGCTGTCGCGGTACTTGAGCGAATGCTTCTGTCCTCGCTGGGTGAGCAACATCGACAGCCCCCCGACGAGTTCTCGACTCGTCGTCTCGAAGTCGAAATTCCGGTCCGCGTACTCGTCTGTGTATCGGGGGAACTTCCGAGACCCATCACCCTCGACGAGCAACGTCACGAACAGATCCTGTTTTTCCTCGGGGAGGTGGAAGACGAACGAGGGGATTCGTTTTCCGCGTGAAGTCTGTCCAGCGAACTCGCGGAAGAATATCGCTGCGAGTTCGTTCATCATCTGGAGTTTCAGCGTCGTGTCCTCGTACGTCACAGCGGACGCCCCCTCCTCCGTTTCGTATTCGACGGTTCGCTCGCTCCGTGAATCACTCGCGGTGATTCCAGCGGTCGTGTTCACGAACAGTCGGTGATAATCCGCCTGGAGCTGTTCCAACCACTCGCGGTCGGATTCGGCGATACTGGCTCCGAACTTCGACGTGGTCGTCTCGACCGTGGACGCGCTCCCTTCCGGGACGTACGCGCCTAAGAGTCGAATAAGCGCGTCGCCAGCCTCGCTGTCGATGTCTATGAAGCGCTTGACTTTGACAGTCGAATCTCCGTCTCCGTGGTGTTCGTGGCCGAACCAGACGTAATCGTCGTCTGCGTGCACACGCTTTTCTTTCGTCACCGCGTTCTCGCGCCCGACGCTTCGGCCGTCCTCGTACTCGCGTTCGTACCCACTGAGGACGTCGTAGACGTCGATCCGCTCTACGGTCTCCACTCCGGGCAGTCCTGAAACGCGATACGGTTCCGACACGTCGTCCGGTGAGACGTTTGCAAGTCCATCCCCGTCAGGGACCACGTACGAATGGTCGTAGGTCGTCGTCGACTCGCCGAACTTATGCTGGAGGTTCACGATCGGCTTATCGGTCTCGTGACGGATAGCCTGTGTAATCTCTCGCCATTCGGGGGTACCCGCCTCGTTCACAGAGAGGGCTTGCCACCCCTCCAGTGTCCGACGAGTCTTTCCGGGGGTGGCACTCGCGACGACGTCACCGTCAGCGGCGATGAGTACCTCGGAGTCGGTCTCACCGCGGGCGAACAGTTCTTCGATTGGGAGGATCCGAACCGTCCCGCTCGGGTCACGAACGACGACTGGACGGTCGCCGGTGACACTGTCACCGTAGGCCACGTCGTAGCCGATCTCGTTGGCCGCCTGCTCGGTGAAGTTGATGACCTCGCGACCGGTCGCGGTGACTGCCGCGCCCATCTCCTTGTCGTAGAGACGGAAGCGGTCCCAGCCCAGCACGCCGTACAGCGAGTTCATGATGACCTTCACTGCCGCCTGCTGCTGGTCGAACCGCTCGTAGGCCTCGCTGCCGGGTTCGTGCTCGTTCCGCAGGGCCTTCTTCTCCTCACGCTCGCCGAGGAGCTCGTCGACCATCTCCCGAATCATGCCGTCCGGTTTCTGTCTGAAATGCGTCCCGTTGGGCGCACGGAAGGTCTCCCCGTCGTACGTCTCGGGGTCGACCTTCGTCTCGGGCGACGCGTTGACCGTCACCATACACATCGGATACAGCGACTTCAGGTCGAGCACGGTGACGTTCTCCTTGACGCCGGTGATGGGGTCGAAGACGGCCCCGCCCTCGTAGTCCTCGGACTCCTGTTTGCCCTTCGAGGGCAGTGCCCACTTGCCGTGGACCTTGTGGAGGACGTAGACGTCGACCGCGTCGCCGGCCGTCGGTGCGTCCTCCAGTTTACAGCCGACGAAGGTGCTCACTTCGTCGTAGAAGGAGACGATGTCCTGCTTGCGGTCGATCTCGACACAGAGTTCCACGTCGCGAACGTTGTACTCCAGTAGTTTCGCAGGGTCCTGCTCCCAGAGGTCGCCGATGTCGCCGGAGTAGCGTTCCTTGCCCGCGCCGAGTTCGGTCTCGCCGACGGCGTCGAGCCGGTAGGAGTCGAGTTCGGTGAACTGCCGGCTCTTGTAGGCGTACAGCAGGTCGAAGACGACGCGCCCTTTGATGTCTGGACCACCCCAGCCGCTCCGCCAGACCTCGCCGACGCGAGAGAGGCGGCCGATGGAGAGGTCGAAGTCGCTCGTTGGGTTCAGCAGTTCCAGTCGGTCGAGGAAGTAGGGCGCGTCGAAGTCCTCGAAGTTCCAGCCGGTGAAGACGTCCGGGTCGGTTTCCTCGATGTAGGCGATGAACGCATCGAGCATCGCATCCTCGGTGTCGAACGTCCGGACGGCGATGCCCGTGTCCTCGCGGAAGGCGTCGTAGTCGGGCAGCGAGTCGGGACGCTCGCCTTCGCCGTCGGGGGCGACGTAGTGCCACGCGATGTACTCGTCGCGGTAGGAGTCGTGGCTGGTGAGACAGATGATCTCCTCCTCGCCGTCCTCGGGGAAGCCGTTTCGGTCGTCGACCTCGATGTCGAAAGTGTTCACCCGCAAATCGGCGTCGACCTCGACGGCCTCGACCTCGGGATGGGGAACCTGGAGGGTACCGTCGTCGAGGCGGCGTTCGGGGAGGCGGATGCCGCTGCCGATGTCCTTGTCGATGAGAAATCGGTTCGGAAAGAGGATGTCGGCCTCGTAGTGGTCGAACTCGTCACGCATCTGGCCGACGTCGCGGGGCGTCCGGCCGTAGATGCGCGTCAGCTCGTCGCCGCGGATACTCTCGAAGCCGTCTTCGGTCCCCGTAATCGTATCGCGGTCGAGTTTGTCGTCGGTCAGCGAGTCCGTCGGTGCGTAGAAGTAGGGTCGAAAGCCGAGGACGCGAACGTGTTCGGCCTCGTTGTCGGGCGTCCGGCCGAAGACGTGGATGACGGGATACTCGTTGGCACCCGACCCCTCGATGGTGTAGTCCACCTGCGTGACCGCGAGGTCGACACTGCCGTCAGCGTCGGGGAACTTCAGGTCGGCGGCGTCGACGACGTCGTCGACCGACTGACCGGCGTTGCCCGCGATGGCAGCTGCCTCCGCCTCCGGTCGGTCGTCGTCACCCCCTGTGAAGTCTCCAAATCCGCTCTGTCTCATGTTGCCGACCCTTTGCGTCCGTGTGTAAAAACCCCCGCGGTGTCCGCTCTCTCACCCCCACAACCGACCGCCACGTCCACTCGACGGCCACCGCGGAGACCCGGAACGGCTCTCGAAACGCCCTGCTCTCGTCGGCCGGTTTCGACGACGAACACGGTGTTACCGTATCCACAAGACCTTTACTATGTCATGACATACCACGATTCACAAATGTCCGACCACGCCAACGACGAGCAGTGGGACAGTCCAGGAGCTTCGGCTCCTGAAGCACAGGCTGACGGGGTCGGGACAATCGAGTCGTACGACACCGACGAAGGGGTGGTGTTCTACGACTCGGAGAATCCGCTTGCATGGGTCCAGGCGTCGGCGACAGTTCGCCTCGAAGAGTCCGTCTAGACCGGCGAAGCCGAATTCTTTTCCGCGCTTGTGTCGTCCGGTGAGGTGTGGCTCCCGACCCGTGGCCCGACGAACCGGACGAACCCGACCCCGAGGCACGCTGGGGAGATCCCGAAGCGCGCTGGGGGGATCCGGAACGCGACCTCGAAAAGCGCGTCCGTATCCCGGAGGTCTCGACTCCCGAGCCGAGCGGCGGTTCGGCGGACCCCGAACTCTCACGGGCGTTCTGGGCCAGCGTCCTCTTCGTCAACGTCGCCGTCTTCATGCTGAGTCTCGGGCCGCTTCTCGTCTTCTTCCGCGGCCGGTGGACGCTCGGACTCGGTCTCGTCGCCGGTGGCGTCCTGCTGCTCGGTCGGACGTACCAGCTCTATCAGTCGGTTGCGGATCGCTCGGGGAGTGCGGACGCAGACGACACAGACGACGCCGACGCAGACGTAGATGTAGACACCGACGCCGATGCAGACGCCAACGCGGATGCAGACGCCAACGCAGAAGCAGATTCTGAGACAGATACCGACGCAGACGACGACAGCCCCGAACGCAACCCCTAACCGACTCCTCGCCCTCCGCCCGACTATGCGAACGGTCCGCGACGACACCGGCAAACGCTACCTCCTCGTCAAACAGTCGAGCGACAGCAGTCGCGTCCGCGACCCCGACACGGGAGAGGAACGCTACCTCGACAACGCCGAGCTGGCGGTCGTCGACGGGGAGTCGCCGCTGGAGACGGTCGCCGGAGGGATTCCGGCGTCGGTCCGACGCGTCATGACCGCCGTCCCGAACGACCGCGCGCTCGGCTTGCTCATCGACCTCGTCGACCGCGGGCCGGTCCCGGTCGTCGACCTGCTCGGCTCCTACGACCTCTGTGAGTCGGACCTCCACGGCCTGCTCACCGAGTTCCGGGCGGCTGGGCTGGTCGAAGAAGTGCGAGTCTACGGCGAACGCGGCTACGGCGCGACCGACCTCGCAAAAGAGGGCGTCGGCGAACTGCGCGACTGAGTTCTCCTCTAATCGTCGTTCGCCAGCGTCTCCGCCGCCGCCAACGACGCTGCGTCCTCACGGCGGACCGACGAGCGGTTCGTGGTGCTGTTCTTCTCGACCGTGACGAGTTCGTCCGCCGCGCCGACGAGTTCGTCGTCGTGGCTGACGATGATGATCTGTCGCACCCCGAGGCTCCGCATCTCCTCGACGAGGTCGACGAGCCGCGAGACGTGTCCCGAGTCGAGGAAGACGGTCGGCTCGTCGAGGATGAGCGGCGGGAGCGGCGCGGTCCCGTCGATGCCCTCGGCGAGCAGCCGGTAGATGGCACACCGGAGGCTCAGATTGAACAGTGCGCGCTCGCCACCCGAGAGCTGCTCGGGGTCGAGTGCCTGCCCGTCTTTCTGGAAGACAGTGAGTTCGTACTCGCCGTCGAGTCGGATGGTGGAGTAGGCATCGTTGCCGTAGACGAGGTCGAAGGTCTCATTGAGCATCCGTTCGAGCGTCTCGACGTTGCGCTGGCGGAGGTCCGCCCGCAGGTCGCCGTACAGCCCCTCCAGCTCCTCGGTCTCGTCGTGGAGCGATTCGAGCGCGGCGACACGCTCGGCGGCGGCCTCGCGTTGCTCACGGAGCCGTTCTAACCCCTCGATGGCGTTCTGGACGCCGCCACGCTTGCTCTGGAGGTCGTCACGCTTCTCGGCGAGCCGTTCGAGTTCGTCTTCGACCTGTTCGAGGTAGTCCACGGCCTTCTGCTTCCGTGTGCGTGCGGACTCGACCTGTTCCTCGTCGACCTCGGCGCGGAGGTCGTCGCGTTGCTCACGCTTGTCCGCGAGATGGCCCCGCCGCTCGTCGTTGAGGTCGTCGAGGCTGGCGCGCTTCTCGCGCAGTCGCTCGGCCGTCGACTCCGTCTCCTCGATACGCTCTCGGAGGTCGGTCAGGCGGTCGAGCCGCTCCTGCCGTGCCTCGACCGTCTCCAGTTTCTCCTCGTGGGTCTCGACGGTCTCTCTCGTCTCGGCGGCCTCGGCGGCTTTCTCTTCGGCGATTTCACGGGCGTTCTCCGCCCGCGTCGACAGCTCGTCGGCCTCCTCGCGGAGCGTTTCGGCCTCCTCGCGTTTCTCGGCGACCGAGTCTGCCTTCTGGTCGACGAGTTGTCCGATACTCTCGCGTCGCGACCGCAGGGACTCGACCTCCGACTCGGCCTCGACCAGCGATTCGGCTTCCTCGATGGCGGCGTCACGTTCCTCGCGCTCGGCCTGCAGCTCCGCGAGGTCGGCTTCCAGCGACTCGACACGCGCGCGGTCCTCGTCGAGCGTGTCGACGTGCGGCGAGTCCTCGACGGGCTGGCCGCACTCGGGGCATTTGCCTTCGTCGAGCAACCGCTCGGCCTCCTCGACGCGATTGCGGACGGTCGACAGCTCGGTCCGGACGTCTTCCATATCGTCCCGAAGCGACGACCGCTCCTCGCGCAACTCGGCGAGTGTCTCGGACGCGTCGCCGAACGCGACGTCGACGTCGCTCTCCTCGAACCGCGCTTCGAGGTCGGCGATCTCCTCGGCCATCTCTTCGAGCGTCTCGCGGCGAGTTTCGAGTTCCTCGGTCGCAGTCTCGACCTCGCTTTCGAGACGGCTGGCCCGCTCGCGTTTCTCCTCGGCGCGCGACTGCAACTCGTCGGCGTTGTTCCCGAGGTTCGTCGACTGGGTCTCCAACTGCTGTGCCTCCATCTTCGCCTCGTTCACCGACTCCGAGAGCGTGGATTCGCGCTCGTCGAGTTCGGCGCGGCGAGCGTCGATGGCCTCGTCGGTGGCGGCGTCAAGCGTCGTCTCCGCGAGCAGCGTCGAGACCGTCTCCTCCAGTTCGTCTTTCGTCTCGCGGGTTTCGCGGAGCCGGTCGCGGAGCTCCTCTCGCTCCTGTTCGGTCTCGCCGATCTTGTTCTCTAACTCCGCAATCTCCTCGTCGAGCGCGTCGAGTCGTTCGCGCTTCTCCTCGTGGCTGTCGAGGACGGCCTGTGCCTCGTCGCGGCTCTCCTCGGCCTTCCGCTTTTGGGCCTCGTAGTTCTCGACCCTCGAATCGAGGTCGTTGAGCTGGCTCTCCAACTGATTGAGCTTCTCGTGGAGGTTCTGGGACTCTCGCTCCTCGATCTGGGCATCGAGTTCGTCGAGCGCGCCGCGCTTGGTGGCGAGGATGTCCTCCACACCGAGCCGGGCCTGTCCCGCCCGCTCGCGGTAGTCCTCCAGCTTGCCGAGTTGGAGCAGGTCGTCGATCATGTCCTGTCGCTGGCTCGGCGTCGCGTTGATGAGCTTGTTCACCTCGCCCTGTCGGACGTAGGCACAGTTGACGAACGCCTCGGCATCCATCCGCAGGAGGTCGGTGACGAACCGCCGCACGTCGCGCGCGCCGTCGACCGTCACGTCCGGGCCTTCGAGCACGCACTTCGCGGTCGTCGTCCGCTCACCCGACGAGCGCAGGCGACGCTCGATGTGGTACGAGCCGCCGTCGTGGACGAACCAGAGTTCGATCTCGGCCTCTTCCTCGCCGTTGGTGATGACGTCGTCGAGCGTCTCGTCCAGTGCCTTCGCGCCGTAGAGCGCGAAGAAGCAGGCTTCGAGGAGCGAGGACTTGCCGCTGCCGTTCAGCCCGTGGATGACGGTCACGCCGTCGTTCAACTGGAGGTCGGCGTCGGCGTAGGGCTTGAAGTTCTGCAGGCGGACGCGCTCGAACCTCATTGGAAGTCCTCCATGGAGACCTGGCCGTTGCTCACGGGGTCCGAGTCGTCGGTGCTGGTCTCGTCGGCGTCAGCGGCGTCGTCGGCGTCAGCGGCGTCGTCGGCGTCAGCGTCCCCGTCGACATCGTCGGCCTCGTCTACCGATTCGACTTCTTCGGGCACGTCGTCGAGATCGGTGGTCTCCTGGACTGCGTCGACGTCGTCCGGAACGTCGTCGAGGTCCGTGGTCTCACTGCTGTCGTCGCTGTCATCGCTCCCGTCGCTGTCATCGCCGTCGTTGCCGCCGCTGTCCGTGGCACCCGGCGCGCGCTCGAAGGCTCCGTCGTCACCGACGAGCGCGTCGACGCGGGCTTTCACCTCCTCGCGGACCTTGCTGTCGGGCGTCTTGCTCGCGCGGACCGTCTCGTCGATGTCGAGACCGGCCTGCGAGAGCCCCATCTCGGAGAGCCGCTCGCGGACGGCGTCGTCGGGGTCGGCGAAGCTGACCGAGAGGTCCACCTCGGCCGCGTCGATCTCGCGGCGGTCCTTGACGCGGGCGATGAGGGCGCCGCGTTCCGTGGCGAATTCCTCGATACTGGCCGGGGTCACCGGGTCGCCGTCGCCGGTGATGCTGACGATGACCACCGCCTCGTCGAGGTCGTGCTGGCGGACCTGCTCACGGACGCGCTCCGCGCCTTCACCCTCGGCGAGGTCGACGTCGACGAAGACGAACGGTCGCGTGTCGAGCGCGCGGCGGCGGATGTCGACGCCGTCGTCGAAGGTGACGACGTTGTAGCCGCGGCCGGGTTCCTCGCTCGCGCTCGCGCGCTCGGTCGACCCACAGTAGGTGACCCACGTGCCGTCGACCTGTGCCTCGTCGGCTTTGTGGTTGTCGCCGAGGAGGACGGCGTCAAAGGCGACGTTCGATTCGGCGAGGACGGTCTCGGTCTCCCAGTTCGCGTGCGCGAACGGGGTAAAGAGACCGTGGCTCACGAGGGCCGCGTGGTCGACGTCGTGGGGCGTGAACTGATAGTCGAGGTCGTCACGTCGGGACTCGGGGACGTGGTCCAGCCCGTAGAAGGCCGTGTCGCCGAGCACGTAGGGGTCCGCACCGAGGCGGACGGCCAGCCCGAGGTTCTCGAAGAGGTCGAGCCACTGGCCGCCGCGCGTCGACTCGTGGTTGCCGACGACAGCGAGGAAGGGAATCGCTGCGTCAGAGAGCGTTCGGAGGGCCGAGAGCGTGCCGAGCAAGTCCTGTAGGTCGGGGCGGCGGTCGTGAAAGAGGTCGCCCGCGTGGACGACGGCGTCGACGTCGTCCGCGACGGCGTCGTCGACCACCTGCTCGAAGGCAGCGAGGAAGTCCTGGCGGCGCTCCGGCGAGTGGTACTGTCGATACCCGATGTGGGTGTCGCCGGTGTGTATCACCCGTGTCATCTGTCACCCCTTTGGCCAGCCCCCGGTAAAGTCGTTCCGCGAGCGTGGTGGAAGTGGTCGTGGGCATCGTCCGCAGGAGGCGTGGCTGCCGTGTCGACGCCCGCGGCCGCTCGCCGGTAGGCAGCCAGTTCGTTCGCGGCCTCTCGCCCGCGCGAGGCGAGGTCGTCGTCGCCGTGGGCCGCCGCGACCCGGACTGCGGTCCGGAGGTCGTCCACGCCGTGGTGCTCACAGAAGCTCGCAGCGTCGGCAACGGCCGTCAGCGACGCCGTCGCCGCGGCGATGACACGGCGGTGGTCGATGGCTCCGGCCGCTTCCCCGGTGTCGGCGTATTTGCCGTAGGCCAGTCCGTGGAGCGCGCGCTTGACGGTCGTCGGGTCGGCCATGGTTCGGGATGGTCCCGCTCTCGGACAAAAGGCTTCGCCCGCTCAGAGCGAGAGGGTGTAGAGCCGCTTGCGGGCGTCAGAGAAGGAGAAGCGCGAGTCGACGACGCCCTCGTCTTCGAGTCTGGTCAGCGCGTAGCGGACTGTCCGCGGCGGGAGCAGCGTCTCCTCGGCGAGTTGGCTCTGCGTGAGTGTGTCGTTGTAGTCGAGGACTTTCGCCACGAGCTTCGCGCTGGGTGGAAGCTCACGGACGGGTGCCCAGCGGTCCGACGTGCTGTCGACGGTGACTGCCTCTGAACTGCTCATCTTGAGTTACCCTGGAGCATACAGGGTGATAATAATTTCTATGTGGGAATATGCACGTCAATCATTTATCCGGCCGAGGCGCGGCGAGGTGGGCCCCGACCCGAAGCCTCTTATTCGGGAGTGCCTTATTCCGGATGATGAGCGATACTGTGGACGACGTCGATATGCCATTCGACGAAGAGTCGGCGTCGCAGCAGGAGAAAGTCGAGACGCTCCAGGAGCGCCTGGAGGTCTTGGAATCCCAAAACGAGGAGATGCGAGACAAGCTCCTCGACGCGAACGCAGAGAACAACAAGTACCAGCAGAAGCTCGAGCGTCTCACTCACGAGAACAAGAAGCTGAAGCAGTCGCCGCTCTTCGTGGCGACGGTTCAGGAGATCACCGACGAGGGCGTCATTATCAAGCAGCACGGTAACAACCAGGAAGCCCTCACCGAGGTCACAGACGAGATGCGCGAGGAGCTGGAACCCGACTGCCGAGTCGCGGTCAACAACTCTCTCTCTATCGTCAAGCGCCTCGACAACGAGACGGACGTGCGGGCGCGGGTCATGCAGGTCGACCACAGCCCGGACGTCACCTACGAGGACATCGGCGGTCTCGAAGAGCAGATGCAGGAGATCCGCGAGACGGTCGAGATGCCGCTCGACCGTCCGGAGATGTTCGCCGAGGTCGGCATCGACCCGCCGTCCGGCGTGCTCCTCTACGGCCCGCCGGGCACCGGGAAGACGATGCTCGCGAAGGCCGTCGCGAACCAGACCGACGCCACCTTCATCAAGATGGCTGGCTCGGAACTCGTGCACAAGTTCATCGGTGAGGGCGCGAAGCTCGTCCGGGACCTCTTCGAGGTCGCCCGCGAGAACGAGCCTGCCGTGCTCTTCATCGACGAGATCGACGCCATCGCCTCGAAGCGGACGGACTCGAAGACCTCCGGCGACGCCGAGGTCCAGCGGACGATGATGCAGCTGCTGGCCGAGATGGACGGCTTCGACGAACGCGGCGACATCCGCATCATCGCGGCGACGAACCGCTTCGACATGCTCGACCCCGCCATCCTCCGCCCTGGTCGCTTCGACCGCCTCATCGAGGTACCGAAGCCCAACGAGGAGGGTCGTGAGATCATCTTCCAGATCCACACCCGCAACATGAACGTCGACGACGACGTCGACTTCGCGGAACTCGCCGAACTGGCCGACAACGCCTCCGGTGCGGAGATCAAGGCGATCTGTACGGAAGCCGGGATGTTCGCCATCCGCGACGAGCGGACGGAGATCTATATGCAGGACTTCGTCGACGCCTGGGAGAAGATCCAGGCCGAGAGCGACGAGGACCCCGACACCTCCCGCGCCTTCGCCTGATCGGCAGTTCGGTTCCTTTCCGTTTTCACGATCCGTGAGCGGCCGCGCTGTCTCTCCGCACTCGGACCCGACGTTCAGAAGGCGAGAAAGACGAGGAACGGGAGGACGAACAGTGCGACGAAGAGGACGAAGAGCATCAGGCCGTAGCCAGCACCGAGACCGGCGACGGTACGCCACGACTCGTGGCCGAGGGTCTCTCGAAGGTTCATGGCCGAGAGATGTGACGGCCGACGCTTAACTGTTCACACCGCTACTTCTTCCCGTTCCCTCTGCCGTTCGATGCCTGCTGTTCAGATGCTCTTTCGTCGACGCTCGGGAACGCCCCCGACAGCGTCGGCGACTCGACCGTTCGGGCCGTCGTCGCCGTCTCGCCCGCGGGAACCGTCAGCTCCGTCCCGTCGGAGAACGTGACGGTCTCCGGCTCGTTGCCGGCGTTGTGGGCGACGTAGGTCCGCGTGTCGCCGTCGCGGAAGACCGCGTAGAGTGCGGTGTCCGCCGAGACCGTCGCGTCGGGCGTCCCGACGACGTCGAGCGTGTAGAGCCAGTGGGCCGTGTGGGCGCGCGACTCACCGAAGTCGCCAGTGCTGTAGCCGTTTTCGTACCAGGACAGTGCCTCGTCGGGGTCAGAGAGTGCCCGGAACTCCCAGAGGACGTCGGTGTACCAACCGAGGTCGAACTGGCCGTCACCGCCGTCGTTTTCGAGGAACTCCTGCCAGTTCGCGTCGGCGGCCTCGCGGTTCCAGCCGAGATAGAGCGAGTGGCCACCGACCGGGAGATAGTTGATGGCGTGAATCGCCTCGGCGTCCTGGTTGAACCACGTCGCGTACTTGTAGCCCGACCCCCAGACGATGGCGGCGTAGTCGTAGCCCCATTGGTCAGGAATGTTCTCGTCGGCGACGTCGAACCAGTACTCCAGTGCCGCGTGTATCTCGTGCGTGTAGAGGTAGATCCCGACGTCGCGGAGTTCCTCGTTGCCGGTCGCTTCGCCCCAGAGGACGAGCGCGGCGTAGGCGTTGATGGCCTCCGAGGAGGACTCCTGGTTGCAGCCAGCGGGAAGTTCACCGCTGCCCGACGCCCACGAGTGGCCCGCGTAGGGGCTGAAGTTCCGGAGGAACGGGTAGCGGTCGTCGTCGCGGTCGGGGTTGGCGTAGTCGCGGACGAGTTGGTTCACGACGCCGCCGTACTGGTCCTCTGCGGCCCATTCGGGGTCGACGCGAGCGAGTTCCGCGGCGGCCTTCACCCAGTAGCCGTAGTGGAAGTGGTGGTCGTTGAGGTCGGCGTCGGCACCGAAGCCCATCGGCGTTCCGTTTAACGTCCCCCAGACGTCGTCGTACCAGAAGAGGTCCGTCTGGTCGACCTCGCCGTCACTGCCGGCAGAGAACCACGTCTCCAGTTCGTCGCGCATCGCCTCGTGGAACGTGTCGGCAGCTGCATCGTCGCCGACCTGCTCGGCGATGGGAGCGAGCTGAAGCAGCCGTTCGAAGTTCTTGCCGGTCCAGTAGGTTCCCTCGCCCTGCCAGTCGCGGATGAGCGGCGACGACTCCTCGACGCTGTCGACGTGGTCTGCGAGGTTCGGCACGTCGGCGACGTCCGGCAGGAAGGGGAGCAGCCCCCGGTAGGGATGCTCTGTCGTGAACGACGACCCGGCCCGGACGGGCATCTCCCCGCGCGGGGAGACATAGGACCAGTCGGTGAGGTCCTCCTGCACCCAACGCGCTTGGTGCGGGTAGAGTGCCGTGAGCGTCTCCTTCGATCCGCCGTGTTTCGCGTCCAGTTCGTAGCTGTACTCGGTGACGACGGCCGAGCGGTCAGCGTCGTACTCCCACGAGACGGTCGTATCCGTCACGAAGGCGTAGGCGCGGCGACGGTAGGCGTTGAGGATCTTCGGCGACGCCTCCGGCAAGAGAGCCACGGAGGCGTAGCCTTCGCCCTTCAGGTCGGAGGTTGCGACGCCGTCGTCGACGCCATCCCACGAGGCCCCCGGCGGCGCAAACAGGCCGTAGTGGTGGCCGTTCACCGTCACGCCGAGGACGTGCTCGCGCTCGTGCCAGACCGAGACGTCGTTGTCGACGTCATCGCCGAAGGCGACCTCCACGCCGCCGTTCTCCGTCTCGCAGTAGACGAACGGCGACCCCTGCGTCAGGGTCACGTCGATGCTGGCGTCGCCGTCGGTGCGGCGGTAGGTCGCGGACCAGTCGCCGTAGTCGGCGACCCGTGCTTCGGTGCCGTCGCCGACGGCCGGATGGCCCAGGGTGAGGTCGGCGTCGATGGGGCCGTTGGGACCCATCGTCGCGAAGTCGTCCTGCCGCGGTCCCGACGAGAACGGCGCGTCGCGGACCTCCCACTCGTCAGGGTAGGTCACGGCGAGACCGGACTCGGTCACGCGGGCCGCCAGCGGGTGGACCCAGAGGTTCTCCGATAGCTCCCGCCAGAGGAGCGTCGTCCACCAATCGTTGGAGGGATACGGTGCGTCGAGGTCTTCGGTCGCGTAGACCGTCCGCGGCGGCGCGCCCGCCGACTCGGGTTTGACGTGCGCGATGCTGCCCGCACCGAGCTGTTCGATGTCTGCACTCTCGGCCGCGCTGGCCGTGAGACTGCCACCGGCTGCGAGGACGCCGCTGGCAACCAGCCCTTGGAGGTACGTTCGTCGTGTGAGCCGGCTTCTGTCTGTCGCTGTAGGTGTGTCGTCGTTCATAGCGGTCGCTGTGTGTGTCCGTGGCAGCCTGTCACTGCCTGTCACTGGACAGCAAGCATTTGTTCTGCATAAATCTTTATCGAATTAAAAGACGGATTTCTTGTAGGCGACTACTGAACAGCTACGTGATACTTCTCGCTGCCGACTCCGAACCACTCAACACACCGTCGTCCTATCTCCTCCCTATGGGAACGCCGCTCGACAGCCGTGAGGAACAGGTCGTCGAGGTGCTCGACCGCCTCTACGACGCCTACCCGGACACGACCATCTCGCTGAACTTCTCGAGCCGCCTCGAACTGCTCGTCGCGGTCATGCTCTCGGCACAGTGCACCGACGAGCGTGTGAACAAAGTCACCGCCGATCTCTTTGAGAAGTACCACTCCGCGGAGGACTTCGTGAACGTGCCACGGGAGGAACTTGCCGAGGACATATCCTCGATCACCTACTACAACAACAAGTCGAAGTGGATCCAGTCGGCGTGCCAGACCATCATCGACGAGCACGACGGCGAGGTGCCGGACACGATGGAGGCGTTGACGGACCTCACCGGCGTCGGCCGGAAGACGGCGAACGTCGTCCTCCAACACGCCCACGACGTCGTCGAGGGCATCGTCGTCGACACGCACGTCCAGCGCATCTCGCGGCGACTCGGCATCACCGAGGAGGAGTATCCCGAGAAGATCGAACAGGACCTGATGACGGTCGTTCCCGAAGACGACTGGCAGGAGTTCACCCATCTGTTCATCAGCCACGGCCGCGCGACCTGTACGGCCATCAACCCCGACTGCTCGGACTGCGTGCTCGAAGACCGCTGTCCGTCGTCGAAGGTCGACAACGAGGTCGACCTCGCCAGCGACGAGGCGTGGGACTGACCCGGTCGGCCACCACTTCTTTTTGGCTGTCAGTTCAACCGACGAGTATGCCCGACGACGAACACGGCATCGACATCGAGGAGGATACCGACCTCGACGTGCAGGGTGACGACGTCGAGGGCGAACGAGTCGAAGAAGAGCGCGAGGACGCGCTCGAAGACGCCGAGGCCGAGCGCAAAGAGACCGAAATCGAAGAGCGTTCCGAGGAACGCGAACACGAGGCCGCCGAACAGGAGAACCCCGACCGCCACCGCGACGAGGAGCCGTACCAGTAGTCTCGGTCGGACTGCCGCGTGACGTTCGCGTCACTGTCGTTCCACTCCCACGCTATCGCACGCCTTCTTTTTCGGTGTCAGGTTGCGACCGGTGAGCGTTGCCTCAGACCACGTAGCCGGTGAGATACTGGTAGACGCCGAGGACGTACGCACCGATCCAGAACAGCACGTAGCCGAAAACGCCGATACGGAGTCGGCCGCGCCAGGCACCCATGTTCTCGTGGAGGTCGTCGAGGTCGACGTCCTGGTCGGGGTCGCGATAGAGGTTGGCGTTGTGTTTGGCCTGGAAGATGCGGACGATACCCGTGAGTGCGAAGATGAGCATGGCGTAGGCTTGCAGCCCGAGGACGGCGTGAAGTGCAAAGAGACCGCCGAACTGTTCGAGCAGCCGCGGAGCCATCCACGTCACGACGGGGACGGTGTTGAGCGTCAGGCCGACGACGATGAACTTCAGGTGGTAGGTGAGGACGTCCCAGGTGACGGTCTCGGCGTCGATCATGATCCACGCCCCGTAGAGATAGAAGGGGAAGCTCGCGGTCACGAGCACCGCCGCCGTCGTCGCGAACGTCGTGTCGCTTACCATCGGTCGCACTAGGGAGAGCGACGGGGTAAATGACCCGACTCCGGCCGACACCGCGAGGTCGCAAAGCGTTTACTCCTCGCGCGACTAGTCGAAGCCAATGGCAGACCCGTCATCCTCGTCGACCGGTACGGACGAAGACGGCCCGGATGGGCCAGCCCGGCCGACAGACGGTGCGAGCGAGGACGCTTCGGAGCACTCCGACCGGCCGGAGCAGTCGGCCACCGCGGAGACCAGCGACGCCGACTTGGAGGCCCTCCGCCAGCAGGTCGAAGAGAAGTACGACTTCGACAACTTCGGCCCGGCCGACATGGCGGAGATGAGCCTCGACGAGTGGGAGGCTGTCTTCGACGCCGACTCGTGGGTCACCGGGGTAGAACTCTTAGAGCGGGTCGAGAAGGACCTCAAGAACCAGATCGCCCGACGTGACGTCTTCGCAGTCGTCGAGCGGCTGGAAGACGACGGCGAACCGCGGCTCGTCGCCTACTCCGACGAGGGCTTCGCCGTGGTCTATCCCGACGGCAGCGTCGACGGCCGTGGGACCGTCCTCCGCGACGTCAAGCCGACCGTGGCACTCTGTTCGATGGAGGACTACGAGGTCGAAGAACCGCCCGAGAACGTCTCGTTGCCCAGCCCGGACGACGTCCCGGAGGGGACGGGCCAACTCGGCAACAACATGCTCCAGCTCGTCGCAGTCGGACAGATCATCGCTGGACTCGGTCTGTTTCTCGCGTGGGTCCCGCCGATTCAGCTCATCACGACCATCGTCGCCCCCATCATCGCGGGTGTGTTCGTCCTCATCGGACTGTTCCTGTTCGTGACGGTCGCCAACGCGCGACTGTCGGACCGATTCCGCGCCGAGGAGTACCGCAACCGGCTCCGCGCGGTCAGTCTGGAGGAGGGGGAGAAACCCGACTTTTTGAAGCTGGTCGAGGAGGGGTCGGCGACGACGCGAGATGACCGAGAACAGGGCGTAGAAGGGTCCTGAACAGGGTCTCCGTCGGGCCACAGTCGGTGGGTTTAAGCACGCTCCATCCTGAGGGCAACGTGTATGAATAGGCGGGAATTTCTGAGAGCGGCAGGTGGTTCTGCCGCGGTCGCAGCCGCGACAGCCCAGTCCGCCTCCGCACAGGAAGGCGAAGGTGGCGGTGGCGGCGGTACCCAGACCGTCGCGGTTGGGCCGGGCAACTCGCTCGTGTTCGAACCGGCGGAGCTGGAGATCGCTCCCGGGACGACGGTCAACTTCGTCTGGGAGTCGGACACCCACAACGTCATCCCCTCCTCGACTCCGGAGGGCGCGACGTGGGAAGGGACGGGTCCCGAGTCGGAAGTGTTCGACACGGGCTACGAGTACTCACACACGTTCGACACGCTCGGCACGTACGAGTACTACTGTCAGCCGCACGAGTCGGCCGGCATGGTCGGCTCGATCACGGTGACGGAGAACCCCGGCAGCGCGGGTGGCGGCGGCGAGAAGGAACTACACGAACTCGGTGTCCCGATCCAGGCCCACTGGGTCGGTGCCGGGACGATCCTCGGCATCATCGTCACCATCGTGTACACCTTCTACATCCTGAAGTACGGCGAGTCGCCGAACACCGGTAACACTGGAGGGAGCCAATGAGCTCCACCGGCAGTACCTACGGTGACATCCACCGGTACGAACCGGCACGCGAGAGCACCGCAGCGGCCATCGCCATCGTCCTCCTGACGGTCATCGAGGTCCTGTTCGTGTTCCTGTTCACGTACGGTCTCATCTCGGGATGGGCGTTGAGCGACACCGGGAACATGTTCCTCGGTGGTATCCTCGCGGTGGTCTTCGTCGACCTCGCGTTCATCCTCGCACTGTACCGCAAGGAGTTCCTCCCCGACGTGATGATCGTCAAGAAGCGTCGTCGCAAGTGGGAAGACCTCTACGTCCGCGAGGAGGACGTCGACGGCAACCAGATCGGTAGCGCGGACGCCTGGGACACGGTCAAGCGCGCCGTCTACCCCTACTACAAGAGGTAACCAATGAGTTTAGAGAAGAAAGACGACTACGATCACAAGGGCTGGATGAAGACGAAGGATCTGTCGCCCGTCGAGACGACGTTCCTGACCACCCTCATCTGGCTCGACAAGCGACTCCGCATCGTCGACTATCTGGAGCTGCTGGAGACCCTCTACTACCGGGTCAACCTCCAGATGCCGAAGAGCCACACCGAACAGTACAACCTCGACAACAAGTTCTGGTACTGGTATCCGCTGTATACGCTCGGGTTGTTCTCGACCCTGTCGTATATTGTGGCCGCCGTGAGCGGCGCGTTGCTCGGGTTCTACTACTCCCCAGCACAGGGGAACCCCGAGGAGGCGACCGTCGCCTACAACAGCATCGCGTTCATCATGCAGGACCTCCAGTTCGGGTTCATGCTCCGTTCCGTCCACCGCTGGGCGGCACAGGTGATGGTCGCGGCCGTGTTCCTGCACATGCTGCGGGTCTACTTCACCGGCTCGTACAAGGAGCCGCGTGAACTGAACTGGATCCTCGGCATCATCCTGATCAGCCTGACGATGGTGTTCGGATACACCGGCTACCTGCTGCCGTGGGACCAGCTGGCGTTCTGGGCCGGCCAGATCGGCGTCGAGATGTCGCTCTCGATCCCGCTCGCTGGCGAGTGGGTCGCCCAGCTGCTCTTCGGTGGCTTCACCCTAAGCCAGGCAACGTTGCAACGGATGTACATCTTACACGTGTTCCTGCTCCCCTTCGTGGTGACGACGCTCATCGCGATCCACATCGGTATCGTCTGGGTGCAGGGCATCGCGGAACCCCACTAAGACCATGAGCGAGAACGAACCCAACGACGAGGAAACCGAGGTTCGCACCGACGGGACCGGCATCGTCGCACCGGACGACGAGACGCCGACCTGGAGCGAACGCAAAGAACGCAAGACGGGGCTCTCACGGCTCACCTACGAGTACTTCGAGCGCTCCCGTCGTGAAGACCAGGACCTGCGGATGGAGTCCGACTACGTCGAGCGCGACGTGCTCGGCTTCCCGACCTGGCCCCACGAGACGGTCCGGAACCTCTCTATTGCGGCGTTCTTCGTCGGGATGATCTTCTTCCTCTCGGCGACGATGCCGCCGCACATCGGCGCACCGGCGAATCCCAGTAGTACGCCGGCCATCATCCTGCCCGACTGGTATCTCTACTGGTCGTTCGGCCTGCTGAAGCTGAACCCGCTGAACCCCGAGCTGGCCATCCTCGGCGGCTCGAAGATCATGGCCGACCGGACGTACGGTGTGCTCGCGAACGGTGTCGTCGTCGGTGCCATCGCCATCGTGCCGTTCCTCAACAAGGGGAGCGCGCGGCGTCCCGTCGAACAGCCCTTCTGGGCTGCCATCGGGGCGTTCGGCGTCACCTTCGCACTGACGCTCAGCCTGCTCGCGATCAAGAACCTGATGCCGATGAACACCGACCTGCTGTTCGACCTGACGTTCCTGTTGCCCGGCGTCGTCGGTATCGTCACCTACGCGGTGCTGAAGACGATGCGCGAGGGCTACATGTACGACCTCAACCGTCGCTACTACCGGCTCCGTCCGCCGAAGTAACGACATCTCTCCTCTCTCATGTCTGATTCAGATACTGCAGCGCGTCCAACCGAGAGTGACGCCTCAAGCGACCGCGACGCCGACCGCGACGGACGCTCGTCGGGCCGCGGCAGCCGCGACATCGTCGTCCCGATGCGGCTGTACAAGACGGTGACCGTCTTCTCGACGCTCATCGCCGTCGTCTCCGTCGTCGTCGGCTTCGTCCTACTCGACGCCGCAACGTTGTCCGTGAGCTTCCTCAGACGGGCCATCACGAGCCTGCTCGGCGCGCTCGGCCTGACTGTCGCCGCCGACGTGTTGACGGCGGTGCTCGCGCTCGCCGGACTCGCAGTCATCGGCTTCGGTGCGGGCGTCTACATCATCGGCACGCGGTTCCGTGCCCAAGGAATGGGAAAGTCTCAAGAGGACTCCGACGAAGACTCAGATAATGGCTGACGAGTTCATCAAGGGGCTCGGTATCTTCACGGGCGCCGGTCTCGCGTGGATGGTACTGGCATCGTGGTACCAGACGGAATCCTTCGAGAGCACGCGACAGCTCATCGCAGCACCGCCGGAGGCGGCGAACCTGTTCGACGCGGTCGCTATCGGGATGATCGACGTCCTGCTGTGGTTCGCGCTCCTCGGCGCGCTCACCTTCTGGATACTCATCCCGGCCGGCCGCGAGGCCCGCAAGGCGATCGAGAACCGCCGCTCGAACAACTGAAACCGACCGTCTTCTGCCTTTCTCTCCCTGTCCGAGCTACGGGTTCGCGTCGTAGCCCAACCGCTCCATCGTCGCGCGGAGGTCACCGACCGAGACGTCGCCGTCGACGAGGACCTCGACCGTTCCGCTGAGATGGTCCACCGTGGCTCGCTGGACGCCGTCGACCCGCTGTAGCGCGCGCAGGATCGTCTCCTTGCAGCCGGTACAGTCGATGGCAGTGACTGTGAGTCGCTCCCGGTGGCTCATATCCTATGGTACGTACGGAACCCCCAATCCGGTGTTACGGTGTGGCAGCGGCCGTGCAGTCCCGTCGCCACCGACGTGGCACACTCGTCGGCCGCTCACTCAGCTCCCGTCATCCGACATCGTCGGTATCGGCCAGTCGTCGGGAGTGGTCAGTCCTGTGACGTCGCGCACGTCGCCGTCGCAGGCAGTGAGTCTCGCGCTAGCATCCGGTCTGTCGTCCGCAGTCGTCTCGGCGTGCTGCTGCTGTTCGGAGCAGGATGGAAACGAGTCAGCCTCGAACCCGTGCGGAGCGGTTCGGCGCGTGACGGCCCGAGTGCTACGCTCGTGCGGCGTGGTAACATTTGAAAGCCGCTGTCCGTCGGTATCGGACCGGACCCTCGGAGAGCAACCGCTCGGGGGCCGAGAGCAGACCGAAAAAAGGTGTCAGCTCAGACGATGAGTTCCCAGTAGTCTGCGACCAGGAAGAAGAGGCTCTGGTACGCAGCGTACAGGAGAACGACCAGCGACGCCGTGATCGCCGCTTTCGGCCGTTCGAACTTCATGTCGTTTCGGACCTCGACCTTGCGGGACTCGAACTCGAAGAGGTCCGCGACGAACACCCCGAGGACGAGCACGGACATGACCATCCCGCCGTGCGGTTCGACGATGAGGAACGCGAACGACGCGAGGACGAGCAGCAGCGTCGTCACCGAGTGTGGCAGCCAACGCGTGACGTCTTCGTGGTCGCCCGACGCCGCTTGCTGCTTCTGCTTCTGGTGTGCGACGATGCGCGTAACCATGTTGACGAGCACCAGCCCCAGAATGACGTACTTGAGCAGACCCTCGAACGCCGCGAGCGCGTCGACAGGGACGAGGAACTGTAGCGGTTGCATAGTTGTCCTTCGGACGAGGAGTCTTTAGAGTTTTTCCAATCGGTCCAGCCGCATCTCGGGCAGTCGCCACAGGTCGACGGTGTCGACGACGCGGAGTCGGACCGACTGGTGCGGTTCGACGAACTGGAGTTCCGCGCCGTCGACGACGAGCGAGACGGGACCGTCGTCGCGGGCGACAGTGAGCGTCACGTCGTCGTCGGCGACCCACGTGCTCGACCGCGTCGAGAACGGCGAGACCGGGACGACCGCGAGCCCGGTCCCCGACTGGAGCACCGGTGCACCAGCGGCGTGGGCGTAGCCGTGCGTCCCGAGCGGGGTGGCGACGACGACGCCGTCCGACCGGAAGTCGGTGACGCGCTCGTCGCCGAAGTCCACTTCGTACTCCGAGATGCGCGCCGGCTCGCTCGTGACGAGCATCGCATCGAGGACGCCGCGGGCGACCTCATCGCCGTCGACGGTCGCCGAGAGAACCGGATGCGCCACGGCCGACCCCTCGGCCGCGGCGAGGCTGTCGAGCGCGTCTTCGAGGTCGTCGCGAGCGGGTGACAGCGAGAAGGGACCGAGGTCCGCCCCGACAGGGAGGACGGGCGTCTCGGGCGCGTCGCGGGCGACGGCGACGAACTCCGCCTCGCCGACGGTGACGACGAGGTCCGCCGTCTCCGCGTCGGTCAGAGTCGCCCCCGCGGCCGCGGCTGCCTGCGCAAGTTCGTCGTCGCCGCGGACGGCGAGCTTCACGGTGACTCCTCCCCTGCGTCGGTCATCATCGGAGGTAGCTCACGCGGGGGTAAAAGACTGCGTGATTCGGCGGTCACAGCGGGTTCGGTGCGCCCTGTTCAGTACGGCCAATCGCCGGTGACGCGCATCCCCTCAGCGAGGTCCTCGTCTTCGAGCGTCGCGGCCATCTCCTCGGCGGACTTGTGGGTCGTCTCCACGTCCTCACCGGCGAGTTCGACGACCAGCTCCGTCAGGACGATGGCTTGCTCGCGGAAGGTTCGCTTCTCCAGTTTGTCGAGCGTGTCGGCGGGCGTGTGCGCCCAGCCGCGGCCACGACCCTCCTTCTCCGCGGAGACCATGTAGCCCGGCACGCCCCACTGCACGAACGGCCAGTGGTCGCTGTGCGGCACGAGCTTCGGGTTCGTCGTCACCGGCTGACCGAGGCGGTCGGCGACGGTCTCGGCGGCGGTCTCCAGCGCGTCGAAGCCGTGGGTGTCGAACTTGAGCGTCCGCCCGCGGACCGTGCAGTCGACGTTAACGACGGCCTTGACGGCGTCGCGGTCGACGCGCTCGGACTCGTGCTCCGAGCCGACGAGACCGACCTCCTCCGAGCCGAAGCAGACGAACCGCACCTTCGTCGACAGTTCGTCCTCGCGGTCGGCGAGCGCGCGGGCCAGTTCGATCACGGTGGCCGTCCCGGTCCCGTTGTCGGTCGCACCCTCACAGATGTCGTGGGCGTCGGCGTGGCCCGTCACGAGAATCTCCTCGTCCGTGTCCGGACCGAGTTCGGCGTGGACGTTGCCGCTCGTCGCCTGCGGCGTCTCGCAGCTGACCTCGATGGCGACCGGTTCGCCCTCGAAGCGACGCTTCAGGCGGTCGCCGACCTCCTTGCTCACGCCGACGGCGGGGATGTCGCCGATAGGAGCCTCGGCGGTGCCGACGCTGCCGGTGATGGGCAGGCCACCCGCGGCGTTGTTGGCGAAGACGAAGCCCACGGCTCCGTGTTCGACGGCGTAGTAGTACTTCTCGCGACGGTGGACACCGCGCGGGTAGTGACTTGGAACACTCGACGAGACGACGACGACCTTCCCCGCGACGTCGGTTTCCTCGAACTCCTCGGGCAGGCCGTGGCCCACGTCGACGAGGTCGGCTTCGACGGTCTCGGCAGGGCTACGTGGGAGCGCGATGCAGTCCTGTGTCGTCTCGCCCGCGTAGAGCGCGCTGTTGCCGCGCTCCCAGCCTTGGATGTCGAACGGGTCGATACGGGCGTTGCGCGCGCCGACAGCCGACAGCGCGTCGCGTGTCTCCTCTAAGGCCTCGCGCTCGCCGGGCGAGCCAGCCATCCGGTTGCCGATGTCGACGAGGGTTTCGAGATGGTCCCAGCCGACGTCGCTGGTGAAGCTGTCGCCGATCCAGTCAGACATGGCCCTGTGTGGGGGTGGTCGCAGGGTAACGATTTCGGTCGTTCAGCCGGACGACGCGAAAAGAGTCGGTCGCACGCGACGAGACGCGTGCTCGTCGGGTGCCGTGAGTTAGTCGTCACACGTCCGCGACTGTGGCGTCGCGCACGCCGAGACGTGCGCTTGGCAGGTGTCGCGGACTAGTCGTCGCTCGACACGGCTTCACCCTTCACCCGCGCGCCGTCGACGGCACTGGCGGCCTCGGGGAGCACGTCGCGGACGTCCTCGCGGTCCTCCTCTTCGAGGACTCGCGCGTAGGCATCGGGCATGATCTTCACGAAGTTGCCGACCTCGCCCGTCCAGTCGTCGAGCAGCGCGGTCGCACGGTCGCTGTCGGTGTACTCGGCGTGGTTCTGTACGAGCCGGTGCAGCATCGCCTCGTCCTTTTCGGACAGCTCATCGTGGAGCGTTACCATCCCGGTGTTGGCGCGCTCGTGGAAGTCGCCATCCGGGTCGTAGACGTAGGCCACGCCGCCGGACATCCCCGCGGCGAAGTTCTTGCCCGTGTCGCCGAGGACGGCGACGACGCCGCCGGTCATGTACTCACAGCCGTGGTCGCCGACGCCTTCGACGACCGCCTTGACGCCCGAGTTGCGGACGGCGAAGCGTTCGCCAGCGACGCCGTTGATGTAGGCCTCGCCCTGCGTCGCGCCGTAGAGTGCGACGTTGCCGATGAGGATGTTCTCGTCGGCGGCGTAGTTGGCCGTCGGCGGCGTCTGGACGATGACCTTGCCACCCGAGAGCCCCTTGCCGACGTAGTCGTTCGAGGCACCGGTGAGGTTCATCGTCACGCCGCGTGCGAGGAACGCGCCGAACGACTGGCCTGCGATACCGTCGAAGTCGACGCTGATGGTGTCGTCCGCGAGTCCCTCACCGCCGTACTGCTTCGAGATGCGGTTCGAGAGCATCGCGCCGACCGCGCGGTCGACGTTCGAAATCGATTCCTGGATGTGGACCGGCTCGCCGTGGTCGAGGGCGTCTTCGGCCGCCTCAATGAGGTCGTGGTCCAGCTGCGTCTCCAGGTCGCTGTGGCCCTGTTCGCTCGTCTTGGTGCGCGAGTCACCCGCGGGCTGGGCGATGACGTCCGAGAGGTCGAGATGCTTCGCCTTCGGGTGGTCCGTCTCACGCTGGCTGAGATGCTCGGGGCGGCCGATCATCTCCTCGACCGAGGTGTAGCCGAGTTCGGCCATGATCTCGCGGAGCTCCTGGGCCATGAACGTCATGTAGTTGATGACGTGGTCCGGCTGGCCGGGGAAGCGGTTGCGCAGGTTCTCGTCCTGCGTCGCCACGCCGACCGGACAGGTGTTCTCGTGGCACTGCCGGGCCATCACGCAGCCCGAGGTGACGAGCGAGGCCGTCCCGAAGACGTACTCCTCGGCACCGAGCAGGGCGGCGACGGCGATGTCGCGGCCCGTCTTCATCCCGCCGTCCGCGGTCACGCGGATGCGGTCGCGGAGGTTCGTCGCGCGGAGCATCTGGTTCGCCTCGGCGAGGCCGAGCTCCCACGGGAGACCCGCGTTCTTGATGGACGTCTTCGGCGAGGCACCCGTGCCGCCGTCGTAGCCCGAGATGTGGACCACGTCGGCGTTGGCCTTGGCGACACCGGCGGCGATGGTGCCGATGCCGGCCTCCGAGACGAGCTTGACGTTGATGTCGGCGTCCGGGCTCGCGGTCTTCAGGTCGTGGATGAGCTGCTTCAGGTCCTCGATGGAGTAGATGTCGTGCAGCGGCGGCGGCGAGATGAGCCCTACACCCGGCGTCGAGTAGCGGACGTGCGCGATCATCTCGTTGACCTTCTTGCCGGGCAGATGGCCACCCTCACCGGGCTTCGACCCCTGCGCCATCTTGATCTGAATCTCCTCGGCCGACGAGAGATAGTGCGACGTGACGCCGAAGCGGCCGGAAGCGACCTGCTTGACGGTACACTCCTTCTCCGTGCCGAAGCGTTCCGGCGGCTCGCCACCCTCACCGGAGTTGGACTTGCCACCGATGCGGTTCATCGCGATGGAGTTGTTCTCGTGGGCCTCGGGCGAGAGGCTCCCGAGACTCATCGCAGCCGTCGAGAAGCGCTCGACGATGTCGGAGACGGGTTCGACCTCGTCGATGTCGACGGGGTCGCGGTCGCTCTGGAGTTCGAGCAGGCCGCGGAGCGACTGCAGCTCCTCGGTCTGGTCGTTGATGAGGTCGGCGAACTCCTGGTACTTCTCGTAGCTACCCGACCGCACTGCCTGCTGGAGCGTCCCGACCGTCTTCGGGTTCCACTGGTGGCGAATCCCATCCGAACGGTTCTCGAACTCGCCCTGCCGTTCGAGCGTCGGGTCCTCCTCGCTCCCGAATCCGACCATATGCCGCGTCAGGAGGTCGTCTTCGATCTCGGGGAGACCGATCCCCTCCGTCCGGATCTCCGTTCCCTCGAAATACTCCTGAACGAGACCGGAGTCCAGTCCGACCGCCTCGAAGATCTGGGCTCCTTGATAACTTTCGACCGTCGAGATTCCCATCTTGGCCATCGTCTTCAGCAGGCCGTCTTCGAGCGCCTTCTTGTAGGCCCCGATGGCCTCCTCCTCGTCGGCCCCGTCGGGACCGGCGACGATGTCCTCGATGGTCTGGTAGGCGAGGTAGGGGTTGATCGCGTCGGCACCGTAGCCGACGAGGGTCGCGACGTGGTGGACCTCGCGGGGGTCGCCGGATTCGAGGACGAGTCCGGCGTGGTTGCGCAGGCCGTTGCGAACGAGGCTGTGGTGGACCGCGCCGGTCGCGAGCAGACTCGGGATGGCGACGCGGTCCTCGCCGATGTCGCGGTCCGAGAGGACGACGACGTCCGCGCCGTTCTCGATTGCTTCCTTCGCGTCCACGCGGAGGTCCTCGATGGCGTCCTCGAGTGTCGTGCCCTGCTCGTAGGTCATGTCGACGACGGTCGACGAGATGTCGCCGTCCATCGCTCTGATGCCCTCGGCCTGTGCGTCCGTGAGGACGGGCGAGTCGAGGACGAGCTGACGGGCGTGTTCGGCCGTCTCGTCCAGCAGGTTTCGCTGGTGGCCGAGCCGGGATTCGAGGGAGGTGACGAGTTCCTCGCGGATGTAGTCCAGCGGCGGGTTCGTCACCTGCGCGAACAGCTGCTTGAAGTAGGTAAACAGCGGCCGGTTGAAGTCCGAGAGGACCGACAGCGGCGTGTCGTCACCCATCGAGCCGACGGGGTCCTTGCCCTGCTTGGCCATCGGTTCGATGAGATGGTTGAGTTGGTCGTGCGTGTAGCCGAAGGCGGCCTGGTGCGCACGGAGCGTGTCGACGCGGCCACGGGTGGCGTAGTCGTCGGTGTCGACCAGGTCGTCGAGCTGCTGTTGTTCCTGGTTCACCCACTCGGTGTACTTGTTGTCGACGAGGCCGTCGAAGACCTCCTCGTCGGGGATGACGCGACCCTTCTCGGGGTCGGCCATGAAGATCTCACCGGGCTGGAGGCGACCGCGCTCTTCGATCTCCGAGGGGTCGGTATCGAGCGCGCCGGCCTCGCTTGCCATGATGAGGCGGTTGTCGGTCGTCACGTCGTAGCGACACGGCCGCAGCCCGTTACGGTCGAGGACGGCCGCGACGCGGTCGCCGTCGGTCGCCGCGACGAGCGCGGGACCGTCCCACGGCTCGACGAGGCTGGCGTGGTAGTCGTACCAGTCTTTCCGCTTTGCGTCCATCGAGTCGTCGCCCTCGAACGCCTCGGGGATGAGCATCCGGAGGACGTGCGGGAGTTCCCGCCCCGACTGGAGCAGGAGTTCGACCGCGTTGTCGACGGAGGCGGTGTCCGACTGGTCGGCGACCGTGACGGGCTTGATAGCCTCCAAATCAGCCTCGGTCAGCGGCGAGTCGTCGGTCGGCGCGAGGTCCGTCTCGCGGGCGCGCATCCAATTGACGTTGCCGCGGATGGTGTTGATCTCGCCGTTGTGGACGATGTTGCGGTACGGATGGGCGAGATGCCACGCGCCGAGCGTGTTCGTCGAGAACCGCTCGTGGACGAGCGTCAGCGTCGTCTCCAGCCGCTCGTCGGTCAGGTCCGGGAAGTAGGTCGGCAGCTGCTCGCCCTTGAGCAGGCCCTTGTAGACCAGCGTCTTGCGGTGCAGCGAGCAGACGTAGAAGCGACCCGAGTTCGGAATCCCGGCGTCGTCGACCGCGTTCTCGGCGGCGCGGCGGGCGACGTAGAGTGCTTTGTCGAACTCGTCGGTGGTGGTGGTGTCGTCAGTCGGTGCGACGAAGACCTGATAGACGTCAGGTTCGGAGTCGAGGGCGGTCTGGCCCAGTTCGCTGTTGTCGGTCGGGACGTCGCGCCAGTGGAAGACGTCGAGACCGTGGTCGGCGAGGGCGGCCTCGAAGACGTCGGCGACGGCCTCGTGGGCCTCTTCCTGGGTCGGCATGAATATGCTGCCGACGGCGTACGTCTCGGGAAGTTCGGCGTCGACGACGCTCTCGAAGAAGCTGTCGGGACGCTGAATCAGGATGCCTGCCCCGTCGCCTGTGTTCTCCTCTGCACCGGTGGTGCCACGGTGTTCGAGGTTCTTCAGGAGCGAGAGGCCGTCTGCAACGGTCTCGTGGGACGCGCCGCCGTCGAGGTCGATGACGGCACCTACCCCACAGTTGGACCGTTCGTCGGTCGGATCTGCGAGTCCGACATGGGTGTCTATGTGTGGCTTGGTCATACGGAGTAGCTAGGACTTCCCACTTATCAGCGTGTCCCTGATAGGATAAGGGCGTAATAATGTCATATTAGGGAATATTAAGAGATTGTATCGAAAGGATAGACCATTACAGTCTACCGTAGAATATTCGCCTCGGCTGACACGCGACCGACCTGACGAGGCGGCGAAACGAGGATTTCGACCGGACGGGTCAGTACGACTTCGCGAAGAAGGCCGTCTCCGTCGCCTCGTCGTCGCAGATAGCGCACTCACAGCCCTCGGCGACGTCGGGGTGGTGACGCTCTTCGTCGTCCTCGAACGGGACCATCACGATCTCCGCGGAGATGGTCTCCTTGATCTCCTCCTCGCACTCCTCTTTGCCACACCACGGCGTGCGGACGTAGCCACCGTGCTGGCCGATGGTGCCGAGGATACCTGCTCTGTCCTCGGCGTCACGGACGTTCTCCGCGAGGTTCTCCTCCGCCTTGGCGTAGAGCTTCGCGTAGACCTCGTCGAAGTGGTCCTCGATGCTGTCGACGACCTCGTCGCGGGCCTCGACCGACTCCTCGCCGTCGGGACGGTGAACCACGGTGACTTCATCGTCGTCGACCTCGTACGGGCCGATCTCGAAGCGGACGGGGACGCCCTTCAGCTCCCACTCGTTGAACTTGAAGCCGGGGTTGCGCTCGTCGCGGTCGTCGAGTTCGACGCGGACGCCCGCCTCCGCGAGGTCGTCGCGGAGCTCTTCGGCGTAGTCGAGCACCTTCTCCTCGGTGTCCTCCTGGTAAATCGGGACGATGACGACCTGCTCGGGCGCGATGGTCGGCGGGACGACGAGTCCCTGGTCGTCGGAGTGCGTCATGATGAGCGCGCCGAGCGAGCGCCACGACAGCCCCCACGACGTGGTGTGGGCCGGCTGTTCCTCCTCGTCCTCGTCGGAGAAGGTGATGTCGAACGCGGCCGCGAAGGAGGTTCCGAGATAGTGGCTCGTGCCGGCCTGGACGGACTTGCCGTCGGGCATCAGTGCCTCGACGGTCGTCGTCGTGTCCGCACCGGGGAACTTGTCGTGTTCGGGCTTCTTGCCGCGCATGACCGGCATCGCCAGCACGTCCTCGTACAGCGAGCGGTACTGGCCGAGCCGCGTCATCGTCTCCTCGAATGCGTCGTCGCGCGTCCGGTGGGCCGTGTGGCCCTCCTGCCAGAGGAACTCCTTCGTCCGGAAGAACGGCTTCGTGTCCGTCGCCTCCCACCGCACGACCGAGCACCACTGGTTCACTCGGAGGGGAAGGTCACGGTGGCTGCGGACCCACTGGGCCATGTACGGCGCGATGATGGACTCGCTGGTCGGGCGGACGGCGAGTCGCTCCTCCAGTTCTTGGTTACCGCCGTGGGTGACCCAGGCGACCTCGGGGTCGAAGCCTTCGACGATGTCCTTCTCCCGTTCGAGGTAGCTCTCAGGGATGAACATCGGGAAGTAGGCGTTCTGGACGTCCGTCGCCTTGAACTCCGAGTCCAGATAGTTCTGGATGCCTTCCCAGAGGGCGTAGCCGCGGGGGCGGGTAATGATGAAGCCGCTCATGCCGTCGGGGGCGTAGTTGGCGAGGCCAGCCTTCTGGACCACTTCGGCGTACCATTCGCCGGTGTTGTACTGCTTCGACTCGGTTATCCCGAGTTCCTGGTCGTCGCTCATTGCCGCAACCTTTCCCCACGGAACTCTTAAAGACCCCGAAGGTATGCGAATCGGTCTCCGGGCGTCGTCTGCTGTCGTCGACAGTCACGCCGGCTGAGAGCTACCGTACGGATAGATGTCCACGCGGCGCGTCTCTTTACTCGGTGGAGAGTAATGACACAGACACCAGAGGGGGAAACGAGGGTTGAACTGTGGGTGAACGCGCCCGACGATGCCGAGTACGAGCCGTTGGTCGCGCATCTCGAACGACTGGAAGCCGCGGGCGAGGTCGACGCGTACGTCGTCTACCACTGGGGCCACGAACTCGACGTGTCGAGCGACCGCCTCCAGTGTGTCGAGGACCAGCTCGCCCGCGAGCGCGTCGCCGCGTTCAAACAGTGGGCGACGGAGAACGGCTGTACCGTGCTCGGTCTCGGTGAGCGTGCGACCGTCGGCGTCGGCCGGATGGGTCCGGAGGTCACGGTCGAACAGCTGCCACCGGTCCTGTTGGCCGAATACGTCGACGACGACCTCCGGCGGGTGACGCCGTGCTCTGCGGGCGACGAGCACGTCTCCGAACGGCTGGCGACACTCGACTCGACTGAGCTACCAGTGGACGGGAGAGAGACCAAGACGAGGGCCGAGGTCGTCGAGTCGGCCGAACCGGCCACGGCCGAGGCCGAGGCGGGTCCGCAGCCGTCGCGGAGACGACTCACTCGCTGGCGACGCTGAACGGACTCTCCGTCTCGCGCCACGACCAGCCGGGGAGCCGCGTCTGGAAGCCCGCCGCGAGTGCGGCGTCGAGGTCGTCGGCACCGGCGGCCTCGTCGGCGTCGCCGTGGGTGTGGACGTCCGCGAAGTGGAACGTTGCCTGCGCGAGCAGCGCGAGCGGCTGACCGCCCGCGACGGTCGCCGCCAACTCCCGGCCGAGGATCTCGTCGACGACGAAGCCGGGATAGTCGCCAGCGACGTCGAGGTCCCGCAGGAGACCGACGTAAGCGGCGACGTTGACGGCGACCTCCCCGTCGGCGAACACCTCGTCGACTTCCTCGCGGAACTGTGCTTCGGTCACCTCGTCGACCTCGGTCTCGAACAACTCGCCGAGTCGGCCGCGGGTCTCGTTGATGAGTTCGACGACGACGGGAGCGCGGTCGAGCAGCCACTCGTACTCGGCAGCGACTGTTTCCGGGGTGATGTCCATACGTCCCCAATCGCCTCAGCGTCCTTGCCTTTTGCGAAGGCTTTTATAATAACGGGGGTATACTGCCGAATAAGCGGGTTTTCACTGCCTCTTCCCGCAGTTGAGCACCTAATCCACCGTATTGGATTCACTATGCTGTCCCGAACGGCCGGTCACGACATCGACGGACCCACGCGGGTCTCCCGACTCCGTTCGAGCCAGCAGGAACCCGACCCCGCCACCGAGTGAACGGACGGGAAATTTCGACCTATGAGTTCCGTAGACAAGCAACTCGACCAACTGAAAGCAGAGATTGAGAGCGAACTACCGAGCGATATCACGGTGTCCGACGTCAAGTACGAAGGACCCGAACTCGTCGTCTACACACGACATCCGAAGGAGTTCGCCCGTAACGGCGACCTCATTCGGAAGCTCGCGAGCAAGCTCCGCAAACGAATCACGGTCCGCCCCGACCCCGACGTCCTCTCCGACCCCCGCAAGGCCGAAGAGAAGATCATGGACGTCATCCCCGAAGAAGCGGGCGTCACCGACCTCGACTTCCACGCCGACACCGGCGAGGTCGTCATCGAGGCCGCCAAACCGGGCATGGTCATCGGCCGTCACGGCTCGACGCTCCGCGAGATCACCCAGGAAGTCGGCTGGACGCCCGAAGTCGTCCGCACGCCGCCCATCCAGTCCTCGACCGTCTCGAACGTCCGGAACTTCCTCAAGCAGGAGCGCGAGGAACGCCGCGACATCCTCGAACGCGTCGGCAGACAGATCCACCGCGAGGAGATGTCGAAAGACGAGTGGGTCCGCATCACCACCCTCGGCTGCTGTCGCGAGGTCGGCCGCGCGAGTTTCGTCCTCTCGACACCCGAGACACGCGTCCTCATCGACTGCGGCGACAAGCCCGGTGCCGAGGACGAGGTCCCCTATCTCCACGTCCCCGAGGCCCTCGGCGCGGGTGCCAACACCATCGACGCCGTCGTCCTGACCCACGCCCACCTCGACCACTCCGCGCTCATCCCGCTGCTGTTCAAGTACGGCTACGACGGTCCCATCTACTGCACGGAGCCGACGCGCGACCTCATGGGGCTGCTCACGCTGGACTACCTCGACGTCGCGGCCAAGGAGGGCCGCACCCCGCCGTACGAGTCGGGGATGGTCCGCGAGGCCATCAAGCACTGCATCCCGCTGGAGTACGGCGACGTGACCGACATCGCGCCGGACGTCAAGCTTACCTTCCACAACGCGGGCCACATTCTCGGCTCCGCCGTCACCCACTTCCACATCGGCGACGGGCTCTACAACGTCGCGTTCTCGGGCGACATCCACTACAAGGACACCCGCCTGTTCAACGGCGCGGTCAACGACTTCCCGCGCGTGGAGACGCTCGTCCTCGAATCCACCTACGGTGGCCGCAACGACTACCAGACCGACCAGGAGGATTCGGAGCAGAGCCTCATCGACATCATCAACGAGACCCACGACAAGGGCGGGAAGGTCGTCATTCCGGCCTTCGCCGTCGGCCGCTCCCAGGAGATCATGCTCGTCCTCGAGGAGGCCATGCGCTCGGGCAAGATTCCGAGTATGCCGGTCCACCTCGACGGGATGATCTGGGAGGCGACGGCCATCCACACCACCTACCCCGAGTATCTCCGTGACGACCTTCGGGACCGCATCTTCCACGAGGACGAGAACCCCTTCCTCGCCGAGGAGTTCAACCACATCGACGGCGGCGAGGACGAACGCCAGGAAGTCACCGACGACGGTCCCGCCATCATCCTCTCGACCTCCGGGATGGTCACCGGCGGTCCCATCATGTCGTGGCTCCGCCACCTCGGGAGCGACCCCGAATCGACGCTCGTCTTCGTCGGGTATCAGGCCCAGGGGACGCTCGGCCGCCGCATCCAGACCGGCTGGGACGAGATTCCCGTCTCGGACCCCAACGACCCCGGCCGTTCGAGCACCCTCACCCTGAAGATGGACGTCGAGACCGTCGACGGCTTCTCCGGCCACGCCGACCGCAACGGCCTGATGAACTTCGTGAAGACGATGAACCCGCGCCCGGAGAAGGTGCTCTGTGTCCACGGCGACGAGCGCTCCGTGCAGGACCTCTCCTCGTCGCTCTACCACGAGTTCAATATGCGGACCTTCGCGCCGAAGAACCTCGAGACGTTCCGGTTCAAGTAGTCACAGTCCTCGCTTCGGAGGACCGTGGAGACGACGAACCTTCTTACCACTCGCTCACACACTGAGACGTATGTCCGTCGCACTCATCGCTCACGACGAGAAGAAGCCCGAACTCATCGAGTTCGTGCAGGAACACGCCGACGTCCTCGAAGAGTACGACCTCATCGCGACCGGGACGACCGGCAAGAAGCTGATGGAGGCGACGGGTCTCGACATCGAGCGGAAGGCCTCCGGCCCGCTCGGTGGCGATATGCAGATCGGCGGCGAGATCGCCGACGGCGAGTGTCGGGCCGTCGTCTTCCTCCGTGACCCGCTGACCGCCCAGCCGCACGAGCCGGACATCACCGCCCTGCTCCGCATCTGCGACGTGCACGACGTCCCGCTCGCGACGAACCTCGCGAGCGCGGACGCGCTCGTTGCCCAGTTGGCCAAGTAAGCGGCCGCCGCTGCAGTCGGCGTCGGGCCGTCAGTTCGCCTCGGCCGGGTCGGTGACAGTCCCGTCCAGTTCGTCGATTCCGACCTTGTCACACAGGTCGTAGAGCGGACACGCCTCCGGGCCGTCGAGACACGCTGGCTTGCGGGCCGAACAGTATTCGCGGCCGAACTGGATCATCGCGGTGTGGCCGAAGCCACATTTCTCCGGGGGGACGTCGCGCTCGATGTGTTCGCGAACCTCCTCGTGGTCGGCGTCCGGCGGGGCGAGCCCCATCCGACGAGCGATGCGGTGGACGTGGGTGTCGACGGGGAAGACGCCGCCGCGACCGCCCGCGAAGAGCAGCACGCAGTCTGCCGTCTTCGGGCCGACGCCGTGGATTTCGAGGAGTCGACTGCGGACCGTCGACGGCGCTTCGTCGCGGACGAACTCGTCGAAGGCCGCCGCGCCGCCGAAGTCGGCGACGATCTCTTCGGCCGCACCGATGATCATCTCTGACTTCTGGTTGTAGAGCCCCGCAGACTGGATAGTCTCGGCGAGTTCGGACTGCTCGGCGTCGGCGAGCGTCGCCGCGAGGTCGCCGCCGCCGTAGCGGTTCATCAGGCTGTCGTGGGCCGGTTGGCTGGCCTTGTCGCTCGTGTTCTGGCTCAGGATGGTGCGGACGAGACAGGTGAAGGCGTCCTGGCCGCCGTAGGCCTTCTGCCAGTACATCTCGCCGAGGGCGTCGACGACTGCCGCCGCGCGGGTGTCGGCCTCGCCGGGGACGAACGCCGCGTCCGCGCCACCGCCGTCGTCGCCGCCGCTGATGTTCTCTGCGGGTTCCTCGGGCATGGGTGCCGATGGGGACGCAACGGGCAAAAGCGGCGTGGAGGCGGCGAGGAGAGCGGCCTATTCGACGGAGAGCGTCAGCGTCAACTCGGCCCCATCATCGAGAGCGGCGACGAGGTCGCGGTCGAAGCCCTCGGCCGCGAAGTCGGCACCGAGCATGACCGTCCGGTCGTCGGTGTGGTCGCTCGTCCGTCCGACCAAACTCCGGTCGCCCTCGAAGGTGAGGTCGGGGTGGCCGTGGCCGGTGACGGTCTCGGTGTACTCGCCGACCTCGACGGTCGCCGTGATCTCGGCGTCGGTGTCCTGGCAGGCGTCGACGAACGCGGGGTCGAAGTCCGCCGGGGTGCGGTCGGCCTCGATGGCGAGGATACAGTCTCCTGCGGGTGTCAGCCAGTCGTCGCTCGTCACCTCGAACGTACTCGCGTGTGCCGCGGAGACGTGCTCGTGGCCGCGGGCGCGGACGACTTCTTCTTCCATATCCCAGAGACGACGGTTCGAGGGCAAAGAACTGGCGTTCCGTCGGTGCCGCCCGACCCATCGGACGGACTACCATGTGCATTGTTGGCACAATCTGTTTATATAGTCACCACGAGTCGTGTGATGGCCTCACATGGCCGAATTCCGCGGTGTGGTAGCTCCTTTCACCCGTCCACCCCACCGAAGTATTTATATGCTATCCTCGTATATGATGAGGTACCAGAGCGCCTCCGGCGTTCCGGCGGCATCGCACGCAGAATGATCGGAAATTCTTATTCACGGCCGGTCGCACTCCGACAGCTAGCCGCCGCTCCCGGAGCGGGTATGGTATCGAGGTTTGATTAACATGGCAGTAGTAGAAGAATTCGACATCAAAGAACTCGACGAAGCGAACAACGTCGAACTCACAGACGAACAGCTCGAAACTGGTTCTAAAGGACAGCTCATCAAGCTCGCCGGTCAGCTCCGCGACCGACGAAACGATCTCAACCAGATGGCATCCGAGCGTGCCTCCAAGCGCGACGACCTGAACGCCAAGACGCGCGAGAAGGTCGACGAGGCACAGGAGCACCGCGAACAGCGCGACGAGCTCAACGAGCAGGTCCAAGAGCACAAGGAGAGCCGCAACCAGCTCAACGCCGAGGCCAACGAACTGTTCGACAAGGTCGACGAGATGAAGGGCGACCTTGACATGGACGACGGCAAGGGTCTCGAGGAGCTCAAAGAGGAGATCGAACAGCTGGAGTTCCGCCAGCAGACCGAAGTCCTCTCGACCGAAGACGAGCGCGAACTCATCGAGAAGATCGAGAACAAGCGCGAACAGTACCAGCAGAAGAAGGACAAGGTCGACGACAGCGGCGAACTCGAAGAGCTCGTCGAAGAGGCCGAAGAGGTCCGTTCCGAGGCGTCCCAGCACCACCAGAAGGTGACGGAGCTGGCAGACAAGGCCCAGGAACACCACAACCAGATGATCGAGGCCTACCGCGAGGCCGACGACATCCGTGACAAGGCCGACGAGATGCACGAGCTGTTCGTGCAGGCGCAGGAAGCCGCCGACCGCCACCACGAGGACTTCGTCCGCGTCCAGAAGCGTCTCCGCGAACTCGACAAGCAGGAGGAGGCAGAGCGGAAGGACGAGCGCGCAGAGAAGCGCGAAGAGGCCAAGGCAGAGGCCGAAGAGATCTACCAGAAGTTCAAGGAAGGCGAGACCCTCGACACCGAGGACCTGATGAAGCTCCAGAAGACGGGGCTGCTCTAAGTTCGCTTCCGAGAGTTGCTTTTAGTTTTATACGTACGCCCCCCGGAGCCGTAGGCATGGCTCTCTCTCAGAACCGTCTCCCACTCGCGGGTGAGTCGCTGTGAGCGACCGCTCGACGCGAATCGTCCAACTGCTCATCGTCCTCGTCGCGGTCGCCGTCGCCGCCGTCGTCGGCTGGCTGCTGTTCTACGCCGTGCCCGACGACATCGCAGAACTGCTCGGCGTCCTGTTGACTATCGCTCTCGTCGTCTTCGGGGCCCGCGCGGGTTCCCGTCTCGCAAGTCGACGGTATCCCGACTACAACGTCGCCGAAGTCGCCGTCGAGGGACCCATCTCCCGTGACGGCGGTCCGGGGCGTCTGCCGACGAGTCCCGGCGGGGCCAGCGCGGACGAGATCGCCGACCTCGTCGAGGCGGCCGACGAGGACGACAACGTCCAGGCACTGCTCGTCAAGCTCGACACGCCCGGCGGCGCGGTCGTCCCGAGCGACGACATCCGGCGGGCTGCGGCCGCCTTCGACGGGCCGACCGTCGCCTACACGACCGACGTCTGTGCCAGCGGCGGCTACTGGATCGCCAGCGGCTGCGACGAGCTGTGGGCACGCGAGGGAAGCATCGTCGGCTCCATCGGCGTCATCGGCTCGCGGCCGAACGTCTCGGAACTCGCCGACCAGCTCGGCGTCAGTTACGAACGCTTCGCCGCCGGGAAGTACAAGGACGCCGGGCAGCCGCTGAAGGAGATGTCCGACGACGAACGCAGCTACCTCCAGGGCATCGTCGACGACTACTACGAGCACTTCGTCGAACGCGTCGCCGAGGGCCGCGACATGGACCCCGAGGCGATCCGTGAGACCGAGGCTCGTGTCTATCTCGGCACCGAGGCACTCGAACTCGGTCTCGTCGACCAGCTCGGGACCCGCGAGGAGGTCGAGGACCACGTCGCGGACCGCATCGGCGAGGAGGTCTCCGTCTCGGAGTTCCAGCCCGACCGCGGTCTCACGTCACGGCTCCGCGGTGGGTCACAAGCCGTCGCCTACGCGCTCGGTGCGGGCGTCGCGAGTGCCGTCGACCCCGACGACGGCTTCGACTTCCGTTTCTGACTGCTGCGACCGGGAGGGTTTTCACACACGCCGACGACGCGGTAGGTGTGACCACGCTGGTCGTCTGTGTCGACCGCTCGAACGACATCAGTCGTAAGACCGGCCTGCAGATGCCGGTCGCCGGCTGGGAGGCCGTCCACGCGCTGGTGACGGACGTCGGTCTCGCCGACCCCGAAGACTCCAGCGTCAACTGCCTGCTCGAAGCCCTCCGCGTCGCCCGCGACCTGCGTGACGAACAGGAGGACGCCGTCGTCGCGGTCGTCGGCGGCGTCGGCGACTCGCTCGTCGGTGCCGACCGCTCGGTCGCGGGACAGTTGGACGACCTCGTCGACCGCTATGATCCCGACTCCGCCATCGTCGTCATCGACAGTGCCCAAGACGAACGCGTCATCCCCATCGTCGAGAGCCGCCTCACCGTCGACTCGGTCGACCGGGTCGTCGTCCGGCAGGCCCACGACATCGAGTCCACCTACTACCTGCTGAAGCAGTTCCTCGGCGACGAAGAGCTGCGCTCGACGGTGCTCGTCCCGCTCGGGGTCGGTCTCCTCCTCTTGCCCCTTCTCCTCACGCAGTTCGGCCCGCAGGTCGCGCTCGCGGCGTTGGCGTCGCTGCTCGGTGCCGTCCTGCTCTACAAGGGCTTGGCCATCGACGACCGGCTGGCGGCGGCCGTCGACCGCGCCCGCGACGCGCTCTACTCGGGACAGGTCTCTATCGTCACCTACGTCGTCGCCGCGGGGCTGACGCTCGTCGGGCTCTTTCTCGGCGCGCTCGCCGTCGGCGACCTCCAGACCGACGTGCAGTACGTCCGAATCCTGCTTTTCACCTACCGGAGCGTCCCCTGGCTCGCGCTCGCCGCGTTGACCGCGAGTATGGGACGCTTGCTCGACGAACTCATCCGCGCCGACGGCGCGCGGCGGCCCTTCATCAACCTCCCGTTCGGCGTCTTTGCGGTCGGCCTCGTCGTCCGGGGTTTCTCGGGCTACTTCCTCGAACAGGAAGGCGTCCTCGGCAACCTCCGGCTGCCGAACGGGCTGGTACTCACACCGCTCGAACGGCTGGCGATATTCATCGTCGCGGGACTCGTCGTCAGCCTCGTCGGCGTCGGTGTCGCCGCGAGTGTCCGCGAGGAGACGCTCGACGAAGTCGTCGAACAGTAGCGAACCGAGAGACGCACTGTTTTTCGTCGGCCACGACGTATGGTAGCACGTGAACGCCAGCCGGGAGTCGCTCTATCGGGAGGTCCAGCGGTTCCGCCAGCCACGGCACTGGCTGCTCGTCGTCGCGACCGTGACGCTGTTCGTGCTGTTCGGAATCGGGGAAGCGGAGACGACGTTCGCGCGGGCGGTCTGTCTCCTCGTCGCGGCCGGCGTCGTCGCCGCCTTCGCGGTGATGCGGCTGACGACGGAGGTCACGGAGGAGGCCATCGAAGTCAGTTTCCTCCCGTTTCACCGTCGCCGTGTCATCCGCTTCGAGGACATCGACCGGGTCGAACACCATCCGTACCGGGCGGTGACACCGCTCGCCCACTGGGGACTGCATCTGGGCTTCGGGACGTCGGCGTACAACATCGACGGCGACGGGGCGGTAGAGGTGGTCTACGGCGACCGCTCACTGGTCGTTGGGTCCCAGCGGTCGGCCGAACTGGCCGACTTGGTCCGTCGGATGCAGCGGTTCAGTGCGTCGCGCGGAACTCGCCGTGTTTGATGCCGACGACGAGCGCGAGGACGCCGAAGAGTGCGATGCCGACGCTGACGCCGATGCTGATGGGCTGGGGCATCGGACTCGTCACGGTCCCGCCGATGATGACGAGGAGTGGAATCGTGAACAGCAGCACGGTCTTCTGCAGGTCGAACTCCATGGTCGATGGTAGGCCGCGGCGAGAGTAACGGTTACGGAGGCGGAAGGACGGTCAGATCAGCGTGGTGGTTCGATCAGATCGGCGTGGTGGTGTCGTCCTCACGCGGGCGGACGATGTCGGCGAGCGTGACGACGACGCCGAGGAGCCAGCCAAGGGGGACGGCGAGACCGAACCACATTCCGACGTAGGCGACGCCTCGGAGGTCGAACTGCTCACGCAGCAGGACGTTGAGGTCGCCGACGGTGAGCACGGTGTCGAGCAGCCAGACGGCGAGCGACTGGCTGCCGGGGAAGACGACGGCGGCCACGCTCGGTGAGTAGAGCGCGGCGACGACCGGCGGGAGGAAGAGCGCGGTCATCGCACTCGGATACGCGAGAAGGACGCTCGTCCCGCGGCCGCCGATTCGGGCGAAGACGACAGCGAGTCCGGCGGCGAGCGTGGCGACGAGGCTGGCGGCGAGGACGGCCAAGAAGCCGCTCTGGCTGAACCGAAAGCGGGCGAGGACCGTCAAGCCGCCCCAGACGACCAGCGAGAGCGCGACTACGCCGAGGACGCCGAGGCGTGCCCCCGCGCTGTCGAGCTGTCGGGAGTTGAAGCGGATGAGCACGCCGAGGATGAGCAGCGGATAGCCGACCGCGACGAGCGGGACGCCCACCGACGCCCAGCCGTAGTAGCCGACCTTCTGTGCCGTCGTCTCGGGCCGCCACTTTCCGAGGACGCGGCTCGGGTCGAGTTGGCGCGGAAACAGCAGTTCCATCCACGTCGCGTGGAGCCGTGCGAGGTCGATTCGGATCGCACCGAGCACCCCCGGCTGTGTCGATTCCATCGCACACGACTGTCTGGGCGGGCGACGTAAAACTGTGCTTTCGGGGCGAAAAAGCCGGGAGAACGTGTCGGAGCGCGGACGTTCCTACCAGGGGGCGAAGCCGGGGTCGACGCGACGGTCAGTCACGTCGATGGCGTCGAGCGTCTCGACGTCCTCCTCGTCGAGGTCGACGGCGAGCGACTCCCAGTTGTCGCGGATGTGGTCGGTGCCCGTCGCCTTCGGGATGGCGGTAACACCCTTCTCGCGCAGCCATGCGAGGCTGACCTGTGCGGCACTGGCGTCGTGCTTCTCGGCGACCGCCTGGATCGTCTCGTTGTCGAAGACCTTCCCGCGAGCGAGCGGGGAGTAGGCGACGACCTCGATGTCGAGTTCGTCGGCCTTCGCGCGGATCTCCTCCTGCGGGAGCAGCGGATGGAGTTCGACCTGGTTGGCGAAGATCGGCTCGTCGGAGATGTCGACGGCCTCCTCCAGATGCTCGGGTTCGAAGTTACTGACGCCGATACGGTCGGTGAGACCCTCCTCGACGAGTTCGTTGAACGCCGCGAGCGTCTCCTCGGCGTCGTAGCTGCGCGACGGCCAGTGGACGTAGAGCAGGTCGACGGAGTCGACACCCAGTTTGTCCAGGCTCTCTTTCGTCGTCTCGACGACACCGTCGTGGTCGAGATGGTCGATCCAGACCTTCGTGGCCAGGAAGACCTCCTCGCGGTCGACGTCGGCGGCGGCGATGCCGTTACCGACCTCGTCCTCGTTGCCGTAGATCTGCGCCGTGTCGATGTGACGGTAGCCCATCTCCAACGCCTCCTTCACGGAGGTCGCACACTGGCCCGCCTCGGTGTTCTCCCACGTCCCGAGACCGAGCACCGGCATCCCGTTTGCGCGCGGCACGTCGTCTGCAGGTTCTTGTTTCGACATATACGACACATCGCCTCTGAGCTGAAAAGGGGTTGCGACCGGGTAGTATCCTGCCGGTACAGGTGTGGTATCGAACGCCACGATAAACTGCATACGACGATAACAAATCACCGCCACGGGGTCCAGAGCCAGACACCCCCACAGGAGAGACAGCGACCCACCGCGGACGGGCGTCGCTGGCAACCGTCCAACGCCGACCGCTCGGGCACCGCCGCTCGCACGCGTGACTAACAGCAGCAAGAAAACTGCGGGAAGAAACGAGATCGGGCCGTTATGCCGACTGGACCGCGTCGAGGAGTTCGTCGTAGTCCGGTTCGTTCTCGGGGCTGTCGGCGATCCAGTCGTAGACGATCTCGCCGTCGTCGTCGAGGACGTAGACCGCGCGGTTGGCGACACCGTGGAGACCGAGGTCCGCGATGTCGATCTCCAAGTCGTACGCGCGAATCGTCTCGCGGCTCATGTCGCTGACGAGATCGAACGAGAGGTCGTGCTCGTCACGGAAGGCGTTCAGTGAGAACGGCGAATCGGCACTCACTCCGTAGACCGCTGCACCGGCGGCCTCAAAGTCGTCGAGATGGGCTTCGAGCGCGACCATCTCGTTGGAACACGGCGGGGTGAACGCGCCGGGGAAGAACGCGAGGACGACCGGTCCGTCTCCCGTCGCCTCGGAGAGGGTGAACTCCGCTACGTCGCCGGTTGCGACCTTGTTCGTGAAGTCGGGGGCTGCGTCTCCGGTTTCAGGCATCACTGTCGTTTGGTGCTCGACAGGTAAACCGGGGCACTTCGACCACGCATTGACCGGAGGCGAGAGGTTTTTCCCGGTTCACGCCGCCGGTGCGGGAGTCGGCGCGCTCTGCTCATGCCACCGACCGACTCGGCGCGAATCCAGCAAACGAACGCCGGGCAGAGTTTTTCTTCGGCTAATCACTCGGCCGACAGGAGCGTCGAAACCGTCGCTCGGTTCTCGTCGGCCGGACTGGCGCGCAAGTTCCACGCCGAACTCTCCTTCCTCGACGTCGGTCGCGGCGTGACGAAGACGTGTTACGAAGATTCTCTATCGCATTATATGGTTTATTGCCCAGAGTCGGACGGTTGCTCCCTCACTGACCCCCACCACTGACCACCGGCTGCCGAAACCCGCCGAACCCACCCTATATGTGGTTTGTTAGCATACACACTCTCATGGTCATCCCTGGCTACGACCCCGACGACCTCGAACAGACGCTGCAGGACCTGCTCGAAGCCCACGGCGACGACCTGTTGAGCGCGGACAAGCGACGGCGCGTCGAGGAGGGTGAGAGTGTCCTCGACGTCCTCGACAGCCACGAGATCGAGCAGCTTCTCCGCGCAGGAGGCCAGCGGTCGTCGGAATCGGCGTCAGGGTAGGCTGTGCGCGTCGGCGATGCGACTCGCCCCGACCGAGATATCCGCGGCCGACACGGCGGAGTCGGCGGCAACGGTTCCTGACAAACGCTCATCGTCTCTCGTCGCGTCAAGAGAGGTATGAGCGTCTCACGCGTCGCTTCGACGGTCGTCCTCACAGTCGTCTTGGTCCTCGCGGGCTGTACCGGGACCCTGTTCGCCGCAGAGGCGTCGCCAGCGACGATTCCGCAGTCAGCGTACGAGTCCGTCGGCTACGTCCACGGCAACACGACCGCGGTTCCGCTGGGCTACACCGTCGGCACGGCGGGTATCTCACGGAACGTCACCGTCACCAGCCAGCTCTCGGGCTACTCGCGAACGGTCGCCGACGACGAAGTCTCACTGCTCCTCGTGCTCAGCACGCCGAACGTCGAGGTCGCGGGCGAGTCAGTCAACCCCTTCGCCCGGATGGCCGACGGCGTCCTCCTCGACCGCGTGCTCAACGCGACCGCGACGCTGAACGTCACTGGCTACGTTGGCGACGCTAGCGACGCTGGCGATGTCGCCGCTGTCGCTGACGTGGGTGACCTCCGCCGCGTCGACGCCGTCGAGCGCACGGTTCTCGAGACGCCGACGACGGTCACGACCTACGCAGGCACCGTCGAAATCGAGGGAACCCGGGTCGCCGCCCTCGTCCACGTCGCCGTGGTCGAACACGGTGACGACGTGGTCGTCGCCGTCGCCGTCCACCCCGAGTCGATGGACGAGACGGCGCGGATTCACGCACTCGTCGAGGCGATCGAACACGAGGCGACGAGTGAGTGACGGGGAAAAGTCGATAACGCTCCACGAAGCAGTCGTCGTGTGACGACGCCACCTTCACTCGTCCTCCACGTCGCGCTCGCTGGTCTCTCACTCGTGGGGTCGGTATCGTGGTTCATCTGGGTTCGCTATCGGCGACCGGGCTACAGCCGCCGCCGACTCGGTGTGAGTGTCACCGGCCTGCTGGTGACAACGACGATTCTACTGCATGGCTTGCTCGTCTACGGCTATCTGTTCGGGTACGGCTGGTCGAACACGTTCGGGGACGGCTACGGCCCGGCGTTCCCGCTCGTCGCAGTCGAGTTCGTAAGTGTCGCTCTCTTCGTGGCGACAGCTCAGTCGCTTCGAATGTCCAAGGGAACCAGCGTCGAGAGCTGAGAAACCGGTCGCTGTCCAGCGTGTCGTACCGCGAGGCTCGCAGTGCTCGCCTCGCGGCCTTTTTCATCGACGTTTTTACCGGGGGTTGAGCGAGCGCCAGAGGCGCTCGCGAACCCCCCGGAGAAAAAGGTCGGTTAGTAGAACTCGCGAACGAGGTCCATCGCGTCCTCGGGCGCGCCGTCCGGAATCTCCGACATGTTCTCGGTCAGGCCGTGCTGTTCCTCGTAGGAGACCGACTCCTCGTCCTGGTAGATGACTCCCATGTACTCCTTCGAGGAGTCGAGGATCATGTCCTTGGCGGCGTCGTAGTCGGTCGGGTCGTGGCCCTCGTCGTCAAGGTCCACGAGCGAGTCGCGGAAGTAGTCGTAGGTGTCGACGTCGTTGAACGTGACACACGGACTGAAGGTGTTGACGAAGGCGAAGCCGTCGTGCTCGATGGCCTTCTGGATGATCTCCTGGTGACGCAGGGCGTCAGAGGAGAACGACTGGGCGATGAACGTCGCGCCAGCGGCGAGTGCGAGCGCCATCGGGTTGACCGGCGGCTGCTTCGAGCCGTCCGGCGTCGTCGACGTCTCGAAGTCCTCGCGCGAGGTCGGCGAGGCCTGCCCCTTCGTCAGCCCGTAGATACGGTTGTCCATGACGACGTAGGTCATGTCGACGTTGCGGCGAACGGCGTGGACGAAGTGACCGGCACCGATGGAGTAGCCGTCACCGTCGCCACCCGCGACCATCACTTCGAGGTCGGGGTTGGCGAGTTTGACACCCGTGCCGACCGGCAGTGCACGTCCGTGGACGCCGTGAAGCGCGTAGGAGTGCATGTAGGTCCCGATCTTGCCGGAACAGCCGATACCGGCGACGACGAACGTGTTGTCCGGGTCGTTGCCGGTTTCGGCGAGTGCCTTCATCATCCCGTTCATCGTGCCGAAGTCCCCACATCCGGGGCACCACGTCGGCTGCTTGTCCGATTTGAAATCGGTGAATCTGACTTCCGAGCTCATGCTTCCAGGGTCTCCTTGATGTCGTCTGCGAGTTCGTCCGCCTTGAACGGCACGCCGTTGTACTTGTTGATACGCTTGACGCGCGTGAGCGTGTCGTGCTCGACGACGTCCGCGAACTGGCCGGTCGCGTTGGCCTCGATGACGACCACGTCGTCGGCGGCCTCGACGTCCTCGGTCAGGTCGGGACGCGGGAAGATGTAGGGGACGGAGAGGAACCGGATGTCGACATCCCCGTCTTCGAGATACTGCATCGCTTCCGCGATGGTTCCCTCGTTGGAACCCCACGAGATGACCAGCTGGTCGGAGTCCGGATTGCCGAACTCGCGCGGGCTGAAGTCCTCGCGCTCCTTTGCGGTCTCGACCTTCTGGTTACGCTTGTCGACCTGCTGGACGCGCATATCGGTGTCCTCCGTCCGGCGACCGAGCTCGTCGTGCTCGAGACCGGTGGACATGTGGGCACCGCCGTCCGTGCCGGGGAAGGCACGCGGGCTGATGCCGTCTTCGGCGAGCGCGTGGGGCTTGAACTGCCCCTTCTCGTTCTGCCACTCGCCGATGGTGTCGTCGTCGACGACGTTGCCGCGCTCGATCTCGACTGCGTCCATGTCGAACGCTTCCGGCGGGAACGTCTGTTCGGTGACGGCCATCGCGAGGTCCGAGAGCAGATAGACCGGCGTCTGGTACTTCTCGGCGAGGTTGAACGCCTCGACCGTCTTCCAGAAGCACTCCGACACCGACGTCGGTGCGAGGACGAACCGCGGAATCTCGCCGTGGCCGCCGTAGAGCGCCATGTTGAGGTCGCCCTGCTCCTGCTTCGTCGGCATCCCCGTCGAGGGACCCGAGCGCATGACGTCACAGATGACGAGCGGCGTCTCCGAGGTCGCGATGAGACCGAACGTCTCGGCCATCAGGTCGATCCCGGGACCGGAGGTCGCCGTCATCGAGCGGGCACCGGCGCGTGCGGCACCGAGTGCGACGTTGATGGCGGAGAGTTCGTCCTCGGCCTGCAGCACGTGACCGCCGTACTGCTCGATGCGTCCCGTCAGATACTCCATCACGTTCGTCGCGGGCGTGATGGGATATCCGGCGTAGAACCGACAGCCAGCCGCGAGCGCGCCCATCCCGATGGCTTCGTCGCCGTTCAGGAGGACGTAGTCGTTGTCGGTGGTCTCCAGATCGTAGTCGAACTCGTGGTCGTACTCCTCGGCGACGTAGTCCTGCCCCGCGCGGGCGGCTTCCTTGTTGTTGTCGACGAGTTTCTGCCCTTTCGAGCCGAAGCGTTTCTCCAGTGCACTGTCCAGGTTTTCGATAGGGAAGGAAGAGACTTCGCAGGCCGCACCGAGTGCGACGACGTTGCGCATGATGGCACCGCCAGCCTCTTCGGCGAGACTCTTGAGGGGGACGTCCAGCCCGATCATCCCCTCCGGAATCTCGACGTTCTGCATCGAGGTGCGCTCACCATCGTAGATGATGACGCTGCCCTCGTGCAGTTCCTCGAGGTTCTCGTCGATAGTACGCGGTGTGAGCGCGATGAGAACGTCAAGGCGGTCCACGACACTTTGGACCTGGTCGACGGACGTGCGGACCTTGTACGCCGTGTATCCGCCGCGGATACGAGACGCGAAGTCCTTCGAGGTAAACACGTGCCGGCCAGCCCGTGAAAGTGCCTGAGCGAAAATCTTCCCTGTGGAATCTATCCCATCGCCGGCTTCGCCGCCGATGGCCCAGTTGAAGTCCGCAGGCATGTGTGTCGGGGGTTCCCTTGCTCGGATGAAAAGCCTTCTGAAAAGGGCGGTTAGTGTCTGTTTGACCAGTGCCCATTTTGCCGCTATTCCCGACGACGGACCGTGAGACACCGGGACACGATGGGAAGGTCCTTCTGTCGCCGACGAGAACTGCCGGCCATGGACGCCACAGTCACTGTCGCCGCCGCGCAGTCGGTCGGCACCGACACGGTTGCCATCGAGTTCGAGTCGCCCGACGGCTTCGAGGCCGAACCCGGCCAGTTCGTCAAACTCTCGACCACCATCGACGGCGAGGGCTACGCCCGCTTCTACACGCTCTCCTCGCCCACCGTCTCCGACACCTTCGAGGTCACCGTCGGCATCGACTCCGCGGAGGGCGGTCCGTTCAGTGGATTCCTCGCCGACCTCAGCGCGGGCGACGAGGTCGAGATGTCCGGCCCCTACGGTTCGGACCACTACGAGGGCGAGGCCCGCGTCGTCGTCCTCGCGGGCGGTCCCGGCGTCGGTCCCGCCGTCGCCATCGCCGAGCGCGCGCTGGCCGACGGCAACGAGGCCGCCGTCGTCTACCAGGACGACGACCCGGCCCACGAGGAACGGCTGACCGCACTCGAAGCCGCCGACGCCGACGTAGTCGTCACTGACGGCGACATCGCCGACGCCGTCGCCGACGCCCTCACCGGTGCAGACGGCGAGCAGGTGTTCGTCTACGGCTTCGCCGCCTTCGTCGACGAGGCGGTCGAGGCCATCGAGGCCGCTGGCGGCGACGTCGACGCCGCGAAGATCGAGAACTTCGGCTAACTCACCGACCCGTCGAGACGAGCCCGTCGCCGATGCACGCCCCGATTTCTTTTCATTCTCCGCGTCGGAGCGCGAGGACCGCTCCGATGGCGACGAGCGTGAGACCAGCGACGAGACCTGCCGCGAGTGCCGCACGGCCGTCGAGGACGAGCAGTGCCGTCGTCACCAGGCCGAGCGCGACGGGGACGACGACGCCGAACAGTGCCGTCTCGCTACCGAGCAGCCGTCCGTCCGTCATCGTCCACGTGTAGTCGCTCGACGGCCGAAAACGTGACGTCCGAGCCACGCGGTCTCCGACCAGAATCCTTAATCAATAGTCCGGCAAAACTTGCACCATGTACGACGAGGACGACCTCGCGGCAATACGCGAGGCCAGAGACGAGTGGGAGTCCGAGACCCGTGACCCGCTGCTCGACCGCCACGGCGAGCGCAAGGACCGCTTCGCCACCGTCTCGAACCTCGAGATCGACGACCTCTACACGCCCGACGACGTCGCCGACCTCGACTACGAGGAGGACCTCGGCTTCCCCGGCGAGTTCCCCTACACGCGCGGGGTGTATCCAACGATGTACCGCGGCCGGACGTGGACCATGCGGCAGTTCGCCGGCTTCGGGACCGCTGAAGAGACCAACGACCGGTTCCACTTCCTCGTCGAAAACGGCCAGACCGGGCTGTCGACGGCGTTCGACATGCCCTCGCTGATGGGCAAGGACTCCGACGACCCGCTCTCGGACGGCGAGGTCGGCAAGGAGGGCGTTGCCGTCGACACCCTGCGCGACATGGAGATCCTCTTCGACGGCATCGACATCGGCGAGGTCACCACGTCCTTCACCATCAACCCCTCCGCGCCCGTCGTCTACGCCATGTACGTCGCGCTCGCCGACCAGCGCGGCGTCCCCCGCGAGCAGATCGGCGGCACCTTCCAGAACGACATGCTGAAGGAGTTCATCGCCCAGAAGGAGTGGGTCATCCCGCCGGAACCGTCGCTGAAGCTCGTCACCGACACCGTCGAGTTCGCGGCCGAAGAGACCCCGCGCATCCGCCCCATCTCCGTCTCGGGCTACCACATCCGCGAGGCCGGGTCGACGGCCGTCCAGGAACTCGCGTTCACCCTCGCCGACGGCTTCGCCTACGTCGAGGACGCCGTCGACCGCGGGCTCGACGTCGACGAGTTCGCCCCGCAGCTCTCCTTCTTCTTCAACTCGCACAACTCCATCTTCGAGGAGGTCGCCAAGTTCCGGGCCGCCCGCCGCATCTACGCTCGCGTGATGGACGAGTGGTACGGTGCCGAGGACGAACGGTCGAAGCAGTTGAAGTTCCACACGCAGACGGCGGGCCAGTCGCTGACCGCCCAACAGCCGCTGAACAACATCGTCCGCGTGACGATTCAGGCACTCGCGGGCGTCCTCGGCGGCACCCAGTCGCTCCACACCAACTCCTTCGACGAGGCGATGGCACTCCCCTCCGAGGAGGCTGTGCGGGTGGCCCTCCGGACCCAGCAGATCATCGCCGACGAGTCCGGCGCGGCCGACAGTGTCGACCCGCTGGCCGGGAGTTTCATGGTCGAGTCACTCACCGACGAGGTCGAGGCCGAGGCGATGGCCTACATCGAGGAGATCAGAGAGATGGGAGACGGCTCCGTCCGCGACGGCGTCCTCCACGGCATCGACGAGGGCTACTTCCACCGCGAGATTCAGGAGGCTTCATACGAGTACCAGACGCGCGTGGAGGACGGCGAGGAGACCGTCGTCGGCGTCAACAAGTACACCGTCGACGAGGACACCCAGCCCGACCTCCTGCACGTCTCCGACGAGGTGCAGGAACGGCAGCTCGCCCGACTCGACGAGGTCAAAGCCGAGCGCGACGACGCGGCCGTCGAGGCCGCCCTCGACGAACTCCGCGAGACCATCGAGGCCGAGGAGAACGTCATGCCCGTCCTCGTCGACGCCGTGAAGGCGTACGTCACGATGGGCGAGATCATGGACGTCTTCGAGGAGCAGTTCGGGGCGTACCGCGAGACGATCCGGCTGACGTAGGCGAGTTTACACGGTCCAGCCGTGCAGTGTCGTTAGTGTCGGTGTCGGTGTCGGTATCAGTCACCGAAGACCGATGCTAGCGACGAACCTTCGGAGCACCTTCCCGAGTCCGGGCGAACTCTCGGCCGACTGTCGACCACGCTCGGTGAAACGTGACGGAGATGTGCCGCGGTTTCGTCCCTTTCGCACGCTTCACGTGTCGATGCACTTACGGTCGTGGTGGGGGTCATGAGACATGATGGAGGGGGTGTTGTGGTACGTGCTCACGGGAACTCGCGGCGGGGAGAACCGTGTCCGTATCATGCGTGCCATCGACGACCGCCCTCGCAACGCGAACCAACTCGCCGACGCGCTTGACCTCGACTACACCACCATCCGCCACCATCTCGACGTCCTGATGGACAACAACATGGTCGACCGGCAGGGCGACAACTACGGGGCCATCTACCTCCCGTCGGGACAGGTCCGCTCACACTGGGAGACCGTCGAGGACATCATCGAGCGTATCGACTGACCCACCTGGAACCATTCGCTTTCTCTCCGGACGGGCCGACAGCCCTCGCCTTGTCGCAATCCGGTCGCCCGTCCCCGAGATTTCGACCGTCTTGGGAGGATTTTCCCCTCATTGTTTGTCGGGGTAAATAACTCCTGTCATCGGGACACTCTGGGGCGATTCAAATAAGTTTATCATGTATGATTCGGTTAGTTAGCACGACTTATGGCAGAAGGTGACGCAGAACTCGAAGCACGGCTGGCTGAACAGGAGGCTTTCGAGCCCTCTGATGACTTCGTTGCGCAGGCGAACGTCACCGACGAAGGAATCTACGAGGAGTTCGAGGAGAACTGGCCGGAGTGTTGGGACCGTGCCGGTGACCTGCTCGACTGGGACTCCGAGTACACCCAGACGCTCGACGACTCGAACCCGCCGTTCTACAAGTGGTTCTCGGACGGCACCCTCAACGCCTCGTACAACTGTATCGACCGCCACATCGAGAACGGCGAGAAGAACCGGGTCGCCATCAAGTGGGAGGGCGAACTCGGCGACACGCGCACGTACACCTATCAAGACCTCTATCGCGAGGTAAACGAGTTCGCGGCCGCGCTCCGCGACCTCGGCGTCGAGGAGGACGACGTCGTCACGCTGTATATGCCGATGGTGCCGGAACTCCCCATCGCTATGCTTGCGTGTGCCCGTCTCGGCGCCCCGCACTCGGTCGTCTTCGCGGGCTTTTCGGCGGAGGCACTGGCGACTCGGATGCAGTCCGCGGACTCGGAGTATCTCGTCACGTGTGACGGCTACTACCGCCGCGGCGACGCACTCGACCATCTCGAGAAGGCCAACGAGGGGCTGGAGAGCGTCGACCACGACACCGAGACCGTCGTCGTCGACCGCCTCGGCGACGCGGGCCACGGCCACAGCCTCACGGAGAACCAGTACGACTACGACGAACTCGTCGCCGAACAGAGCGGCAACCGCATCGAACCCGTCGAGCGCGGAGCCGAGGACATGCTCTTCTTGATGTATACCTCGGGGACCACGGGCCAGCCGAAGGGGGTCAAACACACCACCGGCGGCTATCTCGCCTACGCGGCGTGGACGGCCCACTCGGTCCTCGACATCGAAAAGGAGGACACCTACTGGTGTGCGGCCGACATCGGCTGGATCACCGGCCACTCCTACATCGTCTACGGGCCGCTCGCGCTCGGGACGACGACGGTGATGTACGAGGGGACGCCCGACTATCCGGAGCGCGACCGTCTCTGGGAACTCATCGAGAAGTACAGCGTCGACATCTTCTACACCGCGCCAACGGCCATCCGCGCGTTCATGAAGTGGGGCAGCAAGTTCCCCGAGAGTCGGGACCTCTCGTCGCTGCGGCTGCTCGGGACGGTCGGCGAACCCATCAACCCGCGCGCGTGGAAGTGGTACTACAAGCACATCGGCGACGAGGACTGTCCGGTCGTCGACACCTGGTGGCAGACCGAGACGGGTGGGATGATGATCACGACCCTGCCCGGTATCGGGACGATGAAACCCGGCTCTGCGGGACCGCCGCTGCCCGGCATCGACGCCAACATCGTCGACACGAACGGTGAGAAGGTCGAGGCCGGCCGCGCGGGCTATCTCACGGTCAACAAGCCGTGGCCCGGAATGCTCCGGACGCTCTACAAGAACGACGAGCGGTTCATCAACGAGTACTGGGCGGAGTACTCCGACCTCGACAGCGACGACGCCGACGACTGGGTCTACTTCCCGGAGGACGGCGCGAAGATCGACGACGACGACTACATCACCATCCTCGGCCGCGTCGACGACGTCATCAACGTCTCCGGCCACCGGCTGGGGACGATGGAGATCGAGTCAGCCATCGTCGGCGTCGAGGGCGTCGCCGAGGCCGCCGTCGTCGGCGGCAACCACGACGTGAAGGGCGAGGCGGTCTACGCCTACGTCATCCTCGAAGACGGCTACGAGGGCTCCGACGAGATGAGCCAACGCATCGTCGAGGGCGTCGAGGACGGTATCGGTCCCATCGCCCGGCCCGAACAGGTCATCTTCACGCCCGAGCTGCCGAAGACGCGCTCGGGGAAGATCATGCGTCGCCTTCTCGAAGAGATCGCTAACGGCGAGGAGGAACTCGGCGACACGACCACGCTGCGTAACCCCGAAATCGTCGCAGACATTCAGCAGAAGGTCCAGAAGTAGCGACTCGGACGGTCCGACCTCGGCGCGCGTCCGGTTTCGGCGCGCTCGACGCGGGACCCGTCACGGGGCTTCAGTCCCGACAGATCACAACGTACAACGACGAAGTCGAGTCTCCCAACGAACTCACACACAGGACGGATTCCAAACTCAAACCAATGGCAGACAACGACACACACGATTCGGCAGCAGAGAAAGAGACTGCACCGGACGGTGGCGCGCTCACGCAGGCTGCGCGCGACCACCGAAACACCGACTATCTCGACCGGGAGGTGAACCTCCTTCGGCCGAGCACGCCGTTCATGCGTGACCACCTTCGCGTCATCTGGACGGGCTTCGCCCTCTGGGCGGTCATCGTCTTCGGGCCGGTGACGGCGACGGCGCTCGTCCCCGGCGTGATGACGACGCAACTGCCCGTCATCGGCTTCCCGCTGCACTACTTCCTCGTCGCAATCGGTGCACCGGGCGGCGCGCTGGTCTTGTCGCTGTGGTACGCGCGCAAGCGCGACCAGCTCGACCAGAAGTACGGTATCGACCACACGCAGACGGCGGCCGAGGCGAGCGGAGCCGCGGCCGCGGCTGACGGAGGTGTCGAACAGTGACGCTGGAACTGCTCCTTCAGACCGGACTGCTCCCCGAGGGGCTGAACGTCTCGTTCAAGCTCCTCCCGGCAATCCTGGTCGCCGGGATGCTGGCACTGTTCCTCGGTATCGGCTACGCCTTCCGCGTCGCCGACACCGAAGGGATGTGGGTCGCCGGTCGTTCCATCGGTAACGTCGAGAACGGGATGGCCATCGGCGCGAACTGGATGTCCGCCGCCTCGTATCTCGGGATGGCGGCACTCATCGCGCTGTCGGGCTTCTACGGGCTCGCGTTCGTCGTCGGCTGGTCGACGGGCTACTTCATCCTGCTCATCTTCCTGGCCGCGCAGATGCGGCGGTTCGGGAAGTACACGGCCCCCGACTTCGTCGGAGACCGCTTCAACTCCGACGCCGCCCGCGCCATCGCCGCGGTGACGACGTTCCTCATCGGCTTCGTCTACGCCATCGGCCAGGCCCGCGGGATGGGTCTCGTCGGTCTCTACATCTTCGGCGACATCGGTCTGCCGGGGCTGAGCGGCTACCAGTCGATGGTCGTCCTGATGATGACCATCACCGTCGGCTATCTGACGCTCTCGGGGATGCTCGGCGCGACGAAGAACATGGCCGTCCAGTACGTCATCCTCATCTTCGCGTTCCTGGTCGGTCTCTACGTCGTCGGCTTCTCGCAGGGCTACTCGACGGTCCTGCCGCAGATCGAGTACGGCCAGATGATAAGCACCCTCGGCGCGGAGTTCAGCCAACCCTTCGTCAACGGGGGCTACTATCTGTGGATCGCGACGGCCTTCTCGCTCGTCGTGGGGACTTGTGGACTTCCGCACGTCCTCGTGCGGTTCTACACCGTCGAGAGCGAGCGGACCGCCCGCTGGTCGACGGTCTGGGGACTGTTCTTCATCTGTCTCCTGTACTTCTCGGCACCGGCGTTCGCCGCGTTCGGGACCGACCTCTACGCGCAGAACATCGGTGCGGTGTACGGCGACCCCGGCATGACCAGTGCGGCCGGTGACGTCATCGTCGTGCTCGCCGCACAGCTCGCGAACCTGCCGCAGTGGTTCGTCGGCTTCGTCGCCGCGGGTGGTATCGCGGCGGCCATCGCGACGACCGCGGGGCTGTTCATCGCCGGCTCCTCGGCCATCTCGCACGACATCTACGCGAACATCATCACCGACGACGCGACCCAGCGCGAGCAGGTCCTCGTCGGTCGGCTGAGCATCATCGCGCTCGGCGTCATCACGACGCTCGCCGCGCTCGACCCGGCGGCACCCATCGCCGCGCTCGTCTCCTACGCGTTCTCGCTCGCCGGTGCGGTGCTGTTCCCGATGTTCTTCCTCGGTCTCTGGTGGGAGAACACGAACCGTCAGGGCGCGCTGGCCGGGATGACGACCGGTCTCGTCGTCTGGCTGATTCCGATGATCAACGAGGTCCTGCCGGTCTACGTCGGTACGGGCGAGCCCTACTCGGCCGCGCTGGCCCAGTGGCTGCCCGCCATCGGCTCGGCGCTCGTCGCCGTCCCCATCGTCTTCGCGGTCACCATCGGCGTCTCGATGGCGACCGAGGAGCCGGACATGGAAACCAAGCGGCTGGTCCGGCAGTGTCACAGCCCGGAACCGATGTCGAAGATGCAGTCCGCCGAAGAGGTCGCCGCGACCGACGGCGGGCAGTCGCCCGCGGACGACTGACCATGACACACGACCCTCGCCCAGATAGAGAAAGCCGCCGAGGTGGCGCGTGAGCCGCCTCGAAGCCATCGGCGAGCACGTCCGCGAGCACCGCTCGGGGATGGTCGTCGACCTGGTGTTCGCGATGGCGTGGGTCGCGGTCGTCTCGCTCGTCTTCGAAGTCGTCGACGGGCCGCAGTGGGCCTACTACTTCACCATGGCCTGCGGCGTCCTCGCCTACTACGGCTTCTTCTGGTCGCTCGACGTCGCCGAGGGGCGGACGTAACTGCCCCACCGGCCCCATTGCCGGGCCGCGTCGTCGTCGACAGCGACCCATTATTCATCTACACTCACAGCGACCGCGCCGCCGACTCAGTCGTCGGCGACGGCCGCCCCGTCTGCGGTCTCGCTCGACTGGTCGAGCCGTCCCACCTCGTCGCCGAGGCGGTCCAGGTCGTACCGGTCGTCGCCGACGCGCGTCGAGAGTGCCGCCAGCCCACAGGAGAGTCCGGCTGCCGAGAGGAACGACACGAAGAACGACGGTGCCGGGAGGAACGAGGGGGCGAGCACGCCGCGGGCGGGCGGGAAGAACGCGAGACCGACGACGAGTCCGACGGTGCTGGCGGCGAGGACGCCGCCGGAGCGCGCGCGCTCGGAGTAGAGTCCGAGGAGCAGCGGCCCGAAGGTCGCCGCCGCCAGCAGGTCGGCGAGGAGAAACAGCGTCAGGACGCTGTAGCCCTGCGCGCCGACGACGATGGCACCGAGCGCGACAACGCCCGTGAAGCCGCGGGCGACGAGCAGCAGGCCGTCCGGGGAGACGTCGGCGACGCGAGGCAGGTCGGTCGTGACGACGCTCGCGATGGCGTTGAACAGCGTGTCGGCACTGGAGACGACGAGCAGGAGCGCGAGCAGGGCGAAGACGAACGTCACCCACTCGGGGAGCAGCTGTTCGACGACGAGAAAGAGCGCGACGCTCGCATCCGCGGAACTCTCGACCAGCCCGCGGCCCGCCGCGACGGGACCGAACAAGCCGACGACGAGGACCATCGGAAGGACCAGAAGGGCGGCCAGCCGGAACGACCGCGTGACGGTCGCGTCGTCGCGACCGGCGTAGACCCGCTGCCACCACGCCTGGTTCAGGAGTTCCGCGCCGAGAATCGCGACGGCGACGTAGACGCCGAACTCCAGGCCGGGGAGGTAGCCGAGCGAGAGCAGTTCGGGACGGGTCGCCGTCACCGAGCGCGCGGCCGCCGTCGGCCCGCCGAGCGCGACGAGCGCGACCGCGACACCGACGAAGAACAGCGGGAGGATGACGAGCGTTTGGAGTCGGTCAGTGACGATGCTCGCGCGGAGGCCGCCGTAGGCGGTGTAGGCGAGGACGGTCACGCCGACGAGCGTCGCGGTCTGCCAGCCGGGAACGCCCGCGAGCCGCTCCATCACGAGCGCGATACCGGTGAACTCGGCGGCGAGGAAGATGAACATATACGCGACCGAGACGACGAGGACGTAGCCCGCCATCGCCGGGCCGTAGCGCGCGGCGGCGTACTCGGTCAGCGAGTGGCCGCGGGGGAGGAGTCGCCGGATCCGCGGGCCGAGCGAGGCGTAGACGGCGAGCGGGAGTGCCGAGCCGACGGCGTAGCCGACGACGGCCGTCACGCCGCCGAAGGCCGCGCCCGCCTCGGCGGGGCTGAAGAGGATCCACGCGCCCATGCTCGACGCGACGACCGTCGCGGTGAGCGTGCCGGTCGCCGCGCTGTCGCGGGCGGTGATGAAGTCCTCGACGGAGCCGACCCGCCCACGGCTGTACCACGCCCCGACGGCCGCGAACCCGACGAGGACGAGCGCGCCGACGCCGAGGAGGGCTGCTGTGCTTACCACGGTCTGTCACCACTGAGAGCCATGGCTGTCTCACCGTGGCTGACTGAGTAATAGTTTGTGGTAGTAGCCAGTAATTAGTCGACGAGCCACTCGTCCAGACAGGGCTGGCCGCAGAGATGGTGTCGTTCGGCGTTCCGTCCCGGCTTTCGCGTGAGCGTCACGAGCAGATGCTTCTCGCGCAACTGGAGTTCGTCGCCGCAGTTGCTGCAGTCACCCTGTCGTTCGCCGTCGACGTCCCACCGTTGGTGGGGGGCGACGCGCTCGACGGTCGTCTCCTGGTCGTAGCCGCGCGGCGTCCGGCCGGTGTACTCCGAGAGTGCCATATCCGGGAATCGACCCGGAGCAGTATGATATTTTCCTGAGTAGTGCTACAGAGAAATATAGTCCGTCCGGACGGATTTCTGGAGTATTGAGCACTCGGGAGCCATCAGACAGCCACCGGTTCGCGTGGCTTTTGCCACCATCCGGCAACCTATATCATGAACCTTCATCAAGAATACTGCATGGAGAAACCCCTCCTCGTGACCGAGTTTCTGGACAGAGCGCGGCGACACTACGGCGACAAAGAGGCGGTGTTGGCGACGACGGGCGAACGGTACACGTACGACGAGTTGGGCGAGCGCGCCGACGGCTTCGCGGCGGCTCTGCAGGCGCGCGGCATCGGGAAGGGCGATCGGGTGGCCGTCTTGGACCCGAACACCCACTACCATCTCGAAGCCGCCTACGGCGCGATGCAGGTCGGGGCGGTCCACACCCCGCTGAACTACCGACTCGTGCCCAAGGACTTCGAGTATATCCTGAACGACGCGGGGGTGACGGCCATCTACGCCGACCACGAACTGGCGGAGAAAATCGAGGCGGTCCGCGACGACGTGCCGACGGAGGTGTTCATCACCAACGACGTCGACGCCGTCGAGGGACAGTGGGAGTCCTTCGACGATATCGTCGCCGAGTCGACCGACTACGAGCGGCCGGAGATGGCCGAAGACGAGGTCATCACCATCAACTACACGTCGGGGACGACCGGCGACCCGAAGGGTGTCTGCCGCACCCACCGGACGGAGACGCTCCACGCCTATCTCATCACGGCCCACCAGGAGATCAGTGACGACGACGTCTATCTCTGGACGCTGCCGATGTTCCACGTCAACGGCTGGGGCCACATCTACGCGATCACCGGCAACGGGGCGCGACATATCTGCACCCGCGGCATCGACGCGGGCGAGATATTCGAGCGGATTCAAACGGAGGACGTCTCGTACTTCTGTGCCGCCCCGACGGTGCTCAACATGCTCGGGGAGTACCACGAGGAGCACGAACCGGCCACTGTCGGCGCGAACCCCGTCCGGGTCGCGACGGCTGGAGCCGCACCGCCGGAGGCGACCATCCGCACCGTCGAAGACGAGTTCGGCTGGTATCTCAAACACGTCTACGGCGCGACGGAGACGGGGCCGCTCATCACGACGTCCGACGCCCGACGCTTCTTCGACCAGGAGAGTCCGGACCGCTTTGCGGTGAAGAAGAGCCAGGGCATCGGCTATCTCGGCACCGAAGTCCGCGTCGTCGACGACGACGGCGAGGACGTCGCCCGCGACGGGGCGACCGTCGGCGAAATCGTCGTCCGCGGTAACCAGGTGATGGACGGCTACTGGGAGAAACCCGAGGCGACGGCGGAGGCCTTCGACGACCGCGTGGAGGGCTACTACCACATGGGCGACCTCGCGACCGTCGACGAGGACGGCTTCATCACCATCCAAGACCGCAAGAAGGACATTATCATCTCCGGCGGCGAGAACATCTCCAGCATCGAACTGGAGGACACCCTGTTCGAACACGAGGCGGTTGCCGACGTCGCCGTGATTCCGGTGCCCTCGGAGAAGTGGGGCGAGACGCCGAAGGCGTTCCTCGTGCCCGCCAACGGCGACCCCGAGAACCCCGGCGTCACCGCCGAGGAGATCAAAGACTTCTGCCGCGAACGCATCGCCTCCTACAAGGTGCCCGGCGAGGTCGCGTTCGTCGCCGAGTTGCCGAAGACGGCGACCGGGAAGATTCAGAAGTACGAACTGCGCGAGCAGGAGTGGGAGGGCGAAGAGCGACTCGTCGGCGAGGGATAGCCGGAGTCAGAACGACTGCCGGACGCTCTGGAGCACCGCACCGACGCGGGTCCGAAGCCCACCGTCCGCCGTGTTCCGGTCCGTCTCGTCGCTCGGCTCTCCTTTTCCGCCTGTTCCGTCGCTCGGCTCTCCTTTTCCGCCTGTTCCGTCGCTCGACTGTACGGCCGTCGGCGACGGTGCGGACTGGTCGGGTCGCGCCGTCTCGTTGGCCTGCGCCGTCTCGTTGGACTGTGTCGAGTCGTCAGACTGCGTCGGCTCGTCGGGCTGCGTCGAGCCGGTGTCTGCCGCCGACGCGGGTCGCTCGTCCGGCTCCCGCGTGTCGGTTTCGTCCTCCACCGAGTCGGGGGCGTCAGTTTCGCCTCCCGTCGAATCGGAGCCGTCGGTCTCGTCCCCTGCCGAGTCGGGGTCGTCGGTCTCGCTCGTCGCCGTCGCGGTCGCTGTGGCGGCAGCGGTGTCGGTATCGCCTGCCTCCGGCGACTCGCCCTCGGGGAAGACGAACCCGCCGCGGTGTCGGGCGGTCTCCTGTCGGACGCGGACGGCGTTCGAGGCGAGTTCGCCGCGGTCGGCGGCGACCGCATCACGCCGGGCGAGTCGCCCCGCGATGGCGACGTAGGCCGCCGCCGCCTCGCTGTCGGGAGCCTCCGCCACGACCGGCCGTCCGGCGTCCTGCGACGCAGGCACCGACTCGTCCTCGGGGACGTGGCCGAACATCGGCACGTCGAGGAAGTCGGCGATGCGGTCGACCGGCGGCGAGTTACCCGTCCCCGACCGGACGAAGACGACGCCCGCGACGGTGCCACCGACGCGGGCGGCGAGCTGTTTCGTCTTCTCGGCGTCGCGGACCGAGGCGACGCGTGGCGAGGAGACGAGCAGTGTCTCGTCGGCCAGTGCGAGCGGTAAGAGCGTCTCGTGGCTCAGCCCCGCGCCGGTGTCGAGCAGGACGACCTCGTACTCCTCGCGCAGCGTGAGAAGCACGTCGCCGACGCCGTCGACGTCCGTCTTCGCGAAGCCGTCGAGGGTCGTCCCGCTCGGGACGACGCTGAACCCGCCGGGTGCGTCGTAGACGGCGTCGGCGACGGCGGCGTCGCCCGCGAGCACGTCGTGGACGGTCGTATCGGTCTCCGGGTCGACGTCGAGTGCGAGAAAGTCTGCGAAGTTCGCCATCGCGAGATCCAGTTCCACGACGACGACCGAGCGACCGGCGGCGGCGAGTGCCGCTCCGAGGTTGAGACTCGTCGTCGTCTTGCCGACGCCCCCCTTCGCGCCCGCGACGGCGTACACACGTCCCGTTGCCATAGCTCCGTATCACGAGAAGACCATTTAAAAATATGCCACGATCTGTTTCTCCAGAGAGACGACGTGCCGACGGATCGTCGCCGCGACGGGACTGACCGGCTCATCCGGCAAGTCTATACGCAACTCTCACATTGTCGTTCGTGTATGACTGGCGTACGAGTCGCCGGGGTCGGTCTGACCCATTTCGGGAGTCACCCCGACCGGACGGGCCGTGACCTCTTCGCCGAGGCCGCACTCGCGGCTCGCGAGGACGCAGGCGTCCCCCGCGACCACATCGAACAGCTGAACTACGGCAACTTCATGGGCGCAATCGCCGAGCGGCAGGGCCACCAGGGACCGCTCATGGCGGAGGCGGCGGGTCTCGGCTGCCCGGCCACCCGCTACGAACAGGCCTGTGCCTCCGCGGGCGTCGCCGCCCGCGAGGCCGTCCGGAGCATCCGCTCGGGCGAGAACGACGTGGTACTCGCCGGTGGGATGGAGCGGATGACCAACCTCGACACCGACGGCGCGACCGAGGCACTCGCCATCGCCGCCGACGAACTCCACGAGGTCCGCTCGGGCGTCACCTTCCCCGGTGCCTACGCGCTCATGGCGAAGGCGTACTTCTCGCAGTACGGCGGCGAGCGCGAGGACCTCGCGCACATCGCGGTCAAGAACCACGCCAACGCCCTCGACAACGAGTACGCACAGTTCCAGAAGGAGATCACCGTCGAACAGGCACTCGACGCCCCCATCGTCGCCGAGCCGCTGGGACTCTACGACGCTTGCCCCATCACCGACGGCGCGAGCGCGCTCGTCCTCGTCAGCGACGACTACGCGGAGGAACACGGTCTCGACGCGCCCGTCTCCATCACGGGGACGGGGCAGGGCGGCGACAAGATGGCGTTGCAGGACCGCGACTATCTCGCCCGGACGCCCGCCGCGACGGAGGCGGCCGAGGAGGCCTACGCCGACGCCGGTGTCGGTCCCGAGGACATCGAAGTCGCGGAGGTCCACGACTGCTTCACCATCGCGGAGGTGCTCGCGCTCGAATCGCTCGGCTTCTACGAACCAGGCGAGGGAATCGGCGCGGCCCGCCGCGGCGAGACCACCATCGACGGCGACCGCCCTATCAACCTCTCGGGCGGCTTGAAGGCGAAGGGCCACCCCGTCGGCGCGACGGGCGGCAGCCAGCTCGTCGAAATGACCCGACTGCTGCGCGGCGACCATCCCAACAGCGACGCCGTTTCGGACGCCCGCGTCGGTCTCACCCACAACGCGGGTGGCACCGTCGCGAGTGCGGTCGTTCACGTCTTGGAGGTGGGCCGATGACGGAGCGGCGATTCACTGCCGCGGAGGTATGCAGATGACCGACGCTGGCTACGACGACTGGCTCGACGCGATCGACGCTGGCGACGGCTTCTATCTCGCCTGCGAGGCTGGCCACGGCTCGCTGCCGCCCCGACGGGTCTGTCCGCACTGCGGCTCGCCAGAGCTCTCGGAGGAACCGCTGCCGGAGACCGGAGAGGTCGAGACGTACACCGTCGTCCACGTCCCGCCGCCGAACTTCGCGCACGAAGCACCGTATGCGACGGTCATCGCGGACTTCGGCGGCGTCCGGCTGACCGGCGTCCTCGGCAGCGACGCCGTCGACGACGTCGAAGTCGGCTCGGCGGTCGAAGCCGGGGCCGCGGCCAACGAGGCCGACGACAGCCGGATGGTCCGGTTCAGTCTGCGCTGAGCGAGACGCTCGGCCGACGAACACTTTTGTTCAGGGCGCGCGAACTCCGTCCGAAGATGCCCCTCCAACAGCTACGCGAGCGCGACCCCCGGCTCGTCGCCCTCGACGTCGCCGAGACCGTCGCACTCGTGCTCGTTCCCGCCGCCGTCGTCGGTCTCGGGTTTGCACTCGTCGGCGACACCAGCGGGCTCGTCATTGGGCTGTTCGTCGGCGGTCTCCTCGGCGCGGTGCTGGCGAGAGCGCGGTGGCTGCTTCGGGCGGTCCGCACCGACGACGGCATCCGGCGCGAGCCACGGCCGACGCCGACGCCGGAGGTTGCTCGAATCGACTACGACGAGCGGTACGACACGTTGCTCGCCGTCGCGCTCGCGCTCGTTGGTCTCGCCGCGGCCGTCGCGTTCCTGTCGGGCAGCCTCTCCAGCGACGTGAGACTCTGGGCCGTCGTCGTCGGCGTGTTGTCGTGGACCTGCCTGTTGGCACTCGTCGGCGTCAAGTCGGCCTGACCGAGAGCAAAACAGCTGCGAGTTCTCCGAAGGTTACGCCGCGTCGGCCGCGAGTTCCTCGCGCACTGTGTCGAGGAAGGCACCCGGATGCTCGACGTGCGGGAGCAGTTTCGCGTCGTCGAAGACGACGAGCCGCGCGTCGGCTTCGTCGGCGAGTTTCCGCCCGTCGGACAGCGGCGTGATGTCGGCCTCGCGGCCCCAGACGAGCGTGACCGGGACGTCGAGCGCGGCGAGCGTCTCGCCGAGGTCGATCTCGGAGTTGAGATAGCCGCTAATGAACGAGGCGGGCGCGAAGCGGGCGTTCGGCTGGTGGGCGGTGCGCCACTCGTAATCCATCCAGTCGTCGGTCACCGAATCCATGTCGTAGTAGCCGTGGTCGGCGTTGAAGTAGCGGATCGACGGCTTCGACGTGATGGCGTTGAACAGCAGGTCGCCGACGACGGGCGCGCGGACGAGTTCGCGGACTGCCTGGTTCGGGTCGGGACCGCCGCGGGCGGTCGGACAGACGAGGACGAGCCGCGAGAGGTCGAGTCGGTTGGCGACGGCGACGACGTAGGCACTCGTCAGCGACGAGGCGAGGACGCGCGGCGAGTCGAACTCGCCGAGGAAGTCGGCGACGAAGTCCTCGTAGAGTGCCGCGGAGTAGCGAAGCGGCGGCCGGTCGGACAGACCGAAGCCGGGGAGGTCGGGGGCGACGACGTGGTACTCGTCGGCGAGTGCCGAGAAGACCTCGCGGAACTCGCCGCTGGAGCCAGCGGCGTTGATGCCGTGGAGGAGGACGAGGTCCGGGTCGTCGGGGTCACCCGCCTCCGTGTAGGCGACGTCCATCCCGCGCCAGCGGTAGGTCCGCTGTTCACCGGCGAGGGGTGCTTCGAGTTCGCCCGCCCGGCCGTGGAGGGCGCGGTTGGCGAGTGCGGTCGCTCCGACACCTGCGAGTGCAAGACCGGCTGCTCGGCGGAGGTTCATACGTCCATCTGAGGAACTCCATGGTTAAAGGCGCACCTGTCAGCGGCCGGTCCCGTCTCGGATTCCGACTGGTCTCGGTCGCCAATTGGCGGCAGCCTCGGCCGTTGGGGGTCGTCCCACCGCCGCGGCCCTCACTCGCGCTGTTCGTCCAGACAGTCCCGGAGCGGCCCGATCAGGTCGTCGACGACGGTGTAGGGGTCGGTCTCGCGGTCGTGGACGGCCGCGGCGAACGACTCGACGCCGCCGCGACGGTCGAGTTCGCGTTCGAGCAAGCCCGCGGTGTCCTCCCGGAGGAGCTGGCGGATCTCTTCGGCGTAGCGCATCCGCGCCTTCGCGTCGAGGCGGCCGGTCGATTCGAGATAGGCGTAGTGGTCGTCGAGCGTCTCGATGAGGGTCGCGACGCCCTCGCCGTCCTTGGCGACGGTGGTGACGACCTGCGGGGTCCAGCGTTCCGTTTCGGTCTCATCGTCGCCGTCCTCACGCTCACCGTTGCCTGCGACTTCCGGCTCCTCGAAGCCGTGGTGGCCGAGGTCGAGCATCGCGGTCGGGTCGTCGCGCATATGGATCATCTCCTCCAGTTCGGCGACCGTGCGGTCGGCACTCGGCATATCGGCCTTGTTGACGACGAAGACGTCGCCGATTTCGAGGATTCCGGCCTTCAGCATCTGGACGTCGTCGCCGCTGCCGGGCTGGACGAGCACGGTCACGGTGTCGGCGGTGCGGACGATGTCGACCTCGTTCTGGCCGGCACCGACCGTCTCGATGATGACCTTGTCCTTGCCGAAGGCGTCGAGCGCCTTGACGGCGTCCGCCGTCGCGGTCGACAGCCCGCCGAGTTGGCCGCGAGCACTCATCGACCGGAAGAAGACGTCCATGTCGCCGACGTTCGAGGCCATCCGGATACGGTCGCCGAGGACGGCACCCCCGGTGAAGGGCGAGGAGGGGTCGACGGCGATGATGCCGACTGTCAGCCCCGCTTCACGGTAGGCGGCGGCGAGCTTGTCGACGAGCGTCGACTTGCCCGCGCCGGGACTGCCCGTGATGCCGATGACCTCGGCGTCGCCGGTGTGTTCGTGGAGCGCCGAGACGATCTCGCGGTAGCCGGGCGAGCGGTTCTCGATCTTCGTGATGACCCGCGCCAACGCACGGTGTTTGCCGTCGAGCAGTTCGTCGACGAGGTCACTCTGTGCAGCGTGCTGTGCCATCAGTCGCGGTCGTGGACGTTGTTGCGGACGAACTCGATGGTCTCTTTCATCGGGGTTCCCGGACCGAAGATCTCGGCGACGCCGAGCTCCTTCAGCTTCGCGCGGTCGTCGTCGGGGACGATGCCGCCGACGATGATGAGGGTGTCCTCGAAGGCCTCGTACTCCTTCAGCCCCTCGATGACCTTCGGGACGAGCGTGTTGTGGGCACCCGAGAGGATGGAGATGCCGAGCACGTCGACGTCCTCTTGGACCGCCGCCTGCACGATCTCTTCGGGTGCGCGGTGGAGGCCGGAGTAGATGACCTCGAAGCCTGCGTCGCGGAAAGCGCGAGCGATGACGTGTGCCCCGCGGTCGTGGCCGTCCAGTCCGACTTTCGCGACGAGACACCGAATGGCTCGTTGTTCTGCGTCTGCGCTCATACCTCGCGATTCGCTGTGGGGGCGTTTGACTCTAACGGATGTTCAGGATAGATGGTGACAGGGAGCCGCCAGTCGGCGGACGGCGTGGCGGTCGCCCGCTGCGTCGTCGGTTCCGGTGACGTCGACCCCTTCAGACGTGCTCTTCGAGGAAGTCGACGATCTCCGTGTAGGCCTGCACGCGATTCTCCAGCTTCGAGAAGCCGTGGCCCTCGTCGTCGAAGACGAGCTTTCGGACTGGGACGTCCTGCTCGCGGGCCTTCTCGACGATCTGTTCGGCCTCGCTCACGGGGACTCGCGGGTCGTTCGCGCCGTGGAGCACGAACAGCGGGGCCTGGATGGACTCGATGTTGTTGATCGGCGAGATGGATTCGAGGAACTCGCGGTCCTCCTCCAGCGAGCCGTATTCGGCCTCACGGAGTTCGCGCCGCCAGTCGCCCGTGTTCTCGAGGAACGTGACGAAGTTGGCGATGCCGACGATGTCGATACCGGCCGCCCACAGTTCGGGATACTCGGTCAGCGCGGCGAGTACCATGAAGCCGCCGTAGGAGCCGCCCATCGCGACGACGCGCTCGGCGTCGACGGCGGGGTGGTCGTGGAGCCACTCGACGGCCGCCTGGATGTCTTTCACCGAGTCCATCCGGTTCTCGACGTCGTCGAGATGGCCGTAGGCCTTCCCGTAGCCCGCCGAGCCGCGGACGTTCGGCTCGAAGACGGCGTAACCGTTGTTGACGAGATACTGTTTGACGCCGCTGAAGGAGGGCCGCCGCTGGGACTCGGGGCCGCCGTGGATGTCGACGATGACCGGCGTCTCGCCGTGACCGGTGTCCGTCTCGGGCAGCGTGAAGAACGCCGGAATCTGCCGCCCGTCGAACGTCGGATAGTGGACGAGTTCGGGTTCGACGAACGTCTCGCGCGGGATGCCCGCCGTCGCGGCGTAGGTCCACCGCTCGACGTCTCCGGTCTCCATCTCGACGACGTAGACGTTGGTGTTGTCGGCACTGCCCGTGACGGTGAGCGCGAACTGCTCGGCGTCGGGACCGAAGCTGACGCCTCCGGCGATACCCTGGGAGAGTTCCGGCTGGGGGAACGCCTCGATGGTGTCGGGGTTGGCGAGGCGTCCCGTGGTCAACTCGGTGTAGCCGTCGACGTTCTGCGAGTAGACGAGATGGCCGGTGTCGTGGTCGATGGCGACGCCGTCGAGTTCCCACTCGCCACCCTCTTCGACGGTCGTCAGTTCGCGGGTTTCGAGGTTCAGCCGCGCGAGATAGAGGGTGTCCGAGCCGTCGTCGGTGACGAGATAGAGGTTCTCGCCCGCAGGCCCCCACGAGACGCTCTGATACCGAATCGTCCCCTCGTGCGGCGTGAGATGGGTCAGTTCGCCCGCCTCGAGGTCGAAGACATAGACGTCCTGGTCGAAGTTGGAGTAGGCCTCGGTGACGACGAGCTTCGTGTCGTCGGGACTCCAGCCGCCGACGGTGAGCCAGCCGTCGCCCTCGTGGACGAGTTCGGCGTCGTTGCCGACCTCGTCGCGGCCCTGCACGTAGATGTCGAACACCGAGTTGTCACGGCGGTTCGAGGCGAAGGCGAAGCGGTCGCCGTCGTGGCTCCAGCCGCCCCAGCGGTGTTTGGCGTCCGGGCGTTGGGTCAGGTTCGTCACCTCGCCGGTGTCCGGGCCGAGCAGATAGAGTTGGGCGCGCTCGTTGCCGCCCTCGTCCATCCCGAAGGCGAGTTCGCGGCGTTCGGGCGACCAGGAGGCGAAGGTGACCCGCTCGTCGTAGAAGGTGTGTTGCTCGGGCCACGCGCCGGGCGCGTCGACGCTCCAGACCTGAGATGTCCCGGTCGTGTCCATCAGAAACGAGAGGGTCTCGCCGCTCGGCGAGAACGACGCGCCGTAGGCACTGCGGATGTTGAGATAGCGTTCGATGTCGTACATGACCCGACCTTCCACCGCCGACGACAAACGGTTTTGGGTGCGGCGAGCCTCCGACGGCGGCCCGCACCTGTCACCGCCGCGGCGGCCCGCTCACCCGCGAAAGACATGGATTTTTATCACGGGCCGTCAATCCGCCGGATATGCGAGTCGCGTTCGTGGCGATGACGACGGCGTATCACGACGAGACGCCGGCAACCCGCCGGACGCGACGGATCGCCCGACATCTCGCCGCCAGCGGCCACGAGGTCACGGTGCTCTGTTCTCGCTGGTGGGAGGGAACCATCCCCGAGTTCGAACACGAGGACGTCCTGTACCGGTCGATCACGGCCGAATCCGACGCGAGGAAGTTCGCCTCCAAACTCCCCTTCGCGCTGAAGAACTGTTCGCCCGACGTCGTCCACGCGGTCAACACGCCGCCCTCCGCGGTCGTCGCCGCCAAGACCACGGCCCGACTGCTCCGGGTGCCCGTCGTCGTCGACTGGTGGGCCGACGGTGCCGGCTCGAAGAAGAACTACCGCCGAGCGGCGACGGGAGCCGACGCGGTCGTCACCCCCTCGGAGACGGTCCGCACGCGGGTTCGGGAGTACGGGGCCGCGGAGGACGACGTCCGCGTGATTCCCGAGAGCATCGATCTCTCGCTCGTCCGCGAGGCCGACGTCGACGACCGCGCCGACGTCGTCTACGCCCGCGACCTCGACGAGGGGGCCAACGTCGAGTCGTTTCTCCTCGCGCTCGCCGAGTTGCGGGACCGCGACTGGCAGGCCGCCGTCATCGGCGACGGTCCCGAACGCGAGCGTGCGGAGACGACCGCCCGCGACCTCCGCATCGACGACCGCGTCGACTTCCTCGGCGACCTCGCTGACGAGGAGCGCGTCCCGATTCTGAAAGGCGCGCACGTCTTCGCACAGACCGCCGAGCGCGAGGCGTTCCCGACGAACCTGCTGTGGGCACTCGCCTGCGGCTGTGTCGGCATCGTCGAGTACCAGGCCGGGTCGAGTGCCCACGAACTGGTCGAGGGCAAGGCCCGCGGCAAGCTGGTCACCAGCCCACAGGAACTCGCCGACGAGATCGTCGCCTCCGGCGGGATGGAGCGACAGACGGTCAACGAGGACTACGCGTCGTTCGACCACAGCGAGGTGCTCCAGCGGTATCTCGACTGTTACACCGAGGTCGTCGACGACTACGGCTTCTTCTGAGCGTCGTCAAGTGGTGGCCACGCAGTGGACGAGTGGATGAGCGGTGGCCACGCAGTGGGACGAACGGCGGTCACACAGCGGACGGACAGCCCGGCCGCTCGCCGGGAGCGAACGAAGAGAGAAGACGGCGTTCAGTTGTCGGGCGTCTCGTAGTCGCCGCCGTACTTCATGAAGAAGTACGCGAGGCCGAGCACCGAGATCATCGAGAACGTCGTCGCGACGCCGAGAGACTTCGCGCTGTCGGGCACCTGCGGGATGTTCGAGCCGCCACCCTCGCCGCCGCCCGAGGAGAGTTCCTCGACGACCTCGACGGCACCGACCATGCCGACGCTGGCGTGCGGGACACAGACGTAGTCGTACGTGCCGAGTTCCGTGAAGGTGTGGCTGTACTCGTAGCCCGTGTCGAACGTCTCACTGTCGCCGCCGGTTCCTTCCCACGAGGCACCCTCGGGGAGTTCACCGTCGGGGACGACGTTGTGGTTGTCGGACTCCCAGACCCACGTGACCGTCGAGCCGGGGGTGACCTCGACCGTCTCGGGGTCGAAGACGAGTTCGCCCTCGGGACCGACGATGACTTCCCGCTCGACGCCACCGCTGGAGCCGGAGCCGGAGCCGCCCGCGGACTCGTCGCCGCTTGCGGTCTCGTTGCCGGACATCGTCTGATTGCCGCTTGCGGTCGTCGTCTCGTTGCCTGCCGTCGTGTTGCCGTCTTCCTGGGCGGCCGCGGTCCCGGCTGCCGCCACTGCGGTCCCCGCTGCCGTCAGGAAGCCACGCCGCGAGAGACCTGCGTTGCCGTCAGTCATTGTCGGCGGTTAGAAGGCGGCCATAGTGAATACTTTGGTTCCGCTCGGCGCGCCGGGTCGGCAGAAAAGCGTGTGACGACGGCCGACGGCTCCCGTCGACCTACAGCGTGTAGTCGTGTTCGCCCGTCTCCGACTCCAGGAAGGCCGTCAGGAGGTCGATGGCCGCGTCGACGTCGGCGTGGTGGACGCTCTCGGTCGGCGTGTGGAGATAGCGCGTCGGCACCGAGATGGCACCCGCGGGCTTCGCACCCGAGGAACGCTGGAGACCGCCCGTGTCCGTCCCGCCCGCCGGGAGGACTTCGAGCTGGTACGGAATCTCCTCGCTCTCGGCGACCTCACGCATCCGGCGGTGGACCTTCCGGTTCGTGATGACGCTGGAGTCCTTGAGTTTGATTCCTGCACCCTCGCCGAGTTCGGTCACGTACTCGCTCGCATCGAACGACGGGACGTCGTTGGCGACGGTGGTGTCGAGCGCGAGCGCGAGGTCGGGGTCGAGGTCGACGCCGACGGCCTCCGCGCCGCGCAGCCCGACTTCCTCTTGGACCGTGGCGACGAGATGGACCGTCACGGCCGGATTCGAGAGGCGGCGGGCGGCTTCGAGCATCGCGAAGACGGAGACGCGGTTGTCCAGTGCCTTGCCCGTGACGAACTCGCCCATCTCGATGGTCGTCTGCTCGGTCGTCACGAGGTCGCCGACGGCGACGTGCTCCTCGACGGCCTCCGCGGGCATTCCGAGGTCGACGTGGACGTCCTCGACCTTCGGCTCCTTCTCCTTCTGCTCCTCGGTGAGCGTGTGCGGGGGCACGGAGCCGATGACGCCCGGCAGGCTGCCCTGCTCGGTGAGGACGGTCACGCGCTGGGCTTTCAGCACACGGGGGTCCCAGCCGCCGAGCGCGTCGAGCTGGAGGAAGCCGTCGTCGGTGATGTGTTTGACCATGAAGCCGATCTCGTCCATGTGCGCGGCGACGACGACGCTGTAGTCGCTCTCGCCCTCGATGGTGCCGACGACGTTGCCCATCGCGTCCGAACGCACCTCGTCGGTCGTGTCCTCGAACTCCCGGCGGACGAGGTCGCGCAGGCGGCCCTCGTAGCCGGGCACACCGTTCTCTTCGGTCAACTCCTTCAGCAGGTCGAAGTCAGCGTCCATAGCGGGGCTTGGATAGCCTGGACAAAAACACACACGGCCCCGGCGTGATAAACTCCCAACCAGTTTAGCGTGGTTCCGGAACGCTTTTGCGCTCCTTGTGTGCATGAAAGAACATGGCAAACGAAGAGGTCACCTCGGAGATTCGCGAGCAACTCCTCGAAGCGTTCAGCGGTGCCGACTACCCCGTCAAGAACCAGATGTCGCTCGTCCCCGCCCTCCCGAACGGTCCGGGCACGCGGTTCGAAGCCGGCGACGTCAGCTTCACCGCGATGGAGATGGCCGCGAAGCTCGGCAGCCACCAGGACTTCCCGTACGACTCGGCGGAGTCTCTCGTCGACGACGTCATCGAGGGTCTCAAGGCCGAAGGAATCCTCTGAAGCGGCCGCCGACGCGCCTCGGTTTCTCACTTTTCTCTCCCGGCCAGCCCCCGCTTTCTCTACCGGTGGCGAGGGGTTCTTTAGCTCCCGTCACCTAGCCCCGGTAGTGTTGCCCGAGTGGCTCTCACTGCTCCCGCCGTGGCTCCTGATGGGACTCGGCGTCGGTGCAGCCGCCTCCGTCGTCGTCGCCGGTATCTTCGTCGTCGCCGACCGGGTGTTCCCCACTGCGCCCATCGACCCCTCCCAGACGTTCGACGGGACGGCCCGCCGCCGCGCGGAGATCCGTGACTATCTCCGGACCATCGGCGAAGCCTTTGCCGAAGACCATCCGGTCCACGGCCACACGGTCGCCTTCTACCTCCCCAGCAGAGACGTCGCAATCACCTTCGACGCCCAGGCGTACTTCCACATCGAACGCGCGGGCACCTACGCGGTGCTCTGCGAACACGAGATGCCCGGCTCCCAGCTGGGTCGGCGGCTCCCCTTCGAGGTGCCCGAACTCGAAGTCGAGGAGGACCTGCCCGACCCCGTCGTGGCCGCGTTCGACCGGCTCGGGCTGTCGACGACGGCCGAACGCGACGAGGTAAAGCGTGCCTACCGCTCACAGGCCAAGGAGACACATCCGGACCACGGCGGCGACAGCGAGGAGTTCAAACAGCTCAGAGAGGCCTACACGACGGCCAAGAACCATCTCGACGACTCTTCCTCTTAGACGTCGCGTACTTCGTACGTCACGTCACCGTCTCTGAGTTCGTCGGTGACGCGGCCGATGGCGTCCGTGGTCGCGACGACGACGACGTTCAGTCCGCGAGCGGCGGCCTCGGTCGCGACGCTCCCGGCGGCGACGACGACCGCGGGTTCGACGCCCAGCCCGCGGAGCGTGACGACCGCTTCGACGCCCGCGGCGACCACGAGATCCGCGTCCTCGCAGGTGGCGGCGAGACCGCCGTCGTCGACGGCGCGGCTTCCGCCGTCGCGGACGGGCGGGACCTGATAGATGCTCACGGACCCCGGCTCGAAGTCGATGACGCCCTCGAAGCCCGTGACGCTGACGTCCGTGCCCGCCTCGGCGTCGGTGGTCGCGACGCCGATTGCCGGTCCCTCGTCGCCCGGCGTCGCGTGCAGGAGGCCGTCGCGCAGCGAGAGCGTGACCGTCTCGCCCGCCTCGACGTCGGCGGTGGCGACCGCGGCGTCCTCTTGGACGCTCTCTAAGACGTCCTCGGTGACGTGGTCAGCGAACCGACGGATGGACTTCGCCTCCTTGAACAGCCAGTCGACGCCCTCTTTGGTGACGCGGTAGCGCGACCGGCCCTCCTTCTCGACGAGGTCGTCCTCGACGAGGTCGCGGATATACTCACTGACCGCCTGGCTCGTCACGCCGACGGCCTCGGCGATCTCACCCTGACTCACCGCTGGCTGTCGGTCAGCGATCTCGACGAGGATGCGAAACCGTGTCGCGGTGCGCTTGTCCTCCAGGGCTCCGCTCATGGCTCCAGAGAAGGAAGGATAGTTTAAAAACCCACGTGGGACGGTAGCGATATATCCTTCCGCACGAACCTTCTCGCGTGGACGACCTGTCGTTCCGCGACCGTGGCGTGTTCGTGCAGGGAACGGGGAGTCTCGTCGTCGCCGACGTGCACGTCGGCCGCGACGAGGCGTCGAGCGTCGAGTTCCCGCTCGGCGAACGTGCCGACCTGCACGACCGGCTCGACGGACTCCTCACCTACTTCGAACCCACAGAGGCCGTCTTCGCCGGCGACGTGCTTCACAGCTTCTCGCACGCGTCGGACGCGACGCGTGCGCACCTCCGTGACCTCGTCGACTGCTGTCGCGAGGCCGGCGCGCGACCCGTCCTCGTCGCCGGAAACCACGACACCCATCTGGCGGACGTCTGGGACGGCGAGCTCCACGAGAGCTACCGCCTCGCCGACGGCACGGTCGTCTGTCACGGCCACGAGGAACCCGAACCGGACGCTCCGCGGTATATCGTCGGCCACGACCATCCGGCCATCGACATCGAGGGGCGGCGGCGGCCCTGCTATCTCCTCGGCGCGGGGACGTACCGCGGTGCCGACGTGGTAATGTTGCCCGCGTTCAACCGACTCGCGGCGGGCGTCGCGGTCAACGAGATGCGGACGAGCGACTTCCAGTCGCCGCTCGTGACCGACGTCGACGCACTCCGGCCCGTCGTCTACGACGACGACAGCCACGAGACGCTCCGCTTTCCCCCGCTCGGGGAGTTCCGACGCATGCTCTGACCGTCGCCTTGCTCCGAGCCGTGGAACTTTGAGGGTCGACGCGAGAGTGTCACCAATGAACGTGGACGACGGTCTCGTCCGGGTGCTCGACGCCGACGGACGGGTCATCGACGGCGCGTCGGTCCCCAATCTCTCGGACGAGCGGCTGGTCGGGATGTACCGCGATATGCGGCTTGCACGACACTTCGACGAGCGGATGGTCAGCCTCCAGCGACAGGGCCGCGTGGGAACCTACGCCCCGCTCGCGGGACAGGAGGCCTCGCAGGTCGGCTCGACGTACGCCATCGCGGACGACGACTGGATTCTCTACCAGTACCGCGAACACGGCGCGGTGGTCGTCCGTGACGCGCTGGAAGCGTACCTCCCCTACTGGGTCGGCTACGAGGAGGGCAACGCCGACATCGTCGACGTCAACGTCTTTCCTCTCAATATCACCATCGCCGACCACATCCCGCACGCCGTGGGCATGGCGTGGGCCTCGAAGCTGAAGGGCGAGTCGAAGGCGTTCGTCTGTCACTTCGGCGACGGCTCGACGAGCGAGGGCGACTTCCACGAGGCGATGAACTTCGCGGGCGTCTTCGACACGCCGAACGTCTTCGTCTGTCACAACAACCAGTGGGCCATCTCGGTACCGACCGAACGCCAGACCGCGAGTCCGACGTTCGCGCAGAAGGCCGAGGCCTACGGCTTCGAGGGCGTCCGCGTCGACGGGATGGACCCACTCGCGATGTATCAGGTGACGAAGGCGGCGGCCGAACAGGCGAAAGCGGAGGGAGAGAACGACGGCGAGAGCGGCACGCTCCGGCCGACGCTCATCGAGGCAGTCCAGTACCGCTACGGCGCGCACACCACTGCCGACGACCCGACGGCCTACCGCGAGGACGACGAGGTTGCGGAGTGGAAGCGGTGGGACCCAATCGACCGGCTCGAAACCTTCCTGCGGGAGACCGGAAGGCTCGACGACGAGCGAGTTGAGGAGATCGAGGCGGAGGTCAAAGACCACGTCGCCGACGTCGTTGCGACCATCGAGGAGTTGGAGCCGGACCCCGACGATATGTTCGAGCACACCTACGCGGAGCTGCCGGACCATCTCGAAGCACAGCGCGACGAACTCCGTCGCCTGCGGGAACAACACGGCGACGAGGCGTTCCTGCGAGAGTAGAGATCAGAACAGGTCCGAGACGACCGCTTCGGCGGCGTCGCGGCCGCTGCGCATCGCGCCCTGAATCGAGGACCACCGGGTGTAGTCGCCCGCGAGGTAGGTTCGCCCTCCCGCGTTACGTGTGTCGGGCAGCGTCTCGTGGACGCCCGGCGGCTGGTCGAACTGCGCGAACGGGATACGGTGGGTCTCGACGCGTTCGAGGTCGCTGTAGTCCTCGTTGGGATACCAGGCTTCGAGCACGCGGCGCGTCTCCGCTTCGAGTTCCTCGGCCGAGCGGTTCTGAGCGTCCTCGCCGAGGAACGTCGCGTTCAAGAGTTCCTTGTCACCCGGCGCGTACTCCGGCGCGACGGCAGTCATGTTGACGACGGTGTTCGGTGACGCCTCGCCCGCGTTGAGCAGCAGTCGCTTGCCCGTGTCGGGTGCCTCGCGGGCGGGCAGGCTGTAGTGCTGAGTGACACAGCTTCGGGCTTCGGTCGGAATGGCGTCGACACCGGTCAGTTCGTGGGCCTGCTTCGGGTCGGTCGCGACGATTGCCGCGCCCGCTTCGACCGTCCCCTCGCTCGTCGTGACGGTCACGCCCTCGCCCGAGTCGTCGATGGACTCGACGGGTTCGCCGAGGCGGATTTCGGCTCCTGCGTCGCGGGCGTTCGCGGCCAACTGCTCGGGGACGGCCTGCATCCCGTCGGCGGGGAGGGCGATACCGCCCTCCGAGAGCGCGCGGAAGGTGTACTCGAAGACGTGTTTCGACGTCCCCAGCGAGCGGTCCAGCGTAATGCCGCCGTAGAAGGGCGCGACGAAGTTCTCGACGTATTGGCGAGAGAAGCCCCACTCGCGGAGATACTGGCGGATACTCATGTCGCGGCCGGTGAAGAACTCGTCTTCCTCCATCGCGGTGACGTGCTGGCGGAGCGCGAGGGTGCGCATCTTGTCGGTCGTCGTTATCTCCGGATTCCGGAGCGACGGGACGAGGGCGGTGGGGTCGCGCAGCGGGTCCGAGAGCGCGGAGACGTTGTCCGGGCGGGCGATGTTCGCGCCGGGCTTGAACCGCCGGAGGTCGAGCGCGTCGAGGTCCAACTCGGCGCGGACCATCGGGTAGGCGGTGAACAGCACTTGGAAGCCCCGGTCGAGGCGGTAGCCGCCGCGGCGTTCGGTTCGCACGCGACCGCCGACCTCGTCGCGACGTTCGTAGACGGTGACGTCGACGTCGGCCGCGGCGAGGCGGCGGGCGGCGACCAGTCCTGCCAGCCCCGCACCGGCCACGACGACGGATTCGTCCTGCATACTCAGGGGTTGGGACGCGTGGTACTAAACTCGGCTGGAAACGGCATTTCGATGAATAATAACTCCGTCCGGAGTAGTCGCACGCTTCACCCACACCTGATTGAAGGGAGACGAGATATCCCCGAAAGCCCACGCCCTCCCCAACCGATTGCGGTGCTCGGCTTCGCCTGCGCTCCTCATCCCTCGCGTGAGTGGCTCGCGGCGACGCAAGAGCTTCGCTCTTGCTGGCTTCCGCTCGTTCCCCTCGCGGAAACGATGAAACGGCGCGAAGCCACGCGCCGTACCGGCTGGTCAGTCCACGGGCACTGACTGCGCGACGGCGCGGTCTCATGGGGGAAGGTCGGCGCAGTGCGGGCCTGGCGGGCTCAAAGGGCGAGTGCTCTCGGCGGTCCCCCGGCGACGGAAGCACCGGAGCGAGTGAAACGAGCGAGGAGCGCGCCGAGACGCGGGAACCCCGAGAGCACGAGGGCTTTGTTGCGTAGTCTGTTCTACTCTCGAGATCCCTGGAGAGCCACGAACTCGGAAGTCCCGGACTGTGTAACCGTAACTAAGTCTGGACCCACATCACACCCCCACCCACGGCGCGTAAAGCGAAGCGATTAGTCCATCGCGCCGAAGGCTCAGATATGAACACGACGGAGGCGTTCGTCGGTCTCGAATGCACCAGTTGTGAGGAAGTCTTCGGCGTCGACACGCACGGCCGCTGTCCCGACTGCGGCGCGCCGCTGGACCCGGCTTACGACTACGACGCCGTCGACATCGAGCGCGCGGACCTGGAAGGTCGCCCGCACGAGGGGCTGTGGCATTTCGACGCGCTGCTGCCGTTCCCCGCCGACGCGGCGATTACGACCGCCGAGGGGGCGACCCCGCTCGTCGAGGCCCCGCGACTGGCCTCGGAACTCGACGTCGGCCGCGTGGTCATCAAGGACGACGGCCGCAACCCGACGGGGACGACGCTGGACCGCGGCTTCTCCGTCGCGATGACCGCGGCGAAGCAGCAGGACGCGGAGGACGCGACCATCGCCGCGCCGGGCCACGGCGCGCAGTCGCTCGCCGCCTACGCCGGTCGGGCGAACGTCCGGCACCACTCGTTCGTCCCGTCGCGCTCGACGTTCCAGAACAAGGCGATGACGAACGTCCACGGCGGCGACATGCGCGTCGTCGGCGGTCGGTTCCCCGACGCGGTCGAGGCGAAGGCCGAACAGGTGCTCGACGGCTGGCTCGACCTCCAGGAGTTCACGACGCCCTACCGTCACGAGGGGGCGAAGACGATTGCCTACGAACTCGCGGCGGGCCTGGAGTGGGATGTCCCCGACGCCGTCGTCGTCCCGACGGGCACGGGCGAGTTCCTCGTCGGCGTCGAGAAGGGCTTCCGCGAACTCCGGACGCTCGGTCTCGTCGACGACGTCCCGCGACTGTTCGCCGCCCAGCCCGAGGGCTGTGCCCCCATCGCCACCGCGTTCGAGCGCGGGCTGGACGCGCCCGAGCCGTGGACGAACCCCGACACGGTCTGTGGCGAACTGGAGATCACCGACCCCGCAGGCGGCGAGTTGGCCCTTCGAGCATTGGAGGCGACCGACGGCGCGGCCGTCGCCGTCGCCGACGACGACGCACTGCAGAGTGCCTACTCGGCCGCCCGCTACGAGGGCATCGAGATGGGCGTCAACCCCGGCGTCGCCGCCGCGGGCGCGTGGGACCTCGCCGACGAGTTCGGTGACGATGCGACGGTCGTCCTGCTCAACACCGAAGCCGGTGGCAAGACCGCCGACCTGCTGCGCAGTCACCTGATGGGTAAGGGCATCTAGTCCGTCTTCGACCCACCAACTATTTGAGTTCGACACGTCTAATCCAGGCTATGTTGAGCGACGTGATGGAGGACTACCTGAAGGCGATCTACACCCTCCAGAGCAAACACGGCCCGCCGGTGTCGACCTCCGACATCGCCGACTATCTCGACAAGACGCCGCCGACGGTCACGAGTATGCTCGGCAAGCTCGAAGAGCGCGGCCTGGTCGACCGCGAGAAGTACAAGGGCGTCGAGCTGACTCGCGAGGGCGAGACGGTCGCGCTCGAAGTCCTGCGACACCACCGCCTTCTGGAAGCCTATCTGACCGAACATCTCGACTACTCGTGGAGCGAGGTCCACGAGGAGGCCGACCGGCTCGAACACCACATCAGCGAGGAGTTCGAGCGGCGGGTCGCCGACCTGCTCGGCAATCCCACGGTCGACCCCCACGGCGACCCTATCCCCGGTGCCGACCTCGAACCGCTGGGCCACGACGACACCACGCCGTTGAGCGAACACGACGTCGGCGACCGCGTCGTCGTTGCCCGCGTCAGCGACCGCGACGACGAGGAGTTGGAGTATCTCGAAGCCGCGGGCGTCGTCCCCGGCACGACCCTCGACGTGGTCGACGTCGCCCCCTTCGGGATGGTGACCGTCCGCGCCGTCGGCGAGGAACACGAGCAGAGCCTTCCCGACGCAGTCGCCGCGTCCATCCGCGTGAGCGACGCACCCGACGAGCACGAGGAGTCGACACCCGCCGAGGCCAACGGGGCCTAACGAGGGATGGTCAGCTTCGCCGAGATCGTCGTCGTCGCCTTCGTCGCCCAACTCGCCGTCCTCCCCGGCGAGAAGGTCCAGTTCATCATCGCCGGCCTATCGACGCGCTACAGCCCGCTCGTCGTCGTGAGTGCCGCGGGTACCGCCTTCGCGGGCTGGACGGCCCTCGAAATCTGGCTCGGTGAGGCACTCCAGACCGCGTTTCCCTCTGCGGTGCTCGACGGCGTCTCCGCGCTCCTCTTCGCCGTCTTCGCCGTCTTGTTGTGGCGCTCCGCCCCGGACGACCACGCCACCCCCAGCGAAGTCGCGGCCGAGACCGACGGTGGACTCGCAACGTCGCCCGACATCGACCTGCCGACGGTCGCGGGCTACGACCTCTCTAACGCCGCGGGCGGCTTCCTCCCCATCTTCGTGATGATGGCCGTGGGCGAGTTCGGCGACAAGACCCAGCTCGTCACCATCGGGCTCGCCATCCAGTACGGCGCGAGCCCGGCCATCTGGGTCGGCGAGATGCTCGCCATCATCCCGGTCAGCCTCGCGAACGCCTACCTCTTCCACCGGTTCTCCCACCGGTTCGACCTCGAGCGTGCCCACCAGTTTGCGGCGGCGTTGTTCGCCTTCTTCGCCGCCGACACGGTGCTCGCGCTGACGACCGGCTTCTCGGTCTGGGAGACAGTCGTCGGCTCCGTAGCCGACGCGGTGCTCTCGGTGGCGTGACGTCACCTCGAAAACACTATCTTTCGGGCGTTTGAGTGTCGGTTTATGAACTGGTCTCCACCTCCGACAGTTCGGCGAGCGGGACTCCTCGTCGTCGGAGTGATTCTCCTCACGACGGTCGCGATGTCGTACCAGGCGTACGTGATTTGGCAGTCGCCTCCGGCGATGTTCGACGGTGCGCCCTCAATCGAGTTCGACATCGCGGTCGCCCTGACCGAACTGATCGTTCTCACGGTCGGCCTGTATCTCGCCCGGAACGCCTACCGGTGGTCGATGGCTGACTCGGCGGACTGACTCGGACGCTCTCTGTCTCCCGTACTTCCATCCACCCGACTGCACGGCCAACCGCCGGACCGAGGCGTTTTTCACGGTTCCTGTCGTCGCTCAGAGACATGGCTGGACTCCTCGGCTCCGCGCTCGCCGGCGTCGTCTTCGGACTCGCACTCGCCGCCCCGCCGGGTCCGATGAACGCCGTCATCGCCGAGGAGTCCGTGGTCCGCGGCTGGAACGCCGGCGTCAAGGCTGGCTTCGGGGCGTTCACCGCCGACGCGACGTTCTTCGTCCTCGCGTTCTTGGGCGTCGTCGCCTTCGTCGAACAGTTTCCGACGATACAGGCACTGATGGTCGGTGCGGGCGGTCTCCTGATGCTCTACTTCGCCTACGGTGCGGCCCAGGAGGTCGAGGGGACCTTCCGCGCCGACGAGGAGTTAGCGGAGTTAGAGGAGGAGAGCACGGGTTTCCGCAAGGCGTTCGTGCTCGCGTTGACGAACCCCTACCAGATCCTCTTCTGGCTCACCATCGGCGTCGGCCTGCTCGAACCGGGTCGCGTCGACGTGCTCGCCAAGACGCCCTACGTCGGTGCCGACCTCGCGGGACTGCTCGTCGTCGAGACGGGCAGCCCGGCACTCATCGTCGGCTTTTTTGGGGGTATTGCGCTCTGGGCGACCGGCTTCCCGGCGGCACTCGTGACCGCCGAGCGGCGGGTAGAGTCCTTTGCACCGGTCGTCGCCGGACTGAGCGCGCTGGTGCTCGGCGGGTTCGGCGTGGTGTTTCTCTGGGACGCGGCGACGTCGCTGGTGTGAGCGAACGACACCGCCGACGGGAAAGGGTTTCAACGGTCGCGCGTGACCACCGGATATGTTCGATAAATCGACGTGGATCAAACTGCCACGGAACGTCCTCGTGGGCCACGGCGTCCTCGACCAGTTGGGCGAGGCGGTCGACGAGCTGTATCTCTCCGGCCGACCGCTCGTCGTCACCAGTCCGACGCCGAACGAGCTGGCCGGCGACCGCGTGACGGAGCAGTTCGCCGCCGACGACCCGGCGACCGTGGTCGTCGAGACGGCGAGTTTCGAGTCCATCGAGCGCGTCATCGACACCGCCGAACGCGAGGACGCGGGTTACCTCATCGCACTCGGCGGCGGCAAGCCCATCGACATCGCGAAGATGGCGTCGGATCACCTGAACCTCGGCTTCGTCGCCGTCCCGACCGCCGCGAGCCACGACGGCATCGTCTCCGGCCGGTCGTCGATTCCCGAGGGCGACACCCGCCATTCGGTCGCCGCCGACCCGCCGCTGGCCGTCGTCGCCGACACGGAGATTCTCGCGAAGGCACCGTGGGAGCTGACGACCGCCGGCTGTGCGGACATCATCTCCAATTATACCGCTGTCAAGGACTGGCGGCTCGCCCACCGGCTGAAGAACGTCGAATACTCGGAGTACGCGGGCGCGCTCTCGGAGCTGACGGCGGAGATGCTCGTCGACAGTGCCGACTCCATCAAGAAGGGCCACGAGGAGTCGGCGTGGATCGTCACGAAGGCACTCGTCTCCTCGGGCGTCGCCATGTCCATCGCCGGGTCGTCGCGGCCGGCCAGCGGAGCCGAACATCTCTTCTCGCACCAGCTGGACCGTATCGCGCCCGGCAAGGCCATCCACGGCCACCAGGTCGGCGTCGGTTCCATCATTACCGAGTTCCTCCACTCGGGCGAGAAGGGCCAGTGGTCGGACATCCGCGCCGCGTTGGCCAGCATCGACGCACCGACGACGGCGAGCGAGTTGGGTGTGAGCGATCAAGAAGTCATCGAGGCACTGACGACGGCGCACACCATCCGCGACCGCTACACCATCCTCGGCGACGGCATTACCGAAGAAGCTGCCATCGAGGTGGCGACGGCGACGGGCGTTATCTGAACGGCAGCGACGGAGTTTCTTCTCGCAGTTACCATCTACGTCGCTTAGTCACCCGAGTTCTCGCGGGGTCGTCGTGGCCGTGCCGACCGCGTCGTCCCACGTAACCGGGTCACGCGCTCTGCGAGCGTCGGATGGCGCGAGAGCAATCGTCTAAGTCCGGCTTCGTCGCGGTGCAGGTGGCCGTCGCGGACGAGTCGGTCGAGCGCGTCGGCGAGTGCTGGCCCGCCGCCGTGACGGACGACGTAGGCGTCCGCATCGTGTTCGGTCCAGCGCGAGAGACCGAACGAGGCGAGGGTGACGGGGGCGACGAGCGCGAGACCGCCGAGGAACGCGCCCGCGACCCCGGCACTGACGGCAGCGGCCCAGCCAACGACGAAGACGACCGGGAGACCGATGCGCGGGAGGACGTGGTATCGCCGGAGATGGCCGCGCTCGTGGGTGACGACGGCGGCGAGTTCGGCGGCCGTGAGCGTTTCGACGAGTCGCTCGGTCACGCAGACGTGGCGGTGGCCGGGGAGGACGCCGACGGCGAAGGCGGTCGGTGTTGCACCGCGGGCTCCGAGCACGCGAATGTCGTCGACGGGGACGCCGTAGCCCGCGAGTGTCTCGGTCTCCGCCGGGGAGAGTCGACGGACGCCCACCGTCCGCGCGAGAATCGACGGCCCGGCGCAGACGGCCGCGACGCCGAGGAGGATGAGCAGCGTCAGATAGGGCCAGTCCCGGAGGAAGGCTTCGACTGCCGCGAGGAGCATTTCCAGTCGATAGCGACGGCTCGATTATAGGCTTTCTGCGCCTAACCGTGTAGATGCGACCGGCTAACCGGTCAACGGGCACTGACCGCGCCTCGTGCGCGGTCTCATGGGGAAGGGTCGGCGGGGTGCGGGGCTGTGCTGTGCGGGCCTGGCGGACTGAAAGGGCGAGTGTTCTCGGTGGTCCCCCGACGACGGAAGCACCGGAGCGAGAGAAACGAGCGAGGAGCGCACCGAGTCTCCCGTGAGCGAAGCGAACGGGAGGCAGCGAGACCTGTGGTCTCGCCAGTCGCGGGAACCCCGAGAGCGCGAGGGCTTTTCAGGCGAACAGTACCCGAAGTCGTAGGGGGTGAATCACCCTCCGCAAAAACTCACCAGCCATCTAGCGGCGAAGGAGCAAAGTGCGAACCGACCCAACTCCGACCGTGAAAGAGTTCGAGCGGAAACAGCTCCTCGAACGGGCGAACAAGGAGGGAGCCACCATCGGGGCGTCCATCCCCGACGAGATAGAGGTGCAGGGCGACCCGGTCGACCTCCAGAAGTTCGTCTTCGAGATCAAGCGTCGCGACACCATCCCGTCGGGTGAGCGCGAGCGCGTCGACGAGGCGAAGAAGAACCTCCGGCGCGAGCGCGTCGAGCGGCTGTCGAAGATTGAGGACAACGAGGTGAGCTACGAGGAGGGCGAGCAGCTCGTCGAGAGCATCATCGGCATCGACCGGGCGTTGAACGCGCTCGACCAGCTCCGGCCGGTCGACCTCGAACAGGAGGCACAGGTGCAGGAGGCGGCCGACCAGAAGCGGTGGATGAAATTCCTGAACAAGGCACTCGGCCGCGACGGCAAGAACAAGGGCATCCGTCGATGAGCCGGAACGACGAGGTCGCCACTCTCTTAGAGGAGTTCGCGGACCTGCTGGACGCCCAGCGCGTCGAGTACAAACCGCGCTCGTACCGCCGTGCAGCGGAGAACATCCGCGAGTATCCGAAGCCCATCGAGCAGTTGGCCGCCGAGGGACAGGACGAAGTCGAGGAGATCTCGGGCGTCGGCGACGCCATCTCCAGCAAGGTCGTCGAATACTTCGAGACCGGGACGATCGGAGAACTGGAGGACCTCCGCGAGGAACTCCCCGTCGACATGGCGGGGTTGACGAGCGTCGAAGGCGTCGGGCCGAAGACGGTCGGCGACCTCTACGAGGCACTGGGCATCACGACGCTCGACGAACTCGAAGCCGCCGCCGAGGCGGGCGAGATACAGGAGATCAAGGGCTACGGTGCGAAGACGGAGGAGAACATCCTCGAGAACATTCCCTTCGCCCGCCAATCCCGCGAGCGCGAACTCCTCGGCGACGCCCGGCCGCTGGCAGACGGCGTGCTCGACTATCTCCGAGACGTGGACGCCGTCGACCGCGCCGACGTCGCGGGCTCTATCCGCCGGTGGAAGGAGACCATCGGCGACGTGGACGTGCTCGTCGCCAGCGAGTCGGGTGAAGCGGTCGTCGACGCCTTCACCGAGTGGCCCGAGGCAGACACGACCATCGAGGCCGGGACGAGCAAGGCGAGCGTCCGAGCCGGGGGCATCAGGGTCGACCTCCGGGTCGTCGTCCCCGACGAGTTCGGCTCCGCGCTCCAGTATTTCACGGGGAGCAAGGACCACAACGTCCACCTTCGGAACCTCGCCATCGACCGCGACCTCAAGATGAACGAGTACGGTATCTTCGACGTCTCCGACGTGGAGGACGCGAGCGACCAGCGAGCGGGCACGCGGGTCGGCGGCAAGACAGAGGAGGAGATGTACGCCGCGTTGGACCTGCCGCTCGTCTCCCCGGAACTCCGCGAGGATACCGGCGAGATCGAAGCGGCCCGAGACGGCGATCTGCCGGACCTGCTCGCCCTCGACGACATCCGCGGCGACCTCCACACTCACACCGACTGGTCCGACGGCAACAACACCATCGCGGAGATGGTCGCCGGCGCGGCCGAGCGGGGCTACGACTACCACGTCGTCACCGACCACGCGACGGGACCGGGGATGGTCGGTGGCGTCGGGCTCGACGACGAGACGTTGCGCGAACAGATGGACGCCGTCAGCGAGGTCGCCGCCGACGCCGACATCGCCGTCTTACATGGCGTCGAAGCAAACATCGACGACGAGGGCGGCGTCTCCGTCGCCGACGACCTGCTCGCCGAGTTGGACCTCGTCGTCGCCTCGCCCCACAGCGCGCTCGGACAGGACCGCGAGACGGCGACCGACCGAATCGTCCGCGCCATCGAACATCCGTCGGTCGACATCATCGGCCATCCGACGGGGCGGCTCATCAACAGCCGTCCGGGTCTCGAACTGGATTACGAGCGCGTCGCCGAGGCGGCCGTCGAGCACGGGACGGCGTTGGAGGTCAACGCCAACCCCCACCGACTCGACCTCAACGACGCTGGCGTCCGCGCCGCGGTCGAAGCGGGGGCGACTATCGCGGTCAACACCGACGCCCACCGACCCGAGACGCTCGACTTCACGCGCTACGGCGTTCACACCGCCCGTCGCGGCTGGGCCGAGGCGGCCGACGTGCTGAACACCCGCGACGTCGACGGCCTGCGGGAGTTCCTGCACTGATGCGCGAGCCGGGCGAGCGTCCCGTCGACGCCGACGGCCGCCCGCGGCTCCTCCTCGATGTCATGCTCGGCAAACTCGCGACCTACCTGCGGATGTGTGGCTACGACGCGGCCTACGCTCTGGACCGCGACGCCGAAGCCGACGAGCGGGTGCTCGACGTCGTCGCGGACGAGGGGCGGCTACTCCTCACCCGTGACCGACAGCTGGCGTCGCGTGCGAGCGACTCGCTCCTCCTCACCGAGCGCGAGGTGACAGACCAGCTCCGCGAGCTTCGGGCGGTGGGGTTCGTCCTCGAACTCGACGACGAACCGGCGTACTGCGGGCGGTGTAACGGCCCGGTCGAGGCCGTCGACGACGGCGAACCTCGGCCGGAGTACGCACCCGACGACGGTCTCGTCTGGCAGTGTCGCGACTGTGGGCAGTTCTTCTGGAAGGGAAGCCACTGGGACGACGTCAGAGAACGACTGGAAAACCTGTAGCGTTGGGACGCTCTATGTCTCTCGTTGGTGAGTACGGCGAGCTACTGCTGGTTCCGCCCGGTCCACTCCTGGCAGGCGGCCATGTCGTCCATGACCTCCTCGTGGTAGCCGCAGTACGGGACCATCCCACTGTCGCCGCGGACGTACTGGAAGTGTGCGCAGCTCCCGCAGTAGGCGTCGCCGCGACTCGGTGCCTGCTTCGGCGACTCGGTGGTCATGACTTCGGCGTCGCCCGTCTCGTCCAACGGCGAACGGATGTCGGTGTCGGCCGCGCCACCGTCGCTGACGGTCGCACTCGTCGGTGACGAGGGCTGTGGGGACGACGACCGCGACGACCGTGACGACCGTGACGACGAGCCAGTCGACTGCGTCGACTTGTTCGACCCCGCCGTCTGCGTCTCGACTTCGCCATCCGGCTCGTTGCCGAAGAGACCGACACCGCCGAAGGACTTGGCCTGTGCCGCCGGGACTTCGATGACCTTCGTCTCACCCTGGCGAGTGACTTCCATCTTGACCGTGCCACCGGGGTCGTTGCGGGTCTTGAAGTTCGCTGCACCCACGAACAGACACCAGAACGTGGTGATGGTGCCGAGGAAGTAGACGCCGACCGTGGGCAGCGTGAGGTTCGTCAGGTCCTGCCCACAGTTCGCGCCGATCCACTGACACGGATACGCGTGCCAGAACAGTGCGACGCCGAGCAACGAGATACTCGCGCCGATGACGGCGGCCGCACGGGTCTGCCGTCCCGACGGGAGGACGGTGAAGACGCCGAGGAAAACGGCGGGAACGCCGACGCCGGCGAGGACACCGCCGTAGAGCCGCACCTCGGCGACGTTGAGGGATGGCTGGAGCACGTTCGTCGTCGTGACGACGATTCCCGCGATGACGAAGAGGGCACCGACGAGAAACAGCGTCACGCCGAGGTAGAGGCGGCCGGGATTCTGCCCCGCCGCAGTGTCGTAGGCCTCGGAGAGACTGGTCATGCGCACGAGTATGTAACCACTACACAAAACAGTGCGTCAGACAAGTGCATGACACGCTCGGAGCGACGTGAGCGTCGGTGTCGGACCGCACCGACGGTCCGAAGCCATTAATGTCGGTGCTCGCAAACCGCCGGGTATGGCTGACGAGGACACGGAAGACGACGCGCCGGCCGTCGAACTCGGTGCTGGAGAGACTGTCGAGGGCGCGCCGCTGGCACAGGTCGCCTCCCGACTCACCTGGCCCCAGGAGAAGAGCCTCATCGAGCGCAAGGAAGGCGACGCCGTCGTCCGCACCCCGGACGGCCCGCAGACGCTCGCCGACATCCTCGCCGAGATCGACGTGACCTACTTCGACAAACGGCAGACGTTCATGGACGCCGTCCACGACGTCGTCGGTGCCGGTCCGGTCCAGACCGAGTAGACCGAGTAGACCGACCAGACCGACCAGACCGAACACGCGCTGGCTGAAGCTCCCGGCTGCGGACGACAAGTGCTGTTGTTCGGAGAGCGCACACTACCGGACCCTTTTGTGTCCGTCCACCTAACGGATAGTTATGGCACTACCCATCGACCCGACGGCACTGGAGAGCGGCGATATCGGTGAAGAGCGTGCAACACTGCACATGGAACACGAGGGAGCCATCGAACACGTCCGGACGGCGTTCACCGATGCTGGCTTCGGCGTCGCCACGGAGTTCTCCCCCTCGGAGATGCTCAACGAGAAGGTCGACGCCGACCGCGACCCCTACTACGTCCTCGGCGCGTGTAACCCGAACATGGCCGACAAGGCTCTCACCGCCTCGGACGGGAAGATGGGCGCGCTGTTCCCCTGCAACGTCGTCGTCTGGGAGGAGGAGCCGGGCGTCCAGACGGTCTACCACGTGAGCATCATGCGTGTCGGCCGACTCGTCGGGCTCGCGCCCGACAACGACGAGATGGCAGACATCATCGCCGAGACAGGGAAGCTCGTCGACAAGGCAATCTCGAACCTGGACGCGGCCGAGTAGCTACCCGCAGACAACATCCACCAGTTTTGTGCGGTCAGAGAAAGTCCGTGAGGTTCGCCTGAAGCCCCGAGACCATCGCGGACTTCCGGCGCAGGTCCCCCACCGACACGGGCAGATGTGTCGCGACCTCGCGGACGGCGTCCGCGAACGTCTCGGCTTCGCCGTGTTCTCCCTCGAATGCGTGGCGGATCGCTTCTCGCACTTGCCAGACGCCGACCGGTCCCCAGTAGGCGTCGGAGACGTGTCGGAGGACGAGCACCTTCGCCTGCCGACCGACGTCCGAGAGATGTTCGAGCGCGGCCAGCCGGGCCGCGTAGTACGCCCCGGCCGTCTCGTCGACGTAGCTCGTCCGCCCCTCGAAGCCCTCGCGGTCGCTCGACAGCCACAGCTTCTCGCCATCCGGGTTCCAGATACTGCCGGGTGCCTTCATCTCGACCAGCTCGAACTCCCACGTTCCGGGCGCGAGAATCACCCAGAAGGCGTTGCCGAGATACTCGTTGCGCCAGACCTGCACGGTGTCGACGCTCGGCGCGTCGCGGATGGTCCCGCGGACGAACTGGCCGACGGTGTCGTCGACGGCGGTGATGGACCACCGGGTCGGGACAAGCCGCCGGTTCTCGCCCTGACCGAGCGCGCCAGCGGAGAGGATGGTGTTGATGTCGTAGACGTCGAAGCCGCGGCGGTAGAGATAGTTCATCGCCCCCTGAGCTTGCCAGTCGTCGTCTTCGAGCGTCTTCTTCACAGCCACAGGAACGTGAGGGTTCTCGCCGAGGTCGGCCGACCGGGCGCGCGCTCGGGGACCGGTCGGGGTCGCGACGTCCTGTGCCGAGACGTCGAAGTCGAGGTCCGGGCGGCTGTCCAGACCGATCTCGACGCTCACCGGCCGGTCGGCGATGGCGACCTCCCGTTGGGTGCCGACGAAGCCGTCCCACGCGTCGTGGACGTTCGCGTCGCGGCCGACCTCGACGCTGGCCGACCGGTTGGAGTTGAGGAGGCTCGTCCGTCGCTGGAAGACGTCGTCGATGCTGACGCCCTCGTCGTACCACGCGGCACTCGTCTCGAAGCGGGCGGCGTCGTCCTCGTGGCCGACGGGCGAGAGGATACCCGTCGACACGTTCGGATAGTTGGCGCGGCCGACGAAGATGGCGGGCGAGACGCTGCCGACGACGGTGTCGCCCTGGACGGCGTCGTCGAAGCGTCCCTCGAAGGCTTCCAGCTCGTCGAGGATGGTGTAGGATTTCTCCTCGACCATCTTGCGGCGGTTCGCCGCCTCGTCGACCTCCATCTCGATGTAGTCGTCCAGCCGCATTCAGACAGAGTACCAGCTACGGCTGCATGAACCTTCGGAGAGCAAACAGGCGACGGCGTGTCGACGCACGGGGCGGCGTGTCGCACAGTCGCGGACAGCCCCGTGGCGATGGTCAGTGCATGGACCGGGCTGGCTCCGTCATCCGTCAAAAGGGTTCGTGTGGGGAGCGTCGGTGCCGACTACGGCGACACCGCGAGTCCGTCGACGAAGTTCCGGACCATCCGCTTTCCGGCGTCCGTGAGGATGCTCTCGGGGTGGAACTGGACGCCGACGTGGGGTTTGTGGCGGTGGCGGACGCCCATCACGACCCGGCGGTCGTCGTCGGTCCAAGCCGTCTCCACCAGCTCGTCGGGGAGGTCCTCCCGTTCGACCGCCAGCGAGTGGTAGCGGCCGACCTCGAACCGCTCGGGAAGCCCCGCGAAGAGGCCCTGACCGTCGTGGACGACGGTCGAGGGCTTGCCGTGGACGACCTCGGGCGCGTGGCCGACGGGCGCGCCGAGTGCCGCACACAGTGCCTGGTGGCCGAGACAGACGCCGAGCGTCGGATAGTCCAACTCGGCGAAGACGGCCATCGAGACGCCCGCGTCCTCGGGGGTGCCGGGGCCGGGCGAGACGACGATGCCGTCGGGGTCCAACTGTCGAATAGCGTCGACGGTGATGGCGTCGTTTCGGCGGACGACCACCTCGTCGGCCACCTCGCCGACGTACTGCACGAGGTTGTAGGCGAAGGAGTCGTAGTTGTCGACGACGAGAATCACGGGCTGGCCTCCTCGTGCTCGACGCGGAGGTCGCCGCGGTCGCCCAGTGCCTCGTCGATGGCGTTGACGAGCGCGCGGCCCTTCGCTAGCGTCTCGTCGTACTCCGCATCGGGGTCCGAGTCGTGGACGATGCCCGCGCCGACCCGGAGATGGTACTGGTCGCGCCAGCGGACGAGCGTCCGGATGACGATGTTCAGCGTCGCGCGGCCGTCGAAGCCGAAGACGGCCATGCTGCCGGTATAGGGGCCGCGGCGGGTGGCTTCGAGTTCGTCGATGATCTCCATCGTCCGGGGTTTGGGCGCGCCGGTGATGGTGCCGCCGGGGAACGTCGCGGCGACGGCGTCGGCGAGGGTGGCGTCGTCGCGCAGGGTTCCCTCGACGAGCGAGACGAGATGCATCACCTCGGAGTAGCGGTCGACGCGCCGGTAGTCCGTGACTTCGACGGAGCCGTACTCGGACACTTTCCCGAGGTCGTTGCGTTCGAGGTCGACGAGCATCGCGTGCTCGGCGCGCTCCTTCTCGTTGCCGAGGAGGTCGGCCTCCAACTCCTCGTCCTCTTCCGGCGTCTTCCCGCGGGGGCGCGTCCCGGCGATGGGTTCGGTCAGGAGCCGGTCGCCGTCGCGTTCGAGCAGGAGTTCCGGACTCGCGCTCACGAGGTCGATGCCGCCCGTCCAGCCCGGCCCGGAGAACTCGACGAGGCCAGAGTAGGGTGCCGGGTTGACCCGTCGGAGCGCGGCGTAGGCGTCGACCGGGTGGACCGCGGCGGGCGCGACGAGCCGCTGGGCGATGTTGGCCTGGAAGGTGTCGCCGTCGTGAATATACTCCTTGACCCGCCGGACGCGGTCGGCGTAGACCGCCCGGCCACAATCGCTGACGAACTCCGCCTCGTCGGCGTCGACCGGCGGCGCGCCTGCGTCGGGGTCACCCGTCGTCGCCGACTCGGCGAGGTCGCTCGCGCGGGCGACGGCGGCGTCGTAGACGGCGTCGAGGTCGTCGTCCGGGTCGACGCGCGGACAACAGGTGATACGCAGTGTCGTCTTCTCTCCCCTTGGCTCCTCCCACGCAGCCACGCAGTCGTAGACGCCGACCTGGAGATGTGGCAGCCCCCGGTCGTCGACGGTGTGTGCAGGGAGTGATTCGAGTTCGCGGGCGATATCGTACGAGAGCCAGCCGAACGCGCCACAGGGGTAGGGAACGTCGCAGTCGCCGCGGACGAGCGTCTCGCCCGCGAGCAGACCGTCGAGTGCCGCAAGCGACGGCGAGGGGCGAGCGAAGTCGCCGTGGCCCGGCGCGTCGGGGTCGGCGAGCACCGCGTCGGAGCCGACCTGCAGCCGTTCGACGGGGTCGACGGCGAAGTAGCCCCAACCGCTCCGGCCGCCGGTGGTCTCCAGAAACACCCCGCCGGGTCCGTCGCGGGCGCGACGGTAAGCGTCGAACGGGTCCGCCACCGAGATGCGTACCTCGACCGGGACGCGTGCGCCAGCCGATGCCTCGGCGGCGACGGCCCGGAACGCCGCCCGGTCGGTGACGACGGTGGGTGTAGTCATATCCGTGGAGTTGCGATACGGACAGGTAACGGTTTCGCGATGCTGTCCGGGGGCTGACAGCGTGAGTCTGCAAGAAAAATCGGTGGTGTGTGAGACGACGAAAACCGGGGGTGTGAGACGGCGAACCCGGGGGTTACTCGTCGCGTGCGCGGTCGATCCAGCGGCCGACGCGCTTCTCGGAGACGGAGATCTCCTCGCCGAGTTCGGCGGCGTCGGCGTTCGCGAGATCCGCAACGGTGTGGATGCCCGCGGCTTCGAGGCGGTCGGCGTAGGCCGGACCGATACCCTTCACCGTATCGACCGAGGGAGAGTCGTCCGCGTCCTCGCTCTCGTCGGCTTCGTCAGCATCGCCCTCGTTCTCCTCGTCGACCGAGACGTCCTCGACGTCGGTCGCGATGTCCTCTGCCTCCGGTCCGGCCGCTTCGGCGGGTTCGGCGGACTCGACCGGCTCGGTGTCCTCGTCGACCATCGACTCGGTCGAGGCCGTGGCGTCGGTCTCGGTCGCAATCGGCTCGTCGACCGTTTCGCTCTCCTCGTCTGTCTCGTCGGCTTCGGACGCTTCGTCGCTCTCCGCGTCTTCGGCTTCCTCGTCGTCGACCGCCGGTTCCTCGGCCGCCGCGCCCTCGACCTCGTCGGCCTCGTCGACGGACTCGGCGTCCTCGATGGTGACCGCCTCGCCGTCGTCGACCTCGGTGGCCTCGGACTCCTCGGCGGCACCGGCGTCGGCACCCACGGCGGCTTCGGCGGGTTCTGCGGCCTCCTCGGCCTCGGACGCCTCGTCGACGACCGACTCGGTGGAGGCTGCGGCGTCCGTCTCGGCTGCGGCAGCTTCCTCGTCCGCGTCGTCCGCTTCGTTCGCGTCGTCCGCTGTTCCTTTGACCGCTGCTTCGCTCTCGGCGTCAACTTCCTCTCGCTCCGTCCGCGTGTCGCGTTCGACGGTGACGCTCGTGTCCCGACGCTGCTCGGACGACGATCCGTTCAATCCGAGTAGGGATTTTATCGTGTCGAGTAGTGACATTAGGTGACAGTAAGTGTGCCCGGTATTTAAAAGGCCACGGCCGCTCAGAGCCGCGACCGAAGCGCGTCGTTCATTTCTGCGACGGGAGCGTCCCGTCCGGTCCACCGTTCGAACGCCTCCACTCCCTGATACAACAGCATCCACGCGCCGTCGACGGTGGTCGCACCGGCCGCGTCGGCATCGCGGAGCAGTCTCGTTTCGAGCGGGGAGTACACCGCATCCATGACCGCGAGGTCGGCGTGGAGGAGGTCGGCGGGGACGGGCGTCTCCGCGGACTCCATCCCGACGCTCGTCGCGTTGACGAGAACCGACGCCTCGGGCACCGTCGAGTCCAACGAGTCCAGCCCGCCTGCGGTGACTGCGTCGGCGTCGACGTCCTCGCTCGCAGCGACGGACGCCGCCAGCGACTCGGCCGTCTCGACCGTACGGTTGGCGACGTGGACGGCCGACCCCGCGTCCGCGAGCGCGAAGGCGATGGCGCGGCCCGCACCGCCCGCGCCGACGACGACGGCGTCCGCCCCGTCGAGCGCGACGTCGTGGCGTTCCAGTGCCCGACGCGCGCCCCCGGCGTCCGTGTTGTAGCCGCGCACCCGCTCGCCGGTGAAGTCGACCGTGTTGACCGCGCCGATACGGGCGGCCAGCGGGTCGGGTTCGACGAGGTCGAGCACGTCCTGTTTGAACGGGATGGTGACGTTCAGCCCGGTGATGCCGAGTGCCTGCGCGCCACTGATGGCGTCGCCGATGGCGTCCGTGTCGGGTTCGAAGGTGACGTAGCGAGCGTCCACGTCGAGCGCCTCGTAGGCCGCCTCGTGCATCGGTGGCGACAGCGAGTGGCCGACGGGGTTGCCGACGAGACCGAAGACCTGCATACGTCGGTGCAGGCGAGGCGGTGGCATAAACCGCCCGCCCTGCCCGTGATTTTGCCGGTCGACTCACAGTCTGACAGTCACCGGTCACTCGTGTCAGACGGTCGGTAGCAGAAGCGGAACAGATACCCGGCTCGCTCGTGTCCGGCCAGCCATGAGTTCTGTGCTTCGCCACCCGCTCTCGGCACTCGTCGGAGCCGTCCTCCTCACCGTGCCGTGGCTCCTGTTTTGGGCCACCGGCACCCACCAGCTGCCCGCCACGGCCACGCTGACGACCGTCGGCGTCAGCGGGCTGGCGGTCCTCGGAGCCTCCTTCCTCCTCGCGTGGGGGGCCGAGACCGCCGAAAAGGACGTCCCCCGGGCGTTCGCCCTCGCCGTCCTCGCCGTCCTCGCCGTCGCCCCGGAGTACGCCGTCGACGCGCTCTACGCCTGGCAGGCGGGGTCACAGGCGGGGACGCTCGCCGGGCAGGAGGCCGCGAACCTCGCGGTCGCCAACATGACCGGCGCGAACCGCATCCTCATCGGTCTCGGCTGGTCCGGTATCGCGCTGTTCTCCATCTGGCGCGCTGGCAAGACCGAGGACACCGCCGTCGTCGAGGGGAAGAGCTTCCTCACGAACGCCGTCAAACTCGACCGCAGCATCGCCACGGAGATCCTCTTTCTCACGGCAGCGACGGTCTTCGCCTTCTTCGTCCCGCTCGGCGGCGGCATCGACGGCCTCGACATGGTCGTCCTCGTCGGCATCTACGTCACCTACATCGCCATCATCATCCGCGGCGACGTCGGCGAGACGAGCGCGCACGTCGGCGTCCCCTCCCGCCTCCAGCAGCTACCGAAGCTCCTCCGCGTCCTGACGGTGCTCACGCTCTTCGCCTTCTCGGGCTTTCTCATCTTCACGGCCGTCGAGCCGTTCGCCCACGGTCTCGAAGAACTCGGGAAGGGCATCGGCATCCCGCCGTTCTTCATGATTCAGTGGGTCGCGCCGCTGGCCAGCGAGAGCCCGGAACTCATCGTCGTCGCCTACCTCGTCAACAAGGCGCGGTCGACCGCGGCGTTCAACGCGCTCATCTCCTCGAAGCTCAACCAGTGGACGCTGCTCATCGGGACGCTCGTCGTCGTCTACAGCCTCGCACTCGGCCAGTACGGCGTCCTCCCGTTCGACCGGAAGCAAGCGGGGGAGATCTGGCTCACGGCGGCCCAGAGCTTCTTCGCGCTCGCCGTGCTCATCAACTTCCGCATCACCGTCCGCGAGGCACTCGCCATCCTCGTCCTGTTCACCTCTCAGGTGCTCGTGGAGTTCTACTTCATCCGGACCGCCCCCGAGTTCGACACGTTCTGGGTGCTCATGGCCTACACCGCAGTCTACCTCGTCATCGGCCTCGCGATGTTCGCGACCCGCATCGACGACATCAAGGAAGTCAGCCGTATCACCGTCGCCAACATCCGCGGGACGACAGCGGCAGAACTCGACCGGGGCGACTAGTCGATACCGACTCGTTTTAGCGCGTCGACCGTCGACACACCACTGTGATCGCCATCGTCGTCAGCCGCGCCGACCACGCATCGGAACACATCGGTGACTGTCTCCTGGAGCTCGCCGACTGGACCGAACACACCGACGACTCCCGTGCCGATGGCGACGGCGGCGGGACCGTCTACCGCACCGGCGACGACGGCACCGGCGACCCGGCCTTCGAACTGCGGACCTTCGACCGCATCCACGTCGAACTCGACGGCGTCGACGAGGCCTTCGACGACCCCGATCTCGTGTTCTTCGTCTCGCGACACTCGGGAGACACCGGCCCGCTCCTGACGGCGCACTTCACCGGCAACTTCGGCGGGGCGAAGTACGGCGGCGAGGACGCCTCGCTCGCGCGGGCCTGTCCGAACGTCCAGAAGGAACTCGTGGCGGCCTTCGAGGAACACGCGCCCGACCGCTACGACGTCGGCATCGAATGTACCCACCACGGCCCGAGCGAGCTGGGCGTCCCCTCGCTGTTCGTCGAACTCGGCAGCGACGAGAGTCAGTGGGAGGACCCCGAGGGTGCCCGCGCGGTCGCAGCGTCTGTCCTCTCGGTCGACGGTGTCGACGCCGACCTCGCGGGCGGCGACCGCCATCTCGTCGGCTTCGGCGGCGGCCACTACGTCCCCCGGCCGACGCGGCTCGTCCGCGAGACCGCCTGGGCCGTCGGCCACATCGCCGCCGACTGGCAGCTGGACGAACTCGGCGACGTCGAGGCGAACCGCGACGTCGCCGCGCAGGTCTTCGAGCAGAGCGCGGCCAGCCACGCCGTCGTCGACGGCGACAAGCCCGAGTTGGAGACCGTCGTCGACGAGTTGGGCTACCGCGTCGTCTCCGAGACGTGGGTCCGGACGGTCGACGACCGGCCGCTCGACCTCGTCGCCGAGTTGGAGGCCGCGCTGTCGACGGTCGACGAGGGGCTGCGGTTCGGCGACGGGAGCCGCGCGGAGGGAGCGTCCGAGGAGTTTGATACGTTCGACGAGTTCGTCGTCGTCGACCTCCCGACCGACCTGCTGCAAGACGCCCAGGGGACCGACGCGGAGGCGACGCGGGCGGCCGTCGAGGCGAACACCGTCGCCTTCGAGACGGTCCACACCGGGTCGCGCGCGGCGGGGCGGGCCGCCGTCCGCGACGAGGCGGCCTACGACGCGTTGGTCGACGCGGTGGCCGACGTGCTGCGCGGGAAGTACGAGCGCGTCGAGCGCGAGGCGGACGCCGTCGTCGCCCACGAGTCGGCGTTCGACCCCGAGAAGGCCGCGACGCTCGGCGTCTCGGAAGGACCGGCGTTCGGCAAGCTGGCCGCGGGCCAGCCGGTCGAGGTCGGTGGGCGAGAGATTCCGCCCGAAGAGGTACGGACCGACAAGACCCACCGATTTCCCGTCTGAGACCCTGTTTCGACCCGCTTGTTACGACACAAACCGCCAGACAGAGATATCTCGCCAGCTATCTGACGAGTTATCTGCGCAGCTTCTCGTTCGGAACAATCGTCATACATCCGTCTGACGCTAGGGAGAAAGATAATTAGGGAGCCTCAACAAACCCTGCGCATAATATGGACTCTCTCGTCGAGGATGCAATCACTGAGGCCGAAGAGACGGAGGATGGGCCGGTTCAAAACGGGGACGGAGCCGGACATCCCGAGGCGAACGACGCCCCGAAACGGACGGGGAAGATGACAGACGACGAACTGCAGGACATCCTGCAGGACCTCCAGACGAACATCACCGTCGTCGGCTGTGGTGGGGCCGGTGGCAACACGGTCGACCGGATGGCCCAAGAGGGCATCCACGGCGCGAAGCTCGTCGCCGCCAACACGGACGTCCAACATCTCGTCAACATCCAGGCGGACACGAAGATCCTGATGGGCCAGGAGAAGACCCAGGGCCGGGGGGCCGGGTCGCTGCCGCAGGTCGGCGAGGAGGCCGCCATCGAGAGCCAAGAGGAGATCCACGAGTCCATCGAGGGGTCGGACATGGTCTTCGTCACCGCCGGACTCGGCGGGGGGACGGGTACCGGCTCCGCGCCGGTCGTCGCAAAGGCCGCCCGCGAGTCGGGCGCGCTCACCATCGCCATCGTCACGACGCCGTTCACCGCCGAGGGTGAGGTCCGACGGACCAACGCCGAGGCCGGTCTCGAACGGCTTCGCGACGTCGCCGACACGGTCATCGTCGTCCCGAACGACCGCCTGCTCGATGCGGTCGGCAAACTGCCGGTCCGCCAGGCGTTCAAGGTCTCTGACGAGGTACTCATGCGCTCGGTCAAGGGCATCACCGAACTCATCACGAAGCCCGGGCTGGTCAACCTCGACTTCGCCGACGTCCGCACCGTCATGGAGAAGGGCGGCGTCGCCATGATCGGACTCGGCGAGTCCGACTCCGAGTCGAAGGCGCAGGACTCGGTCAAGTCGGCACTCCGCTCGCCGCTGCTCGACGTCGACATCTCCAGCGCCAACTCCGCGCTCGTCAACGTGACGGGTGGCTCCGACATGAGCATCGAGGAGGCCGAGGGTGTCGTCGAGGAGATCTACGACCGCATCGACCCGGACGCCCGCATCATCTGGGGGACCTCCATCGACGAGGAACTCGAAGGCCAGATGCGGACGATGATCGTCGTCACCGGCGTCGAGTCGCCGCAGATCTACGGCCGCAGCGAGGAACTGCAGGCCGAATCCGGCGGCCGCGGCGAGGACATCGACTTCGTCGAGTAATCCGATAAACCGCTTTTCGACTGTTTTTCGAGTGCTGGTAGCGACAGGTTCGGTATCCGTTGTGGCGCGTGGGCTTTCGAGACGTCCGTGTTCTCACGGCCATCACGAGAGAGACAGCACAGGCGTTCGACCCGCTCACACCGTCGCTCACAACACCCGAAATTCGACCACCGAACGCACGTCCAAACATCCGACGACCCACGACTCACCCGACTGCCAACATTCAATAGAGTGAAAAGGCGGGACGTACTATCAGCCGCTAACAATGGACGTCAAATACGACCTCACCAGCTACGTGCGGGTGCTGAAGCTCGCCAGCACACCCTCGTGGAACGAGTTCTCCCAGATCGCCAAGATCGCCGGAGCGGGCATCTTCCTTGTCGGTCTGCTCGGCTTCATGATCTTCGCGGTGATGAGCTTCATCCCGGGAGGCGTCTGAGCGGATGCCCATCTTCGCCGTCAAGACCACCGCGAGCCAGGAGCGCACCGTCGCCGATATGCTCGCGAGTAAGGAAGAGCCGGAGATTCACGCCGTGCTCGCGCCCGACCAGCTCACGAGCTACGTGATGGTCGAATCCGACGACACGGCCGTCCTCGAACGGCTCATGGAGGAGATCCCGCACGCCCGCAGTATCGTCCCCGGCCAGTCGAGCATGGCCGAGGTCGAACACTTCCTCTCGCCGACGCCCGACGTGGAGGGCATCGCCGAGGGTGACATCGTCGAGCTCATCGCCGGACCGTTCAAGGGCGAGAAGGCCCGCGTCCAGCGCATCGACGAAGGCAAAGACCAGGTGACGGTCGAACTCTACGAGGCGACCGTCCCGATTCCGGTCACGGTCCGTGGCGACCAGATCCGCGTCCTCGACAGCGACGAGCGGTAATCTCTCTTTCCCCGTCTCCCCGTCTTCGCGACGACAGAGCGGCGGCTCCGCCGAAGACGACGTAGACGAGACAGCAGAAGGCGACGGCTCAGACCGGCTGTTCGATATCCAACTGGTCGACGACGGCGCGGAGGTCGACCTCTTTCTCGATGGCGTCTTTGACCGACTCGCGGACGCGGACCGCCGAGGAGTCGGCGTCGTACGAACGGACGTACTCCGCGCGGGTGTGTTCGTCGAACGCGTGGCGGATGGCGAAGTAGCCCTCCGGGACGACGGTGCCACAGACCTGACACTCGTGACGTTCGTGCTCGTTCGTCTGGTGGACGATGGCCGATTCGACGTCCTCGAACCGGGCCTCACAGTCGCCGATTGCGCACCTCCAGAGGGACATGTGGCGTGGATTACACCGTGAGGACAAAACCGTTTTCCCTCTCGTGTCCCCCCTGCTGGGATAGCAACCACTAATTGACGGCTCCACGGACACTCCCGTGTGAGAGAGGCCGACGCGACCCGGGTCGATATGCACGTAAAGACGCTCGACGAGCGTGTCGTCGACCGAGCGAAAGCCCGCGGCATCGACATCCTCGTCTACGCACCGCACTTCGTCCGCCTGCCCGAGATCCGCGCGCGCGCCGAGCATTTCTCCGACGACGAACTGCTCGTCGTCCCCGCCCGCGAGGTCTTCACCGGTTCGTGGCGCGACCGCCGACATCTGCTCGCCGTCGGCCTCGACGACCCCGTCCCCGACTTCATCACCCTCGACGGCGCGCTGGCCGAGTTCGACCGACAGGGCGCGGCTGTCCTCGTCCCCCACCCGGAGCTGATGAACGTCAGTCTGAGCCGCGAGGAGATCGAGAGCCGCCGCGAGTCCATCGACGCCGTCGAACTCTACAACGCCAAATGCCAGCCGAGTCAGAACCGTCGCAACCGGGAGATCGTCGCCGACGTCGGCCTGCCGGGCTTCGGGTCGTCGTACGCGCATCTCTGGCGGACGGTCGGCGAGGCGTGGACCGAGTTCGACCGCGCCGTCGACAGCGAGGCCGACCTCGTGGCCGCGCTCCGAGCGGGCGCGCCGCGGAGAGTCCTCCACCAGCCCGGCCTCCGCCACCGGTTCCGGAGTGCCGTCGAGTTCGCACATCTCGGCGTCGAGAACTCGTGGGGGAAACTGGACCGGCTGCTCCTCTCGGGGATGGAACCCACCCACCCCCGACAGGTCGCGTACGAAGGTCGGTTCGACGACGTCAGCGTCTACTGAGTTCGGGGCTCAGACCCCGAAGCCGAACGCTGCCGCCAACGCCGCGACGTTGATGTCGAGCGAGACGACGTAGAAGTGGACCGCGGCGAAGGCGGCGACCTCGAACGCGGTGATGATGACCGTCACGAGGTCGGCGTACTTCGAGGACGTGGCGACGCCGATGGGTAGCGCGAACTCCTTGTCCCACGGATAGAACAGCGCGATACCCCGTTTGCTGCCCATCAGGTCGAGGATGTAGTGGGTGACGACGCCGATCCAGACGAAGTGGAGGTTGTTGAAGACGAGCGGGTAGGCGGCGACGATACCCAAGACGGCGAGGTTGTGCAGCGTCTTGCGGTGCTTGCCGAACGCGGTGTCGACGTCGGGGAAGAGTGCCCCGAGGACGATCGGCACCGAAATCTGTGCGATCTTCTCGAACGTCGCGACGTCGCCCGACGGTTCGAGGACGTAGCCGAGACCGATGCTCAAGAGGATGGCGTTCAGCACGTGCCCTTTCTTGTTCATTCACCCCCACCTGCTCCCGCCTGCGTTACAAACGTTTGCTCCGCGGAGAGTCTCGGTCCGACGGCTGTCTGACCTGTCGTGTTTTTATCGGTTGCATGACGTCGTCGAGATGCGGACGTCGCTATCGTAGCGGGCTACTCCCGCTGTGCTTCGACGGCCGCCAGCAGGTCTTCGAGCGCCTGCCGCGCGATTTTGGCCTTCACCTCGGTCCGCGACCCGTCGAACTCGTAGCGTCGGACGGCCGAGTAGGACTCGCTCGACCCCCACTCGCCGGCGTAGGCGACGCCGACGAAGACGGTCCCGACCGGCTTCTCCGGCGTCCCACCCGTCGGCCCGGCGATGCCCGTCGTCGCCACGCCCCACGTCGTGTCGGCGACGTCTCTGACTCCCGTGGCCATCTCGCGGGCGACCGGCTCGCTGACCGCACCGTGCTCGTCCAGCGATTCTCGGGAGACAGCGAGTTGAGCGCGCTTGGCGTCGTAGGAGTAGGTGACGAGCGAGCGGTCGAAGTAGTCAGAGGAGCCGGCGACGTCGGTCAGAAGCGAGCCGATGAGACCGCCGGTGCAGGACTCGGCGGTCGCGACGGTGGCATCAGTCTCGCGAAGCGCGTCGCCCAGTTCTTCCGAGACGGCGCGGGCGTCGTCGAGTGTGCTCATACGCGGGGTTCGGAGCGGCCGATAAAGAAGGTGGGCGAGCCGTCGGTCGGGTCGGCCGTGGGGAGTGTCGACGAGCGACTGCCTCACGATGACGAAAGACACAGGTGCGCTCGCCGGGAGCACACGCACATGGAGTACGACGAGCCGCTGTTCTTCAAGGTGATGCAGTACGCGGCCAACGCCGACCGCGACGTCGTCGACATGGTCAGCGGCAACCCCGACTGGGAGCCGCCGCAGGCCCTCCGCGACGGCCTGCACGAGTACGCCGACGCCGACATCGAGGACTTCCAGTATCCGCCGAGCGAGGGTCTCCGCGAGCTTCGCGAGGAGATCGCCGAGCGTCGGAACGTCTCGGTCGACCAGGTCGTCGTCACCAACGGCGCGGGTGAGGCCAACTATCTCGCGATGGCCCGTGCGATGGAGCGCGACGCCGGCGACGAGATCATCCTGACCGACCCCGTCTATCCGTACTACCCCGGCAAGACGACGATGCTCGACGGCGAGGCGCGGTTCGTCCCGACCGAACGCGACGGCTCGCTCGACCCCGCGAAGGTCCGCGACGTCGCCAGCGACGACACCGCCTGCATCGTCGTCAACACGCCGAACAACCCGACCGGCGCGGTCTACGGCCGCGAGACGATGGAGGAACTCGTCGCCATCGCCGAGGAACACGACGCGCTCCTCGTCGCCGACGAGGTCTACGACCACTTCGACTTCTCGGGTCGCTTCGAGAGCGCGCTCACCATCGACTCCGAGCACCGCGTCGTCGTCACCTCCTACTCGAAGTCGATGGCCATCACGGGCTACCGCGTCGGCTACGCGGTCTTCCCCGACTCACACGTGAAGGCCGCGAAGACCCGCCATATGCTCGTCAACGTCACCGGCAGCCGCCCGGCCCAACAGGCCGTCCTCCACGCCCTGCGGAACACGGACGCCGACTACTACGAGGAGACGCGGGCGATGCTCCGCGAGCGGATCGACGCCTTCACCGACGCGCTCGACGCCGCGGGAGCTGAATACTCCCGCCCGGACGGCGCGTTCTACGTGCTGGCACGCTTCGATGACTTCCCCGGCACGCTCGACAACGTCTACACGCTCATCGACGAGGCGGGCGTCGCCGGGATGCCCGGCGAGGCGTTCGGGACGGCCCGCGACGAGTGGATCCGCTTCGCGCTCGTGACCCCGCGGGCCGAGGAGGCGGCGGCGCGGCTGGCGGACTACTTCTGATTCATCTAGCTCTCCTCACAGTTCGCGGACCGAGAAGTACACAAGTCGTCGGCGTGCACGTCCACCCATGTCACGCATCGACGTCGAAGCCGTCGATTCGGTCGAGGGCGAGGAAGCCGAGTCGAGAGACCACGCAGACGAGACCCCGTCCGACATCGAGAGACAGGCGACGGAGCGAGAGCATCTCCCCGAAGGCGTCGACGCGCCCGAGTACGTCCTCTACGGCGGGAAGGGCGGCGTCGGCAAGACGACGATGGCCGCGGCGACGGCGCTGGCCAGTGCGGCCGGTGGCGTCTCGACGCTCGTCGTCTCCACCGACCCCGCCCACTCGCTGTCGGACACGCTCGAAGCACCGATTCCGCCGCGGCCGACGCAGATCCGCGATGATATGCCGCTCTACGCCGCCGAAATCGACCCCGACGAGGCGATGGAGGAGGGGATGTTCGGCCAGGGTGGGCCGGGCGGCCCGGATGCCGACGGGAACGCGGGACCGGCTGGCGGCGACAATCCGCTCGGCGGCATGGGCCAACTCGGCGAGATGATGGGCGAGGACGGCGCGATGGATCCGCTGCTCGGCGGGACGATGCCCGGCGCGGACGAGGCCGCCGCGATGCGCCAACTGCTCGAATATCTCGACGACCCGCGGTTCGACCGCGTCGTCGTCGACACCGCACCGACGGGCCACACCCTCCGACTCCTGCAGCTACCGGAGGTCATGGACTCGATGGTCGGCAAGATGATGAAGCTCCGCCAGCAGTTCGGCGGGATGATGGAGGGCGTGAAGGGAATGTTCGGCGGCGGCGACGACCAGGCGGGTGGCATGGGCGACCTCGACGAACTACAGGAGCGTATCGAGCGGCTCCGCGCCGTCCTCCAGGACCCCCAGCAGACCGACTTCCGGGTCGTCATGATTCCCGAAGAGATGAGCGTCGTCGAGTCCGAGCGGCTCGTCTCGCGACTCGGGGAGTTCGACATCCCGGTCCAGACGCTCGTGGTCAACCGCGTGATGGAGGACGTGGGTGACGTCGCCGACGTCGACCCCGAGTGGGTCGTCGCGCCGAACCTCGACGAGTGTGAGTTCTGCCAGCGGCGGTGGCAGGTCCAACAGGACGCGCTGAAACAGTCGATGGAGCTGTTCCGGGGACGGGACGTCAAACGCGTGCCGCTGCTCGCCGACGAGGTGCAGGGAGAAGCGGCACTCCGCGTGGTCGCCGCCTGTCTGGACTGATTAGCTCAGCTTGTCCATCAGGCCGAACAGCTTGTCGCGCGGGCCGTCCGGGATGAACCGGGCGAGCACACCGACTTTTGCGAGCGTGCCGACCGGGTAGCGAGCGGCAGGTTTCGTCGCGCTCGCGGCGTTGACGATGTCCTCGGCGACGCGCTCGGGAGCGACGGAGCCGGGCCCGCCGCCGCCCATCGCCTGCGTGTCCGAGAAGACCTTGTAGAAGGACTCGTAGGCACCGGAGCGTTCGACGCCTTCGACTTCGCTGCCGTCCTCGCCGTCGACTTCCTTCTGTGCGCGGGCGGAGAACTTCGTGTCGACCGGGCCGGGTTCGATGAGTACCGCGTTGATGCCGTACTCGTCGACCTCGTTGCGGAGCGAGTCGGTCATCGCCTCAATGGCGAACTTCGAGCCGGCGTAGACGCCCATGCCGGGCGGGGAGACGCGGCCGATGACGCTGGAGACGTTGACGATGGTGCCGTCCTCCTGACGGCGCATATGGGGGAGGACGGCGCGGATGAGCCGGTGGGGACCGTAGACGTTGACGTCGAACTGGCGGTGGACCTGTTCGGTGGGCACGTCTTCGATGGGACCCATCTGGCCGAAGCCAGCGTTGTTGACGAGACACTGGATGTGGCCCTCCTCGTCGATGATGCGGTCGACGACGCGGTCGACGTCGCCCTGGTCGGTGACGTCGAGGGTGGCGATCTGGCAGCCCTCCTCTCCCAGTTGCTCGATGTCTGCGGGGTTGCGAGCGGTCGCGTAGACCTTCCAGTCTTCGGCGAGGAAGGCCCGCGCCGTCGCGCGGCCGATACCGGACGAACAGCCCGTAATCAGGACGGTGTCGGGTTTCACACCGGCGAGACGGAGCGAGGGGAGTTAATAGTCCCTCTTGACCTCGTCGGCGTAGCTGTCGGCGAGTCGCGTCGGCTCGGGCAGTTTGTACTCGCCGCCGAGCCGCGCCACGAGCTCGACCGTCGTCTCCGCCGAGACGCGGTGGCCGGGGCTGACGTAGAGGGGATTGATCTTCATCGAGTTCGGATACTGCCGCGACTGGTAGGCGTAGCCGACGACCGTCTCGGCGAATCCGTCGCCGTCGACTCCCGCACGCGGCTCTACTCCGTCGGCCGCGACGACCGGCGTCTGCCAGCCTTCGGGCCGCTCGTCGACCGACTCTCGTGGTTCACCACAGAGCAGGCTCTTGGCGACGCCGATGGCGGGCGTGTCGAGGACGACGCCCATGTGGGTCGCCAGCCCAGCCTGTCGGAAGTGGATGCGGCCACTGCCATCGAAGACGAAGAGATCCGGTTCGCAGTCCAACTCGGCGACAGCATCCAGAATCGGGCCACCCTCGCGGAACGAGAGCAGGCCGGGAATGTACGGAATCGACAGCTCCGAGACGGCGTGGGCGCGTTCGACCACTTCGCCGCCGCGGAGGACGACGACCGCGCTCACCGCGTGGTCGTCGAGGAACGCCTGGTCGACGCCCGCGACGAGCGGGCGGTCGTCGGCGGGGACGAGTGACTCGGTGGCGAGCGAGACGCTCGCAGGCTCGAAGGAGAGGTCGTCGGAGAAGTCGGCGGCGGCGGCGACCTCGCGCTGGAGCGATTCCATCTCCGCACGCGACAGCGACGGGTCGGGGACGAACTCGGGACGGGTCGGCCGCATCAGAACCGGCCGCGACCGGGACCACCAGGACCGCCACCGCCACCGAAGCGGAGCGACTGCGGTGCCCGCTGGTTGCCCTTGATCTGGCTCCCGTACGCCAGCCCGATGACGAGTCCGGCGAGATGGGCGATGTGCGCGACGTTGCCGCCGAGGAAGCCGCCGCCGTTCAGGCTGCCGAAGCCGGCGACGAGGCTCAGGAGGGCGAAGCCGAAGGTGAGCACCCACAGCGGCATCGGGATGATGAAGTAGAGATACACCTTCAGATTCGGGTTCAGGACGGTCAGCACGCCCATGACACCCATGATGGCACCGCTGGCTCCGAGGACTCCCGCAGTTCCGCCGAGGACGAGCCCGGTACCGATCTGTGCGAGTCCGGCGAGGATACCCGCACCGAGGAACAGCGCGGCGAACTTCCGTGAGCGGAGTCGCTGTTCGACGGCCGGACCGAAGAAGTACAGCGCGATGCTGTTGAACGCGATGTGCTGGAAGCTGCCGTGCGCGAAGACGGAGGTGAACCACGTCCAGACGTAGGTGATGTTGCCCGGCCGCAGGACGAACAGCGAGGCCCAGAGTTCGGTGTTCCTGCCGACGCCGAGCAGTTGCGGGAAGACGAGATACTGCAGGAGGAACGTGATCCACATCAGCCCGAGGAAGAGGTAGGTCATGTTGCCCCGGAAGTAGCCGAAGAAGCCGCCCGTGCCCGTCACCCGCTTGACGGCACCCTTCGCGCGGCCCTCCTTGTTCACGCTGTCGTCGAAGCCGCTGTCGAAGACGCCGCTCGGGTCGTTCCACTCGTTCAACCCCGGACAGGAGTGGTTCTCCGGGAGGCGATGCTCCGCACAGAACGTCTGCCCACAGCGTCGGCACTGGTACGGAAGGTTCTCGTACCGGCCACACTGGTCGCATTCGGCCATTACCGCAGGGTAGTGGCCAGCCGGTAAAAGGGGTTTGGCTCCGGTATGGCGGTTCACATGGTCGTGGCCACGTGGTTCACACGCGCGAGTGCGTCCGTGCGCCGGACGGACTCACCGCTGTCGACGGCTGCGTCGAGAGAAAACGGAGTGTCTGTGGCCGCTCAGCCGAAGTGCTCTTCGTAGAGGTCCTGGGCGTGCTCGATGGCGTCCATCGCCGCCTGCTTGTCCTCCCAGCCCAGCGTCTCGACTTCCTTGCCCTCTTCGAGGTTCTTGTAGGTCGCGAAGAACTCGTCGATCTCGTCGAGCTGCTGTTGGGGGATATCGTCGAGGTCCTCGATGTGGTCGAACCGCGGGTCCTCGGTCGGGACAGCGATGACCTTGTCGTCCTGTTCGCCGTCGTCGTCCATCTTCATCAGGGCGACGGGGCGGGCCTCGATGACACAGCCGGGGAAGGTCTGGTCCTCGACGAGGACGAGCACGTCGAAGGGGTCCTCGTCGTCGTAGTACGACTGCGGGATGAAGCCGTAGTCCGACGGGTAGTGGACGTTGCTGTGGAGCACTCGGTCGAGGACGACACCGGGGATGTCCTTGTCGTACTCGTACTTGTTGCGCTCACCTTTGAGGCACTCGACGACAGCGTAGATGGTCTCCGGCGCGTTCGGGCCGGTTTCCAGGTCTTCCCAGAGGTTCGTCATGCGTTCTCCTTTCTCCGAAACGACGCAAAGTGTTTTCGGGATAGCCCCGAATCGTCGAATCCAAAAGGTTCTTTCTGTGGTACCCTCGATATTCTCCTGCGACTCTCAACAGCATCCACTGCGTGCATCTCGAGAAGGCCGGCACGTCGCTGGCCGACCCGACTGCGTCGACAGTGCGGTTCGCGGACACCCCGTGACGGCGACCATCTCGGTTCGTTTAATACACCGGGAGAGTGCCGAAATCGGGCCGTATACCGGAAACGAGCGAAAAGTTGAGAAGCGTTAAATAGCATGGTGACATCTCAATAGCTATGTCAGAGGCACAAACAGTAGACGACGAAGCTGGCATCGTACGCGACCTTACCGCGTTCCAACAGAATATCCTCGTCATCCTCTCCGAAGAGCCGATGTACGGGCTCGCAATCAAGCGCAATCTCGAGTCCTACTACGGCACGGAAGTCAACCACGGGCGTCTCTACCCCAACCTCGACGACCTCGTCGAGATGGACCTCGTCGAGAAGAGCGAACTCGACAAACGGACGAACCAGTACGAGCTGACGGAGAAGGGCCACGACGCCGTTCTCGACCGTCTCGACTGGATGCTCTCGAAGTTCGTCACCGACGAGACCCGCGGTGGCGAAGTCTCGGAACTCATCGACGACCGACTCTAAATCGACCTCCTTACGTTCGGCGCGGGCTTCCGGGCACGTCCGCGTCGGCCGCTTCGAACAACGTCTCGAGCGACTGCTCGATCACGTCCTGTTGTCTCTCGCTCGGCCACGCGTTTCGCGGATAGTAGTCGGTCAGGAACGTCTCGACCATCTCCCCGGTCGCGTCCTCGACCCGCCGGACGTAGTGGTTGCCCATGAAGTCCGCGAACGCTCGGCAGTTGGCGGCGTGGAGCGCGCCGTGTTCCTCGGCAACCGCTTCGACCAGGGCGGCGTTGTGCTCCTCGACTACCCCCCAGTCGGTTTCGTCGCCCGCCCCCGACAGCGGGATTTCGACGGCGCGGTCGGTGTCGTCGATGCGCTCGACCCGGATGACGCCGTCTTCGACCCACTCGTCGGGGTGGAGCACGAGCACGTCGTCCTCCTCGCGGATTCTGGCGGTGAAGCCGTGCTCGCCGAGTAGCTCGGCGCGGTGTCGCTCGTAGGCCGCTTCCTCCTGACCGTCGATTGCCTCGCGAGCCAGCCGTGTCAGTCGCTCCGCCTCGTTGACGGCGTCCTCGGGGAGTTCTGCCGTCTCAGCCGCGTCAGCCGTATCAGCCGTATCAGCCATTGTCGAGTGCCTCGTTCGCCAGTTTGTCGGCGCGGTCGTTTATCTCTCGCGGAACGTGCGCGAGCGACCAGCGGTCGAACCCCTCCAGCAGTTCACGCACCGCCACGCGCTTCTCCCGCAGGCCGGGGTCGTTCGTGTTCCACTCTCCACGGACCTGCTTGACGATGAGCTGAGAGTCGCCACGGACGTCGACCTCCTTCAGCCCGTACTCCTGTGCCGCCTCCAACGCCCGGACGAGTGCCTCGTACTCGGCACGGTTGTTGGTCGTCCGGCCGATGCGCTCGGAGCCTTCGGCGACGATGCCGTCGCTGGTGACGATGGCCCAGCCGACGGAGGCGGGACCGGGGTTCCCCCGGCTCGCCCCGTCGAAGTAGACGTGTCCACGGGTCGCCCCGCCGTCCTGCAACAGGAGCGTGAGGTCCGTCGGCGACGACCCCTGCACGATGACCTTGTCGGCGTAGGCGACGGCGACGGCGCCGCCGCGCTCGGCCCGCCACGCCTCGTGGTCGGTGTTGCCCGGCTGCACCTCGACCCCCGCCTCCCGAAGCGTCTCGCGCGCCTCGTCGGGGTCGCACTGGATGGTTGGCATGGGTGAAGCGAACGACGGGAGGGCTAAAACGGGTTCGCTCGGCGGACGGAGCGGGAGCAAACGGGCAGTTCTTTGGTCCCGCCGGGCCGACGGAGAACGATGAAGTACCACGTCGACGGCGAGTTGGTCGACGCCGACGAGGCGACGGTGAACGTCCGCGACCGCGGCTTTCTCTACGGCGACGCGGCCTTCGAGACGCTCCGCGCCTATGGCGGCGAAGTGTTCGAGTGGGAGGCTCACGCTGACCGCCTTCGGGAGACCTGTGAGGTGCTCCAGTTAGACCACGGCCTGTCGGATGCGGACCTCCGGAGCCGTATCGACGAGACGCTCGCTGCGAACGACCTGCGAGAGGCCTACGTCCGGCTGTCGGTGACGCGGGGCGTCCAGCCCGGCAAGCTCACGCCGAGCGAGGAGGTCGACCCGACGGTCGTCGTCATCGTGAAGGGACTCCCCCGTGGCGGCCGCAACAGCACCCCCGTCTGGGACGGTCCGGCGACGCTCCAGGCCGTCCGGACCCAGCGTGTCGCCGACCGGGCGATTCCATCGAAGGCGAAAACCCACAACTATCTCAACGGCATCCTCGCCCGGCTCGAACTCCGGGCGACGGGTGCCGACGAGGCACTCATGCTCGACGCCGACGGCCATCTTGCGGAGGGCGCGACGAGCAACCTCTTTTTCGTCGACGGCCAGTCGCTCAAGACGCCGAGTCTCGACGGGCCGGTCCTGCCCGGCATCACCCGCGACGTCGTTATCGATCTCGCCCGCTCGGAGGGCATCCCGGTCGACGAGGGGGCGTACACACTCGACGACGTCCGCACCGCCGACGAGGTCTTTCTCACCAACACGACGTGGGAAGTCCGGCCGGTCGAGACGGTCGACGGTCTCGACACCGAGGGCGGGCCGGTGACGACACTGCTCTCGAAGCTCTACGACGAACGCGTCGAGTCGCTCTACGACTGACTCGGTCGTCCTGCTACGGCTGGCTCGGCGTCGTCCGGTCAGGCGGACGTCTCCCCCGACTCGGCGGCACCGTCACCGACGTCGGTCTCCTCGCTCACTGGAATCTCCGCCATCGGTCCCGTCGCCCCGCCGGCGATCGCGACCGGCCGATTCGAATCCAGCGTCACCGCCTGGCTGACGCTCCCGAACAGCAGCGACCCCAGCGGCGACAGTTTGCGACCCCCCAGTACGACGAGGTCGGCGTCGATATCGTCGGCGGCGTGGAGGATTTCGGTCGCCGGGTCACCGAAGCGCGACTCGGTGCGGACGGCGATGTCACGCTCGGTGAAGAACTCGTGACACCGTCGGCCCGCGGTGACTTGGTCGACACTGGTCTTCGCGGCCGTCTCCTCGTCGGTGAAGACGTGGACGAGCGTCGCCTCGACGTCCTCGGTGGCGTGCGGGAGCGACGCGACGAACGCGGTCTGCCGGAGCGACCGGTCGGTGTCGCTGTCGATAGGAACTAATACGCGGAACATACCGTACGTTCGCTGGGAACGTCCATAGCGGTTGTTCAGCCTCATCCCGACAGTCCGTGTGAACGTGCTGTCGACGTGACACGTCCGGGCGTCAGGCACAGCGGGCCGCAAACTACAGACCTAAATCAGCCGAGACAGTACGGGTCGACAATGGATTCAGACCGTCGAATCGCGTCGGTCGACGAGATTCCCGACGAGAGCACGTTCCTCTTCACCGTCAACGAGACCGAGACCCAGGAGGACCGCGAGGCGATTCTCGTCCACACCGACGGCGACGTCGCCGCGTGGCTCAACTACTGTCAGCACTACACGCACATCAAACTCGACAAAGGGTCGGGCGCGCCCATGCGCGACGGCGAGGTCGTCTGCGCCAACCACGGCGCGTACTTCGACTGCGAGTCGGGACTCTGCACCTTCGGCCCGTGTGAAGGCGCGTATCTCAACGGTCTCGACATCGCCGTCGACGACGGCGCGGTCTACCTGACCGACGACGACTACGCGTTCGTCGGGGCGGGCGCGCCCAAGTCGGACCCCGCGGACCTCTCCTCGAAGTCGAACATGGAGTTCTGATCGGCGAACTGCTCGAACGTTGCGAGCTTACGCTTCGGGTGGTCGACCAGCGACAGTTCGGTTGAAACCGTCTCGTGACACAGCGAACGCTCGGCGGGTGGCTGGGTCGATAGCTGTCGCAGAGAAGTGGCGGGAAGTAGATTTGAGCTACGCGAACGTCGCTCCCTCCGGTCGCTCGTTCTCTCGTTCAAATCTCCTCGTCTCATTTTCACAGAAACCGCTCGTTCGCGGCGCGACGAGACGCGCCGCTCGAAGGTTGGTTTCTGGAAAATAGCGGGAAGTAGATTTGAACTACCGATCTCCGGGTTATGAGCCCGGCGGAATCTCCTGGCTATCCCATCCCGCTACCTGAAGCAAGTCGCGTCTGCCTGTTAAGGATTGTGATTCGACCGCCGTATGTGAGTTTTCGGCGCGATTACTGGTCGCCGACACGCCACGTGAAGAGGCTCTCGGCGACGTAGTTGAAGAACATCGACGCGCCGATAGCGATGGGGAACGGGAGCACCGTCCAGAGGTCGAAGCCAGCGACGACGAAAGAGAGATCGAGCAGGCGAAGCCCGCGCACGATGAAGAACTGGACGGCCAACCCACCGGAACGGACGAGATTCGACTTCAGCAGCCGTCGGAGCGTGTGGCCGCGACTCGTCGCACCCTCTCCCGCGAACGTCCAGTTGTCGTTGATGAAGAACATCACGACGATGGCGACCTCCGCGCCGACGAGTTTAGCGTACTCCGCGAGAACGCCGAAGAAGACGGTCAGAACCGCGCTCACGGTGAGGTCGAAGACCGCGCCGACGGCTCCGACGGAGACGAACTTGCCGAAGCGGACGGTCGAGGCGAGTTCGTCGACCGTCCCCCCGTTACTCATCGCGCGCCTCCGCTGCGAGCCGGTCGAGCAACGAGGGGGGTCCGTCGCGCTTGGCCTCCAGCAGGTGATGAAGGCTGTCGTCGGCCAGCAGCTTCGCACGGTGTCGCGAGGTGAGAAGCCCGCGGGCGAGTCGGAGCGACGTCCGGACGGGCGAGACCGTCGAGCCGGGCTGGTCCTCCCAGACGACGGGGACTTCGGCGAGCCGCGCGCCGAGTGCGGCGGCGACGGCGACGAGTTCGATGTCCCACGCGAACCCCGGCTCGTAGAGGTGTCCCCGGACGGACTGCCACGTCTCGCGTGTCATCGCCTTCGCGCCGCACTGATAGTCGTAGAGCTTGGCGTCGAGTAGCTGCCGGGCGAGCCACGCGAAGCCGTCACCGAGTCGGCGACGGGCGAAGGTCTGATGCGACGCGATGGTCGCGTCGGGGTGGCGGCGCGAGCCGACCGAGAGATCCGCGTCGCCGTCGAGGACCGGGGCGAGCACGTCGGCGACGCTCTCGGCGGGCGTGCTGCCGTCGGCGTCGACGAAGACGAGGACGTCGGTGTCGAGTGCCTCGAATCCGGCGGTGATGGCGGTCCCCTTCCCGCGGCGGGCGGCGGCGACGTTGACCTCAACTGGGAGTTGTGAGACGGCCTCGACCGTCTCGGGTCCGGCCGCGTCGAGCTCGATACGGACGAGGTCGGGATCGAGCCGTGCCTGCAGTGCCCGAACGTAGTCGCTCAGGAGGGCGACGTTCGGGCGGTAGGCGGGGATGACGACCCCGACAGTCCGGGTCATGTGGCCCGCTTCCGCGCACGCAGTAAAAAAGCGTGCGACTTCGGGTTCGACGCCGAGTCCGTCGACGACGGCCAGAGCGTCGCCGCCGCGTCACGGTGACCCAAAAAGCGTATACCTCCGTCCGTGCGTCACATCCGGTAGATGGAACTCGTCCCCCTCGTCTTCTGGCTTCTGACCTACACGCTCTTGGCGGCGGCCGGTCTCCCTCTCGCCGCCCGGCTGTTTCGGCCGCTGCCGACCCGCGGTGCGGGCTTCGCGCTGCCGGTCGCGCTCGTCGTCCTCACGACTGTCGGCTACTGGGTCGGCCACGTCTCCTTCGGCATCGTCGCGCCCGCCGCCGGTCTGCTCGTCCTCCTCGCGCTGTCGGCACTGGCCGGTCTCGACCGCGACGCCCTCCGCGAGCGACGGCTCGAACTCGCCGACGACCTCGGTATCGAGCGGGCCGTCGTCGTCGACACGGCCGCGGTCTTCCTCGTCGCCTTCGGCTTTCTGATCGCGGTTCGGCTCGTCGACCCCGCGGTCCACGCCGGCGGCGGCGAGAAGTTCCTCGACTTCGGCCTACTCAAATCCTTGATGCGGTCGCCCGTGCTGCCGCCGGAAGATATGTGGTTCGCGGGCGAGCCGGTGCGCTACTACTACGGCGGCCATCTCCTCACCGCGCTCGTGATGAAGCTCTCGGGGGTCGCCCCGGCGTTCGGCTACAACCTCTCGCTCGCGGGCTTCTACGCGATGCTCGTGACCGCCGTCTTCGACCTCGCCGGGTCGATCTATGCGGTTCGGAGCGGAGTCGCGGCTGGCGACGGCGGCGGCAGCGACGGTAGAGAGAGTAACGATGGCGACAGCACGGGTCGCTCGGGTGGGAGCCGCCGCGCCCGTCTCGTCGCCGGCGGCTTCGGAGCCTTCTTCGTCGGCTTCGCGAGCAACCTCTCGACGCCCGCGCGACTCGTGTTGGTCTGGGCACCCGAACCCTACCGCACGCAGCTGGCGCAGTTCGTCGCCGACCAGTCACCGCAGTTGGACGCCGGAGAGATTCTCGCCGGGACCGACTCGTTCAGCTACTGGTCGGCCAGCCGCGTCATCCCGGGGACCATCAACGAGTTTCCCCTCTTTTCGTGGCTCAACGGCGACCTCCACGCCCACATGATGGGGACGGTCTTTCTCCTCCTCGCGGCCGCGCTCGGCTACAGCTACTTCCGGACGCCCGAGGGGGAGCGTCGCCGCCGACTCGCGCTCGTCTTTCTTGCCGTTCCGGTCGTCGGCAGCCTCCAGGTCTACACCGACACCTGGAGCTTCCCCTCCGTCTTCGGGCTGCTCTTTCTCGCCGTGACGTTCGCCCCGTCTGACCCCCTCTCGCTCGTCTCGCCCCGGCTCGCGACACGGGTCTCGACCCGACTCGACGGCTCCTGGGTCGGCACAGAACTCGCGCGGACGGGCGGCGCGCTCGCCGTGACGGGACTCGCGGGCGGACTCGGCGTGCTCCTCAGCCTTCCCTTCCTGCTCGCGGCGGGGGCGAGTCGCGAAGTCGCACTGCTCGAACCCGCGATGCGGAGCACGCTCGGCGGGCTCGCGCTCGTCCACGGGGCGTTCCTTCTCGCGTTTGCGGTCTATCTTTACCGACGCGTCGACGTCGACGACCGACTGCTGTTGCTCGTCGCTCTGGCGGTCGTGACGGCCGTCGCCGTCGGCCAGAACCTCGCCGTGTTCGCACTCGTCGTCCCCCTCCTGATCTTCGGCTGGCTCGCCCTCCGGATGGACCGAGACGTCGGCTACGAGACGGTGCTCGTCGTCGCCGGTGCCGGGCTGGTCCTCCTCGTCGAACTGCTCTACGTCAAGGAGCAGGCCGGGCCGGGCCGGATGAACACCGTGTTCAAGACCTACATGCAGGTCTGGGTGCTCTGGGCGACGGCGATGGGGGCGGTGTTGCCGGGGCTGGTCCGCGGCTCGCCGCTGTCGACACCGACGCTCCGCCCGCGGGCGGTTCGCTCGACCGTCGGCGTCGCCGTCGTGCTCTTCCTCGTCGCTTCGACGTCGATTTACGGCGGGCTCGCGCTCGGCCAACATTTCGGCACGCAGTCGGGGTCGACGCTGGACGCGACGGCGTTCGCCGACCAGCAGCATCCCGAGGAGGCCGAGGCGATCCGGTGGCTCGACCGACAGGCCGACGCGGAGACGGTCATCATCTCCGCACCCGCCGCGAGCAACTACCCCGGCGCGACGAGCGGGTCGTATCCGTATCCGCCCGGGATGTACCGCTGGGATTCGAGTCCGGCGGCCAGTCTGACCGGCGTGCCCACGGTGGCGGGCTGGGCGCACGAAGTCGGCTACCGCGGTCCCGAAGCCTACTACGGCCGCGTCCGCGTCGTCGACGCCGCCTACACCGGCTCGGAAGCTGACTTCCAGACGCTCGTCGACGACCACGGGGTGGACTACGTCTGGGTCGGTCCGGCCGAACGCGCTCGCTACGGTGACTCCTTGGCCGTCACGGAGATGGACGGCCTGACGGTCGCCTACGAGACGGAGGAAGTGACGGTCTACCGCGTCGGCGGTGCGTGACCGCGGCGAGCGCGGCACCTTTTGCGGTTCGTGATAACCCTGTCGACGGTTCTCAGTCGGTGGCCGCCACGTCGTGTTTTTATCACCAATCGGTGGGGACCCTCACGGTGAGACGGCCGTCTATCCGGACGAGCGTCGGTCGAGACGCCGTGCTCGTTCGTTCGCCCCCACTACATCCATGGTTGACCCAGTCATCGCAAGTCGGTTGCAGTTCGCGCTCACGACCATCGTGCACATCATCTTCCCCGTGATGAGCATGGGGCTTGCGCCCTTTCTCGTCTACTTCACGTGGAAGGAGATTCGGGGCGGTGCCCCGGTGTACGAACAGCTCAGGCGGTTCTGGACGAAGATATTCGCGGTGAGTTTCGTCGTCGGCACCGTCACGGGCATCGTCCTCGAATTCGAGTTCGGGACCAACTTCGCCGCGTTCTCGGCGTTCGCTGGCGAGCTGTTCGGCGGTCCGCTGGCGACCGAGGGGATGATGGCGTTCATGTTGGAGGCGACGTTCCTCGGCATCTTCGTGTTCGGCCGCGAGCGCGTCTCCGACCGGCTGTACTTCGTGTCGAGCGTCGCCGTCGCCGCCGGGACGTGGCTGTCGGCCGTCTGGATTCTGATCGCCAACTCGTGGATGCAGACCCCGCAGGGGTTCGAACTCGCCCAGAAGGGCGGCCAAACCATCGTTCTCCTCACGGACCCGATCGCGGCGTATGCGAACCCGCGGTTCCCGTATATGTTCGTCCATATGCAGAACGCGGCCGTCGAGTCCGTCGCGCTGTTCATGGCGGGGGTAGCGGCGTACCACGTCTTCCGCCACCACGTCTGGGGCTATCCCGTCGAAGAGATCTCCTTCTGGGAGACGACGTTGAAGATCGCGCTCGTCGCGCTCCTCATCACCGCGCCGTTGCAGGTCGTCCACGGCGACCTCTACGCCCGCCACGTCTACGAGACGCAGCCGCAGAAGTTCGCCGCGATGGAGGCGGTCTGGGAGACCGACTCGTACGTCCCCGAATATCTCATCGCGTTCCCGACGAGTCTCGCGGACATCACCGACCCACGCGCCAAGCAGCTGTTCGGTATCGGCATCCCCGGCGGTGCCTCGTGGCTCGCCAGCGGGGGTGACGCGCAGGCGACGATACGCGGGTTGGACACGTTCGAGACGGAGGCACCCCCCGTCGCCATCGTCTTCTGGGCGTTCCGCGCGATGGTCGGGATGGGCTTTTGGTTCATCCTTCTCGCGTTCTGGGGTGCGTACCGCTGGTGGCGCGGCGAACTGTTCGACGACGACCTGCTCCACAAAGCACTCATGGCCTCGTCGGTGCTCGGCATCCTCGCGGTCGAACTCGGCTGGATCGTGACCGAGGTCGGCCGCCAGCCGTGGGTCGTCCAGGGCGTCCTCCTCACGAGTGAGGGCGTCTCACCGGGGCTGACCGGCGCGGAAGCGACGCTGACGCTCGTCGGCTTCGCAGTCGTCTATTTCGGACTGCTCGCGCTCTACACCTACGTCGTCACCCGCATCATCCGCGGCGGGCCGCCGGCTGCCGACGAACTGCGGACCACTCGGGTGCCGACCCCCGAGCAGGAAGGCGGGGTGTCCGTCGATGACTGACGTGGCCACGTTAGCGAGTGAGCCGCTGTTCGGGCTGCCGCTGCCGGAACTCTGGTTCGCGCTCGTGTTCGCGATCCTCGGGACGTTCCTGTTCCTCGACGGCTTCGACTTCGGGGCCGGAGCGCTGTTCGCGACCCGCGACGACGACGAGGAGCGCGAGACGATTCTGGCCGCCATCGGGCCGTTCTGGGACGGCAACGAGGTCTGGCTGGTCGTCTTCGGCGGCGCGCTGTTCGCCGCCTTCCCGGCCGTCTACGCGAACCTGTTCAGTCGCCACTACCTGCTGATGTTCGGTATCCTCGGCGCGCTCATCCTCCGCGGGTTGGCTCCGGAGATGTACGAACAACGCCACGACGAGCGGTGGCAGCGGTGGTGGGGCCGGTCGTTCGTGGTCGGCAGCATCGCCGCCCCGTTCCTGCTCGGGATGTTCGTCGCCAACTGGCTGACCGGCAGCCCGCGGACGCTCACGCTCCCAGCGTTCACCGTCGGAGCCGCCGTCGTCGCGCTGACCGTGGTCTCGGGGACCGCCTTCCTTCGAGTGAAGACGCGCGGGACGCTCAGAGCGGACCTCCGTCGGTACGGCGAACTCGCCGTGGTCGGCTACCTCGTCGCCGTCGTCGTCTCGCTCGTGGCACTCGCGCTCGCCGCCGCGAGACTACAGACGGGGCTGTTGACCGCACCCGTCCTCGCGCTCGTCGTCGCGACCGTCGTCCTCGCCGGGGGCTACGTCTGGGCACTCCGCGCGGACCGAGACCTCCTCGCACTCGCCGTGAGCGCGGTGCTGACCTACGGACTCGTCACGGTGGTCGCGCTCCTGCTGTTCCCGCTTACCGACCCGGCGACTGACCTCTCGCTCGGCGAGAGCATCGTGTCGACGCTCCCGCTTAACCTCATGTCGGTCGCGGCCGCGCTGTTGCTGCCGCTCATCGCGACGTACTTCGCGGTGTTGTACAACACGTTCAGCGGTCCGGTCCAGTCGACGGACTCCTACTGACTACCATGCAAGAGACAGAACAACCGATGGAGGAAACGGAAGCGACGGAAGAAACGGAAAGGATGGAGGCGACAGAACCGATAGCCGACGAGACGGCCGAACGAGCAGGAGTTGGCGAGGGTGACGGTAGTTCGGAGAGTCTCCTCGGGCGGCTCCCGCTGTCACGGATTCTCGTCACGTGGGTCGAGTTGACGCTCGTCGGCTTCGGCGGGGCAGCACTCGGAAGTTTCACGTCTGGCCCGCCACAGCTCGTCGTCTTCCTCGCGACGACGCTGCTCTCCGTCGCGGTCCTCCTCTACAACGTCGACCGACTGATCGCCGAGCGACTGCGCGGGTAGGTCAGGTGGAGTCGGCTTCGGCAGGTGGAGTCGGCTTCGGTCAGGTCGAGTCGGGTCGACTCCAGTCAGGCCGGGTCGGCTCCGGTCAGGCTGGGTCGGGTCGGCTCCGACGACCACTGCCGGTAGGACCTGGGCCACTCGCCGGAACGGCGAGTTCGACGTCGGCTGGTCGACGCCGACTGCTCGACGCGGACACGACTTGCGACGCTGTGCACGGCTCTCCAGTCGACGGTCTGTGAGAAAGGGGGTGTCGCAGGTCCGGTTAGACGGCCATGTCGCTAGAGGCCTCGATGACGTCGAGGGCGTCGGCCTCGATGTCGTCGACGTCGAGCCAGTGCGGGACGAACTCCCGCTTGTCGAAGGCCTCGCGTTCGTCTTCCGTCCCGATGACGCACCACAGCTGGACCTCGTCGGGTCCGTGGTAGTCGCCCTGTCGCTGGATAGAGAAGCAGACCTGCTCGGTGTCGTCGTAGTTGATGATGGCGTCCTTGCGGATGCCGGGGTCCCCGTGCACGATGAGGTGCTGCATAGTCGCCCGTTGGCACAGTCGCCGCTTAACGGCTTCGATGAGGGTTGGCTGTGCCGTCGCCGTCGGGGACGGCTCGCTCGACGTCGACGAGGGAGTCGGCGGTGCCGTCCGTGAGGGTGAGAAACTCCCCCACGAGGCCTCGGAGAAACCAAACTGGTTTTAACGCCCCACGCCAAATCTCGCGTAAGGTAGATATCTATGCAGATGCCTCGCCGATTCAACACGTACTGCCCGCATTGTAAGGCACACCACGAACACGAAGTCGAGAAGGTCCGAAAGGGCCGTCCGACGGGGATGAAGTGGAACGCGCGTCAGCAGAAGCGCGGCAAGAAAGTCATCGGGAACGCCGGGAAGTTCTCGAAGGTGCCCGGTGGCGACAAGCCGACGAAGAAAACCCACCTGAAATACCGCTGTAGCGACTGTGGCAAGGCCCACATGCGCGAAGGCTGGCGCGCAGGCCGACTGGAGTTCCAGGAGTAACGATGGCAGGGAACTTCTACAAGCTCAAGTGTCAGGACTGTGAGAACGAACAGGTCGTCTTCGGCAAGGCCGCGACGGTCGTCAACTGCGCCGTCTGCGGAACCGTCCTCGCTCGCCCCGCCGGCAGCAACGCTGCCTTCGAGGGTGAGGTTGTCGAGACCGTCGAGGCACGGTAACCCCCTGGAGGACCCAGTATGAAGTACAGTGGCTGGCCCGACAAAGGTGACCTCGTCGTCGGCAAGGTAGACGAGATTGCCGACTTCGGGGTCTTCGTCGACCTCGAGGAGTACGAGAACAAGCGTGGCCTCGCGCACATCAGCGAGGTCGCGAGCGGCTGGATCAAGAACGTCCGCGACCACGTCCGCGAGGGACAGACGGTCGTCGCAAAGGTGCTCGACATCGACGAGAGTTCCCAGCAGATCGACCTCTCGATCAAGGACGTCAACGAGCACCAGCGCAAAGAGAAGATTCAGGACTGGAAGAACGAGCAGAAGGCCGACAAGTGGATGGCCATCGCGTTCGGCGAAGACGTCTCCGACGAGCAGTACGGAGCCGTCGCCAACGCCCTGCTCGCCGAGTACGAGTCGCTCTACGATGGATTCGAGCAGGCCGCCATCCACGGGATGGAGGCACTCGAAGACGTCGACATCGAGGAGGACGAGAAGCAGGCCGTCGTCCAGACGGCCCGCGAGAACGTCTCGGTGCCCTACGTCAACGTCACCGGCTACGTCGACCTCCGCTGTCCGACGCCCGACGGCGTCGACGACATCAAGGACGCACTGAAGGCCGCCGAAGGAAACGGTGAGATTCCCGACGGAATTGAACTCACCGTCGCCTACGTCGGGTCGCCCGAATACCGCATCAAGGTGAAGGCACCCGACTACAAGACGGCCGAGGCGCAGCTCGAAGCGAGTGCCGAGCGCGCCCGCGAGGCCATCGAGGCCGTCGGTGGGACTGCCGAATACCACCGCGAACGCACGGAAGACGACGAATAACCGATGCACTCGGACATCCGGGTCTGTTCGGCGTGGCGCGACGCCCACCCCCGCCCGGTGTACACGCTCTCGGCGACGTGTCCGGAGTGCGGTGCCGACGCCGAGAACAGCGCGCCCGCGCCGTTCAACCCCGAGGACCCCTACGGCGAGTACCGGCGGCGGGCCAAGCGTCGTCGCGAGTAGGCCGCGTTTTCTTCCCGCGTTCTTCGACACGCCGAGCGACGGGTCTCGTCTTCAAACCTATTAAGCCGCCACGTCCCGACTGGCCGGATATGGAATCCATCGAAATCGACGTCGTCGCCGACCCGGACCTCGACGACCCCGTCTTCGTCGAGGGGCTGCCCGGCGTCGGCCACGTCGGCAAACTCGCCGCGGAGTATCTCCTCGAAGAGTTCGACAGCGAACTCGTCCGCCGCGTCTACACCGACGAGTTCCCGCCGCAGGTCAACATCGACGACGAGGGCGTCGCCTCGCTGACCTGCGCGGAGTTCCACGCGGTCGACGTGGGTGAGGAAGACCTCCTCGTCCTCACGGGCGACCACCAGGCGCAGTCGAACGACGGCCACTACCATCTCACGGACGCCTTCCTCGACATCGCCGAAGAGTTCGGCGCGACGCGCGCCTACGCGCTCGGCGGCGTCCCGACGGGCGAACTCATCGAGGAGTACACCGTCCTCGGTGCCGTGACCGATAGCGCGCTCGTCGACGACCTCGAAGAAGCGGGCGTCGAGTTCCGCGAGGACGAACCCGCGGGCGGCGTCGTCGGCGTCAGTGGTCTCGTACTCGGTCTCGGCGCGCGCCGCGGCTTCGACGCGACCTGCCTCATGGGCGAGACGAGCGGCTACCTCGTCGACCCGAAGAGTGCCCGTGCGGTGCTTGAGATACTGGAGGAAGTCGTCGGCTTCGAACTCAACTACGAGTCCTTGGAGGAGCGCGCCGAGGAGATGGAGGAAGTCGTCGGCAAGATTCAGGAGATGCAACAGCAGCAGGAGGCCGTGCCGACCGGCGACGATCTTCGGTACATCGGCTAGCGGTCTTCGGCACGACTGACTGTATTTTTGGTTTCAAAGTTCGCGGTGTAGTAGTCGTTAGGACAGTGAACACATCGAAAGCCCACGCACTGTCGGCTCCCGCGCTCCCTCTGTGCTCCTCGGCCTCCGGCCTGCGGTGCTTGAGGCACCGGGGTTCACGCGAGAGTCGCAGACTCTCGCTGGCCTGCGTTCGCTCCGCTCACACAGACGCCGACAGCGCGTCCCCTTTCAGTCCCGCCCGCCACAGCCACTCCCTCCCCAACCGACTGCGCTCCTCAGTCGCTTCGCTCCTTGCGGTGCTCATCCCTCGCGTGCGTGTCACGCGCCGACGAGACGGCGCGAAGCCACGCGCCAGACTGTCGGCTCAGCACTGTCGAGAACACTTGAAAACCGCTGTCGATTTACAATAGTTTATTGAGGCGAACGGAGCGTGGGAGAGACCTCAGTCGCCGAATCAGGCGGTAAACTCGTACGCGTACACCCAGTTCAGCATGACGTAGGTGACGACGCCGAGCGAGAGCGACAGAATCCACGAGCCCGCCGCGATGCGGCCGATCTTCTTGTGAGGCGTCTCCTGGCGGAGTTCCGTCGGCGTGTGGGTGATGCCGAGGATGAGCGCGTAGAGCACCACCGGGACGGCGACGATGGAGAGAATGATGTGGATGGCGAGCATCGCGAGGTAGGCGTAGTAGACGAGCTGCGGCGCGCCTACGATCTCCTTGGTCCCGCCGCCGCCGATCTTCGTGAGATAGAGCACGAGGAAGACGAGGATGAGACCGAACGAGCCGGTCATCGCGGCGGCGTGTTTCTTCACCTCGTTTTGGCGAATCCACCGCCAGCCGAGAACCAAGAGAATCGTCGCCGTCGTGTTGATGGCGGCGATGGCGTGTGAGAGGAGGTTCACCTGCTGGAGCGAGAGATCCGGGAACAGAGATTCAGGAACGAGCCCGGCGAAGGTGCCGATGACGATGCCGTATCCGACGACCGAGAGAACCGCCGTCGCGGCCGCCGGATGTTCCTTCATCGGACCCCTGACGCTGGCTGTAGCCATGGTCGGGGCTTAGGCGGGACCGGATATGTCGTTTCGGATTCCGGCCGCGCGTGGCTCGCTGTCCGTGCCGTAGTCGAGTCGGTCGCCGTCCAACAGTTCCGTCGGGAGAGACCGTCACAGACAGCGTCAGAAGACGCATCTATGGAAGCTTCTTTATGCCTCTCCCGGGTACCCGAGTGTATGGGATTGTTCGACCGACTGCGCGGCAACGACAACCCGCGCGTCGCTTTCATCGGCATCGACGGGGTGCCGTTCAGCCTCCTCGACGAGCACCGCGACGAGTTCCCCAACTTCGCGGCACTCGCCGAGGACGGCAGCGCCGGGGCCATCGACAGCATCGTTCCGCCGGAGTCCAGCGCCTGTTGGCCCGCCCTCACGACCGGCGTCAACCCCGGAGAGACCGGCGTCTACGGCTTCCAAGACCGTGAGGTCGGGAGCTACGACACCTACGTCCCGATGGGTCGGGACGTCCAGGCCAAGCGTCTCTGGGACCGCGTGAGCGAGGCCGGTCTCGACGCGACGGTGATGAACGTGCCCGTCACGTTCCCGCCGCAGCGCAACGTCCAGCGGATGGTCTCGGGCTTCCTCTCGCCCGGCGTCGACAAGGCCGCCTACCCCGACGAGTTCCGCGACGACCTCCAGTCGATGGACTACAAGATCGACGTCAACGCCAAACTCGGCCACAAGGACGACAAGTCCGACTTCGTCGACGACGCACACAAGACGCTCGACAAACGCTTCGAGGCGTTCGAGAAGTATCTCACCGCCGACGACTGGGACCTCTTCTTCGGCGTCTTCATGACGACCGACCGGGTCAACCACTTCCTGTTCAAGGACTACGAGCGCGACGGCGCGAACAAGCAGGCCTTCATCGACTTCTACAAGAAGGTCGACGAGTACATCGGGAAGATCCGCAAGATGCTCCCCGACGACGTCACGCTCGTCGTCGCCTCCGACCACGGCTTCACCTCGCTGGACTACGAGGTCCACTTCAACACCTGGCTCCAGCAGGAGGGCTGGCTCTCCTACGAGAGCGACGACCACGCCGAACTCGGCGACATCGCCGACGAGACCGAGGCCTACTCGCTCATTCCCGGCCGCTTCTACCTCAACCTCGAAGGCCGCGAACCCCGCGGCTCCGTGCCGAAAAGCGAGTACGAGACCAAGCGTGCCGAGCTGAAGGAGGCCCTCAAAAACCTCGAAGGTCCCGACGGCACCAAGGTGGCCGCCCGTGTCGTCGAGAAGGAGGAGGCCTTCCGCGGCGACCACGACGACATCGCCCCGGACCTCGTCGTCATCCCGAACCACGGCTTCGACCTCAAAGCCGGCTTCAAGGGCTACGACGACGTGTTCGGCACCGGCCCGCGTAACGGGATGCACAGCTTCGACAACGCCTCGCTCTACATCGACGACCCCGAGGCATCCATCGAGGACGCGGACCTCTTCGACATCGCGCCGACCATCCTCGACCTGATGGACGTCGACTACCAGCGCTCGGAGTTCGACGGCGGCTGTCTGCTGTCGCGGTAAGGCCGCTCTCTCGTCTCACGCTCCGTCTTTTTCCGTCTTTCCTCGTCTGTTCACCCTGTCGTCACTCACGGAGCCGTGGCTCTGCCGTCGAAAACAGAGAGCCGAGGAGCACTCAGAACAGCGAGTCCAACTCGTCGTTGGCGAAGGCGGTGTTCGGGTCCTGTCGCTCTTGTTTCGCTTCTTCACGCGCCTCTTTCGCGCGCTCGATGAACTGTTCGACCCGCGTCGACCGCTCGACACCACCGAGGAGAACGAGCGTCGCGATCCGTTCGCTCCCGAGCGGGAAGTCGCCGCCACGGACCTGCATACTGCCGGTCTCGTCCTCGATCCAGCGGCGCGCGCGTTCGACGCCCTTCCGCGGGATACGGTCCGACTCGGCGGCGACGACGACGAGTGCCGAATCGGCCGTCGTCGCGTCGGGGAGACTCGCCCCGGTCAAGAGCGCGCGGCGGGCCGTACTCATCACGGTGTTGATGTTGTCGGCGGCGTCTTCCCCGGCTTCGGCACTGGCGTATCCCAGCGAGGCGATTCCACCAGAACGGAGCGTGTTGATGATCTCGCTGGAGTCGACGACGCTCTCGCCGACGCCTTCGACGGCCTCGCCGGAGGCGAGAAGCAGGCCGACGCGGCGGGCGATGGCCTCGTTGATGGCGTCGTAGCCCTCTTCCATGCTCTCGCCGGAGGAACGCCACGCGTCGTTGTCGACCAGGAGCACCGAATCGGCTTCGCGGGCCAGGGTCTTGAGCGACCGTCCGGCGTTGACCTGGAACATCGCGCCCTCGCCGCGGCCGGGGAGGACGCCGAGCGCGTAGACGGGCACGTCGTAGACGCGTTGGAGTTCTTTCACGACGACGGGCGCGCCGCCGGAGCCGGTGCCGCCGCCGAGTCCGGCGACGACGACGATGGCCTCGGCCGCGGCGGTAATGTTGCCGTCGAGCGCGCCCATGACTTCGCGGGCGTCCGACTGCATCACTTCCGCGCCGAGTTCGTTGTCGCCGCCAACGCCGTGGCCGTTGACCTTGTCTTGGCCGACGAGGACGGTTTCGAGGGGGAGGGGTTGGAGGTCTGCCTTCGCGCTGTTGATCGCCAGCGCGCCGGTGATCGCGTCGAATCCCATACGGTCGTCGAATTCGACGAGGGAGGTCGCCAGCTTGCCGCCGGCTTGGCCGACACCAATCAGGACGGTCTTCATAAGTGACACGTTGGCCGGTCCCCCCTTGAACGTTCCCCCGCGAAGGTTTTTCTGCGAAAACGGGGCCACCACCGGCCATGGCTGACGACCTCACAGAGCGACTCGACGCGGTCGAACGCGCGCTGACCGACGGCGAGACGGCGGTCGACGACCTCTCGGACGCCGCCGACGTCGAACGACGACTTACCGAACTGGAAACACGGGCCGAGACGGTCGACGAGCGGCTCACGGAACTGGAAGCCGCCGTCCAGGCCGTCCGCGGCTACGTCGGCGGCGTCCGCGCCGTCAACCGCGACGTCGAACGGCGAGCCGACGCCGCGCTCGCCACGGCCGAAGCCGTCGCCGAACAGGTGAGCGACGGGCCGACCGTCGACGACCTCGACCTGCCTGCAGCCGAGACACGGCACGCGGACGCTGGAGTCGACGACGACAGCACCGAACGGACCGAAGACGACGACCTCGCCTCGCGGCTTCGGCGCGTCCTGTGATCCGCGTCGTCGTCGCCGTCGCCGTCGCGACCGCCCTCCTCGCCACGTCGCTCCCGGCGGTCGACAGTGCCCGCGCCGACCGGACAGCGGCCCACCTCGACGGGGAGATGGCACGGCTCTCGGCCGCTGCCACCTCGCTGGTCGACGACGACGACGCCACGGTCTCGGGGGTCCCCGGTGCCCGCCGGGTTCTCTCGGTTTCCGTCCCCGCACGGTCGTGGACGGCCGCTGGCGTCGACGCGATACGGGTCGGCTGCCGTGACGGTGAGGGCTGTCGACGGCCGATGGTGGGCTACGAACTCGACAACGGCCGCCAGCGACGCGTCCGCCTCGATGTCCCGCTCGTCGTCGCCGACGGGCCGCTGGTGTTGCGCGAGACCGGACGGCACCGACTGACGCTGACGCTCACCCGTCGTGACGGGAGCGTCGCCGTCGTCGTCGCGCGAGAGTGAGACACCGGACGTCCGACCACAGCTTCAAGTACGAAGCCGCGGCCACCGCGGCCCATGCTCTCGCGTCTGTCCGACCTCACCGACCGCTTCCACGGCGCGTCGACGGCCGACTGTCAGTGTCTCTGCTCTTTCGAGGAGCCGACGGGGACCGCCGTCGGCGACCGGGTGGAACTCGTCGTCGACGCCGACGGCTGTCCCGGCCGTGGCGACCTCGCAGCGTCGCCGGAGTGCCGAGCGACCGTCGTCGACGCACTCGCAGACCGCGACGCCGACGTGGTCCGGAGCGTCTCCGGCGGCCGCGAGCGGACCTACGCGGACCGAGCCGCAGCACTCCTGCTCGCCGCCGGTCGGTTCGTCGAACGCGCCGCCTTCCACGACGAACGGCTCGCCGAGCGCGCCCGGCGTGACCCGCTCGGGGCAGCCCACGACGCCCGCGGCCGGGCCGACGCGACGGCGACTATCGCCGCCGAGACGGGGCTGGCAGAGGTCGCTGCCGCTGTCGGCGGCGGCGACGGCGACGGCAACGACGGTGGCGTCGGAGACGACGACAGCGACCGTGACACCGACACCGATCATGACGACACCGCCGACAAGGCGGATGTCGGGAGATACGGCCACGCGCTCGCCCCGTTCGTCGGTCCGACCGTCGCCCGCGCGCACGTCCGACTCGCGACGCCGCCGGACGCCACGCTCGTCGACCGCTGGTCGCTCGACACGGGAGCGACCGTCAGACTCTACGACCGCGCGGGGGACGGCCGCGAGTATCATCTCGAACCCGTCGCACACACGCTCGACGACCGGTCGACGCGGACGCTCGCGGCCGCCGAAGAACGGCTGGCACACGGCGGCGTCGAAGGCGGGACTCGCGCACCGGGGCGGGCGGTCCGAGCCGTCGCCGACGACGACGAGCCGGTCGAGACGCTGGCGGGCGAACTCGCGACCTACACCCGCGGCCACGGCGTGCTCGAAGACCCCTTCGCCGACCCGCGCGTCTCCGACGTCTTCGTCACCGCCCCCGTGACCGAGAACCCGGTCCGCGTCACCGTCGACGGCGAGACGGTCCCGACGAACGTCCGGCTGACGCCCGGCGGGGTGGCGACGCTCGCCTCGCGCTTCCGACGGACGAGCGGCAAGCCCTTCTCCCGGGCGACGCCGACCATCGACGCCGTGGTCGACGTGGGCGAGAACGCCGCAGTCGACGGCGAGGCTGGCAGCGTCCGTGTCGCTGGCGTGAGCGCGCCCGCCAGCGACGGACTCGGGTTCGCCTTCCGCCGACACGACGCCGAGGCGTGGACGCTTCCGGCACTCGTCGCCAACGACACGCTCCCGGCCGACGCGGCGGCGGTGCTCTCTGTCGCCGTCGAACGCGCCGCCGCCGGTCTCGTCGCTGGCGCGCGCGGCGCGGGCAAGACGACGCTGCTCGGCGCGCTCCTCTGGGAACTGCCCGCGCGGACCCGGACGGTCACCATCGAGGACACCCCCGAGTTGCCGGTCGACGCGTTGCAGACGCAGGGCCGCGACGTTCAGCCGCTCTACGCGGGCAGCGACGACGGGGCCGCGCTGACGCCGACGGAGGCACTCCGGACCGCGCTCCGACTCGGCGAAGGTGCCCTCGTCGTCGGCGAGGTCCGCGGGGAGGAGGCCGCGACGCTCTACGAGGCGATGCGCGTCGGCGCGAGCGGGAGTGCGGTCCTCGGGACCATCCACGGCGACGGAGGGCAGGCGGTCCGCGAGCGGGTCGTCTCGGATCTCGACGTGCCGGAGTCCTCCTTCGGCGCGACCGACCTGCTCGTGACCTGCGCTGCGGGCGACTCCCGACACGTCGCCAGCATCGAGGAGGTGCGGACGACCGACGACGGCGTCCGGTTCGCGTCGCTGTTCGAGCGCACGGGTTACGGCCTGGAGCCGACCGGGACGGTCGCCCGCGGCAACAGCACGCTCGTCGCCGACCTCACCCGTGCCGACGAGTCCTACGCGGACCTGCGGAGACTGCTCGACGAGCGCGAGAAAGGGCTGGCGGCGTTGGCGACGACCGGCCGGACGCGCCCGGACGACGTCGTGGCGGCGTACCGGGGTCGGGGAAGGGGTCGCAAACGATGAGTGCGCACGCAGCCGGGTCGGAGCGCGGACTCGTCGCGCTGGCGACGGGGACGCTGCTGCAGACGCTCGCTCGCCTCTATCCGTGGCCGGTCGACCCGAGCACGGAACTCGTCCGCTCGCTCGGCTATCTCGACACCGACGTCCGAGCGGAGACCGTCGTCCGCGCGGGCTACGGAGCCGCCGTCGTCTGCGGTGTGCTCGGGGTCGTCGTCGCGGGCGTTGCCGTCGGCTCTCTTGGTGCTCTCGGTTCTCTCGGCTCCCCAACCTCCCTCGGTCTCGTGGGGTCCGTCGCGCTCGCGTCCGCCGGTCTCGCGGCCCACGGCGTCCACCGCGCGCCGGTCCTCGCGGCGAGTGCGAGACGGACGCGCGCGCTGGGGGCGACGGCCGGACTCGTCGGCCGTGCGGTCCTCCGATTACGTATCGACCCGACGGCCGAGCGGGCGGCGCGGTTCGCGGCACGGACCGGCGAGGGACCGCTCGCCGACAGCCTCGCCGAGCACGTCCGCCGGGCGACCGGGACGCCACAGAGCGGGTTCGACGGCTTCGCCCGCGAGTGGTCCGAGTGGTTTCCCGCGCTCGACCGGTCCGTCGCGCTCCTGACGGCGAGTGCGTCGGCCCCGGACGACGAACGCGCCCGCTCGCTGGACCGGGCACTCTCGGCGGTCCTCGACGGAACCCGCGAGCGGATGGCGACGTTCGCCGCCGAAATCCGTGGGCCAGCCACCGCCGTCTACGCCTTCGGCGTCCTCCTGCCGCTGGCACTCGTCGGCGTCCTCCCGGCGGCACGCGTCGCCGGCGTCCCCGTCTCGCTCCCCGTCGTCGTCGTGCTCTACGACGTGCTCCTGCCGCTGGCACTCGTCGCGGCCGCTGGATGGCTCCTGCTCCGTCGGCCGGTCGCGTTCCCGCCGCCGCGCGTCTCCCGCAGCCATCCCGACGTCCCCACCCGGCCGTGGCGCGCGCTGGTCGCTGGCGCGGTCGCCGCAGCGGCGGGCTGGCTCGTCGGCTCGACGCTCGTCGGCTGGGCGGGAGCCGTCGCCAGCGTCGGCGGCGGTGTCGGCGTGGCACTCGCGGTCCGCTTCTATCCGGTGAAGGCCGTCCGCGACCACGTCCGCGCCGTCGAGTCGAGTCTCCCGGACGCGCTCTACCTCGTCGGCCGACGCGTCGCGGAGGGGACGGCGGTCGAGACCGCACTCGTCCACGCGGGCGACGAGGTCGGCGGCGCGACCGGCGACCTCCTCGACGACGCCGTCCGCGTCCAGCGGACCCTCCGCGTCGGCGTCCGCGACGCCTTCCTCGGCCGCCACGGCGCGCTCTCGAACGTACCGAGCGACCGCGCCCGTGGGATGGCCGCGTTTCTCGCGCTCGCAGCGACCCAGGGAAAGCCCGCCGGGAGTGCCATCGTCGCGATGGCCGACCAGCTCGAATCGCTCCGGGAAGTCGACCGCGAGGCGCGCCAGGAACTGGCTGCCGTCACGAGCACGCTCGCGAACACCGCCGCGGTCTTCGCGCCGCTCGTCGGCGGTGCGACCGTGACGCTCGCCGACCGGATGGGAAGCGTCGACGCAGGCGGCGAGGGCGGACGGCTCGGTGGGTCGGCGACGTCGGCCGCGACGTCTGCCTCCGCGGATTCGCTCGCGGCCGCGGCAGACCCGCTCGCGACCGGCGCGCTCGGGACGGCCGTCGGCGTCTACGTGCTCGTCCTCGCGGCCGTCCTAACCGCGCTCGCAGTGGGACTAGAGCACGGCGTCGACCTCGCGCTCGTCGGCTACCGCGTCGGGCTGGCACTCCTGGCGGCGACGACGACCTACCTCACCGCCGTCGTCGCCGCGGGATTACTGGTCTGAGAGTTTAAATACGGAGACGCGGCCACCCCAGCCCATGTTTGACGTGCCACTCGACGCCTGGTACAGCTGGATCGGACTCGCACTCGCGGGGGTCGCGCTGCTCGGGGTCGTCTCGTCGCTGCCGACGACGCCGCCGCCGGACGCGAACGCCGTCGCCAACACGGTCGACCGACTCGCCGCGGGCGACCACGTCGCGACGGCCGAACATCCGCTCGACGCGAGTGCGGTCAAACTCGGCCCGCACCGAGTGAGCCTGCGGAACGACGCCGGGACGGTCCACGCGGCCTACGCGTTCGGCCCGGTGACGCCCGTGGCCGACGGCTCGGCACTCCAACGGGTGCTCTACGGTCAGCCGCCGTCGACCGTCTTCGAGTCCGAGCGAGCGTTCCACCAGGCGGTCGTGGAGGCGCGGACGCGCGAACCGACGTGGGAAACGGTCGACCGGACGCTCGTCGTCCGGCGCGTCTCGTGGGGGGAGACGGATGTCACGCTGGTCGACGCCTGAGGAGACTCGCGGCCAGACCGAGCCGGTCGTCGCGCTCGTCGCGCTGTTTGCCGTCTGCGTAGGTGTGAGCCTCTACGCTGGCGTGCTCTCGGACGTGACAACGTCGCTCGGGAGCGAGCGCGACGTGGCCGGGCCGACGCTCGACCGCGTCGAGCACGCGATATCGACGACGGGCATCCTCGACCCCGTCCGTGAGGAGCGCGCACTGGACGCCGGTCCCGACGGCTACGGACTGCACGTCAGCGTCCGCGCGGACGGCCAGCGGTGGACCGCGGGACCGACGCCGCCGGAGGACGAGGCGACACAGACGGCAAGCCGACGCGTCGGCGTCCGAGTCGGCTCGGGACAGATACGGCCCGGCCGGCTGCAGGTGGTGGTCTGGCGATGACGAGCGCGGCACTCGACGTCGGGCTGTGTCTCCTGCTCGTCAGTGCGTCGGCCGTGACGCTCGTGACGGTCCCCGAGGCGACCCAGCCGACCGGAGAGACCGAGGCCGACGCCGTCGCGACGCTGCTCACGACGACGACCGCGACGGTGAACTACAGCCTGTCGCCCGGCGCGCGCCGGGCCGACGAAGCGGTCGTCGCGTTCCCGACGGCCGAGGGTCCCGAGTTCGACCGGACCGCCCGCGGGACGCCCGCGACACTCCTCGCCGAGGCCGCGGTCGGCGGCGTCGCGGTCGGCGGCGACCGGCTCACGCACACCCGCGACGGGTTGCGGGCGGCGGTCAGTCAGCGGGTCGCCGCCGAGGTAGAGCGCGGGAGTCGAACGGGGAAGGCAGGACGAACGGAGACGGCCGTCCAGGTCGTGACTCGGTGGCAGCCGCACCGAGGCTCACAGTTCCGCGGCTGTGTGACGGTCGGCTCGTCGCCGCCGCCGGACGCCGCGGTTCACGCGACCCGAGTAACGGTCCCGAGCGGGCTGCCGTCGGCACGGAGCGACGCGGTCGACGCCGCGGAAGGAGCAGAGGAAGACGAACGGTTCACCGCCGTCGCCACCGTTGTCGCTGAACGCGTCGTCGCGGGGCTGTTCCCCGCCGACGACCTCCAGCTCGCGCTTCGCGGCGACTACCCCGTCTCGCGGTTCGCCGAGTACCGCTACCGGCGGATGGGGCGGCTGTTCGGCGTCGACGTCGTCGGCCGGGACGGCGAGATTCATCCCGAGGCAGCCAACGAGCGACTGACCGACGCCGTCGCCCGCGCGGTCGAGTACGACCTGCGGCAGGCCTACGACACCCCCGAGGCGGCGGCCGCGGACGTGCGGGTGGACGAGGTGACCGTCGTCGTCAGGACGTGGTCGGCGTGAGACTCGCCGACGACCGCCGGGCGCGGATTCCCTTCGCGCTCCTCGGCGTCCTCCTCCTCGTCAGCAGCGCGACCTACGCGACGACGCTCTCGACTGGCGGGCCGCTCCGCCACGACGACAGCGTCGCGACGGCGATGGACCGCGCCTCGGCGTCGACATCGAGCGCGCTCCGGTCGGCGGTGAAAGACGCCGCCCGCGACGCTGCTCGGAATCCCGTGACGGAACGGGCCGACACGCCCGCCGGTCGCGCACTCAACGAGTCGACGCCGTTCCGCGACGCGCTCCGGATTCGCGTCTATCTCGCCGCCTACGAACAGCTCGGTGCGACGCGCGTCCGGACATCCGGCGTCGTCGCCGCGACGTCACTGCCGCCGGTCGACGACGCCGCCGACCTCGCCGCGGCGAAACGCCGGGTCGGTATCGAGCAGGCCGCGAACGGCACCGCACTCCGCGTGACCGTCCGGAATCTGACGACGACGGCGTGGCGTCCGCCGATCGATGCGGGGGACGACGGGGAGCCAGAGGCGAACAGGGACACGGAGACGGACGGGGAAACCGTCGTTGCCAGCGAGACCGAGACAGTGGTTCTGACCGTCCGAACGCCCGTCCTCCTCGCCCACCAGCGGACGACCGAGTACGAACGGCGGCTGAACCGCGAGCCGGAGGACGGGCCGGGACTCGGCCGCCAGCTGACCGCCCGACTCGCCCCGGTCGTCTGGGCGCGGAGCGCGGGGCAACTGGCGAACGCACCAATCTCGAACGTTCTCGGCAACCGCCACGTCGAGGTGACGGCCAACGGCGGCGCGCTCGCGACCCAGCGAGCCGTCTTTGGCCGCGACGACCCGCAGGCTCGGTGGGGCTTGCAGTGGGCCAGAAGCCACGTCGCGCTCCAAGACGCTCACGCCGTCACGTCGAGCAAGCTCGGGAGCGTCACGGAGCGGACCTACCCGCCTGCGCCAATCGACCCGGTGGGAACCGGCGCGCCGCCGAAACTCGCCGGGGCGAATCGGGGAGAGAACCGGACGATGACGGTCGGCGTCAACCGCACCGCCGACGTCGCCTTCGCGGACCTGCTGGCGGGAAGGAGTGGCAGATCGTTCGCCGGGACGCTTCGAGGTTCGTACCGCACCGAGACACGTCTGCGAACCGACGTCGACCTGCTCCGCGCGGGCGACGAACCGGCGGCCGACTCGCCGGGGTCGAACTGGACGCTCGTCGACGAGGACCACGACTCGCACTACCGCGTCGACGGTCCCGCCGGGACCGCCAGCCGTGTCGGCAGCGAGCGGTTCGCAGCCTTCGGTCGGCGCGTCACGGAGCACCACAGCGTCGTCCGAACCTGGCGACGTGGCAACGAGACGCGTCGGACGCGGGGCGCGTGGCGCGACGAGTACCGCGTTCGGGTCACTGTCACGGGGGAGTACGACCCCGACGGGACAGCACCCGAACGGCCGGTACGGCCGTCCTTCGAACGCGGTGGCGCGCTCGACGGCCCGAACCTCGCGGGAGTCCCGGCCCGCGCGACCGACCGGTTGCTCGACGCCGACCGCGATTCGCTCGCCCGCCGCGTCGCCGACGGCCGCCTCGACGACGAGACGGTGGTACTTCACGGCGACCGCCCCGACGACCTGCGTCGGTGGGTCTACGCCGACCTCGCCGACCTCCGCGAGCGCGTCCGTCGCACCACCGTCACCGTGTCGACGCGCGACGTCGCACTCGGCGAGGCGAACCCGCCCGCGCTGCTCGCCGCGAAGCTCCGCGAACGGCGCGCCTCGCTCGTCGACGCGCCCGCCAGCTACGACGGCGTCGCCGACAGGGCACGCGTCGCCGCCCGCGTCGCCTACCTCGACCGCGTCCTCGCCGAACTCGATGCGCGAGCGGACGCCCAGCGCGAGACGAGCGGCGTCGTCGACGACGCGCTCGGCGACACCGCGCTCGGCTCAGCCGACGGCGCGTCACGGACGCTCGACGCGGGCGACGAGGTGGAGCCGGTGGGCTACCGCGCAGTGGGCGATCGCGGGCCGAACGAGACCGTCACGCTCGTCCCCGACGGCTCGCCCGGCTATCTGACGCTGTCGACCGTCTCGAACGAGCACGTCGCTGCCGTCCCCGAGAACGCCAGCTACCGGCCGCTGGCCGCCCGCAACATCAACGTCTTCGCCGTCCCGTACGGCGACGGGATGGACGTGTTGGGGTCGACGGTCCGCTCGGAGCCGACCGTCGACCTCCGGAGCGCGGGCAGCACGCTCGTCGCGGCGAACCGGACGCTCGACCGGACGGCCAACGCGACGCTGCGCGACCGTCGCGACCGGCTTCAGGCGTCGGTGCAGGGGTCGGTCGTCGCCGTCGCCCGCGAGACGCGCGGCGTCGTCGTCGCCGAGACGAGCCTCTCCGAGCGAGCGTACCGGAACGCAGTCGGCGACGCGATGGCTCGCTGGGACGGGACGGGCCACCGCGCGCTCGCCGTCGCCAACGGCTCGTTCGCCGCGGCACTGGCCGCCGAGGTCCGCGCTCGCGACGACCTGACCGCTCACGAGACCGACCGGCTGCGGACGCGGCTGCGCGTCACCCTCGGCCGAGAGGTGAACAGTCGGCGGGCGGCCGTCCCCCTCGACCGGACGAACGAGACGGGGAGCGTCGTCCGCGACTACGCCGGGAAGACGGCCGAGAAGTACGCGACGAAGGCCGTCGAGGACGCGGCCGCCGGGGCTGGAAAGCGCGGGGCGAAGCGGTATCTGTCCCAGTCGGTCGACGGCGTTCCCGCTGGACTGCCCGTCGCGCCCGCACCGGGCTACTGGTACGCGACGGTCAACCTCTGGTGGGTCACCGTCGAAGGCTCGTATCTGCGGTTCACCGTCCGCGCACACACCGGCACGGGCGACGGCAGCGGGTCGACGCTGCAGTACGTCCGCGACGGCTCGGCCGTCACGCTCGATGTCGACGACGACGGGAGCGCGGAGCGGCTGGGTCGCAGCGAGCGGATCTCCTTCGAAGCGCACGCCGCCGCGTTCACCGCCGCGCCGGGCGGCCGCTGGGTCGGCGACGTCGACGGCAACGCCGACGAACGGTCGTCGGGATGGGAAGACGGGCCGGGCTGTGTCCGAGCCGGCGACGGAAGGGCCGACCGCGCGTGTCACGCCGAGTAGTGTGGCACGTCGGTCTCCCGTCGACCGTCGGCCGTCGGCCGCGAGGCCCCGACTTGTGAGTTCGAGTCGCGTACCGTGTGGTAACCGTTTTCCCCACGGGGGCGTGAGACTCGGGCAATGTTGTACGACGCAGCCGACGAGCCCGAGACGCTCTCGCCGGACGAGCTGCTTTCGACCTACGCCGACGAACTCCGCACCGTCGTCGACGCGCTCGGTGTCGACGCCGTCGTCGCCGGAACCGACCTCGACGAAGCGACCGTCGAAGCCATCGTCGACGGCGACGTGGCCGACCTCTCGGTCGAGGAGGCCGCCGCCGTCCTCGCGCTCTCCGAGAGCTACCCCGACCAGCGCGGTATCGTCCTCGAACTGCGCGACCACATCCTGATGGGCATGACGACCGCCGTCCTCGACGTCGACACCATCGCCGCCAACATCGAGGTCGATTTGACGGGTCAGGAGGTCCAACAGGCCATCGAGGGCCGCTCGCGGTTCAGCCTCGCCGAGTTCGCGGCCATCCACGGACTCATCGCCCGACGGAAGGACCGATAATGCGCGTCGGGATTCTGGGCTGTGGCTACGTCGGTCTCGAACTCGGCCGCCAGCTGACCGACGCGGGCCACGACGTCGTCGGCGTCCGCCGCTCCGACGAGGGGCTGGCTGCCATCGAGGACGCGGGGTTCGAGGCGGTCCGCGCCGACGTCACCGAGCCTGACTCGCTCGACGCGGTCCCGGACGTCGACTGGCTGGTCTTCGCGGCTAGTTCGGGCGGCCGTGGTGCCGACGCCGCCCAGCGCGTCTTCGTCGACGGGCTCACTACTGCCATCGAGGGGTTCGCATCCCGCGAGAACCCACCCGAACGACTCGTCTACACGTCGAGTACGGGCGTCTACGGCGACCACGGCGGCGACTTCGTCGACGAGTCGACGCCGCTGGAGCCGACGACCGACAAGACGCGCGTCCTCGTCGAGGCCGAACGCGTCGCCCGCGAGGTCGCCGCCGACCACGGCATCGAGGGCACCGTCGCCCGCTTCGCCGGGCTGTACGGCCCGGACCGCTACCGCCTCTCGCGGTACATCGACGGCCCGGTCACGGAGGGCTATCTGAACATGGTCCACCGCGAGGACGCGGCCGGAGCCGTCGCCTACCTCCTGACCGAAGACCTCGCACGCGGCGAGGTCGTCATGGTCGTCGACGACGAGCCGGTCGACAAGTGGGCCTTCGCCGACTGGCTTGCCGACGAGTGTGGAGTCCCGGAACCCGAAAAGCGGACCAACGAGGAGCGACTGGCCGCGGGCGACCTCTCGGAGGCCGCACGTCGCCGGATTCTGACGAGCAAGCGCTGTTCGAACGAGAAGCTACGGGACCTCGGCTACGAGTTCCGGTATCCGACGTTCCGCGAGGGCTACCGCGCGGCCATCGATGCGTACCGCGCTGGAAAAACAGCCTAGGGGACGCTTTCGGACGCCAGCGTCGGCGTGTCACCGGGCAGATTCAGTACCGCTCGCTGACAAGTATGGTCTGGGTGAACGTGGGGGAACCTTCTTGCCAGTCCACCCTGACAGGGGAACATAGTATGCATCCGTTGGCCGGTGTTGGCGTGTTCGAGGGCTTCGAGACGGCCGTGTTCGGCTATCCCGGTGTCGTCGCGGCGACGGTCGTCGGCGTCCTCACGCTCGCACTCGGTCTCTACGCCCTCCGTCGAATCCGTCGGCCGATGGGTGCCCGGTTTCAGGAGGTCCTCGCGGGGCGAGACACGCTCGCGATCCTGATGCATCCGAATCCCGACCCCGACGCGATGGCCGCCGCCATCGGGGTCGAATGTCTCGCCGACCAGGTCGGCACCGACAGCACACTCCAGTTCTCCGGGCAGATACGCCACCAGGAGAACCGCGCCTTCCGAACCGTCCTCGATCTCGATCTCGACGCCGTCGACCACGTCTCCGAACTCGCCGCCGAACACGTCGTCCTCGTCGACCACAACGCCCCGAGAGGCTTCGCGGGCGCGGACTCCGTCTTGCCCTTCGCCGTCGTCGACCACCATCCCGGCGAGGGCGCAGGTGAGGAGTTCACCGACGTCCGCACCGACTACGGCTCGTGTTCCAGTATCGTCGCCGAATACTTCCAAGACGTCGGCGCGAAACCGGTCCCGCCGGACCAACACGCAAGCGAGATCAACGCCGAATACACCCTGCCGTCCACCGTCGCCACGGGTCTCTTATACGGCATTCTCGCCGACACGAAACATCTCACCGCGGGCAGTGCGGCCGCGGACTTCCGGGCGGCGTCGTATCTCTCGCCCGGCGTCGACGAAGACCTCTTGGACCGCATCGCCAACCCGCAGGTGAGTGCCGAAGTGCTCGAAGTCAAAGCCCGCGCCATCGCGGGCCGACAGATAGAAGGCTCCTTCGCCGTCAGCGACGTCGGCTCGCTGTCGAACGTCGACGCCATCCCGCAGGCCGCAGACGAACTCGTCCAGCTGGAGGGCGTCACCGCCGTCGTCGTCTGCGGCGAGCGCGACGGGACGGTCTATCTCTCGGGCCGCTCGCGGGACGACCGGGTCCACATGGGGCGGACGCTGGAGGCCGTCGTCGAAGACCTCCCGAACGCCTCGGCGGGCGGCCACGCCCGGATGGGTGGCGGGCAGATTCAAGAGCGCGTCGCGCTCCCGAACGGCGGCGAGGAGGAGGTCGAGTCCGTCCCGCGGCCGGAACTCGTCGACCGGCTGTTCCGGTCGATGTCGGGCGACATCTGAGGAGAGAGCGGACACCCTTTGTAGCCGCCAGCCGTAGCGCGGGTATGGCGACCCACGACGGCACTTGGGGCTACCGCGACCGCTTCGGCGACAGCTTCGGCCGCACCTACTTCCGGCGGTTCGGTCCCGGCGTGGTGTCGAGCATCGGCGTCGGCACCTATCTCGGTGACCCGACGACCGAAGTCGACGACAAGTATCACGACGCGCTCGTGTCCGCGCTCGACAACGGTGTCAACCTCGTCGACACGGCCATCAACTACCGCTGCCAGCGGAGCGAGCGCGTCGTCGGCCGCGCGCTCCGCGAGTCGTCGGCCGCGCGCGACGAGGTCGTCGTCGCGACCAAGGGCGGCTTTCTCCCCTTCGACGGCTCGCGCCCCGAGAACCCCGGCCGGTACGTCCAAGAGCGGTTCGTCGACACGGGCCTCGTCGACCCCGACGATCTCGCCCACGGCAGCCACTGCATCGCGCCGGGCTTCCTCGACGACCAGCTCGACCGCTCGCTCGACAACCTCGACCTCGACACTATCGACCTGTACTACGTCCACAACCCGGAGACACAGCTCGCCGTCCGCTCGCGGGAGACCGTCTACGACCAGCTGGAGGCGGCCTTCGAACTGCTGGAAGAGCGTCGAACCGCGGGCGACATCGGTGCCTACGGTGTGGCGACGTGGAACGCCTTCCGCGTGCCCGCGAACCACGAGCAGTATCTCTCCTTGCCCGAGGTCGTCGCGCGGGCGAAGCGGGCGGCCGAGCGCGTCGGCAACGACGAAGTAGGATTGAAGGCGATTCAACTGCCGTTCAACGTCGTCATGGCCGACGCGTTCACCGTGAAGTCGCAGACGAGCGACGACGGGAACGACGACGGCGCGGACGACGGCGACGGGCCGACGAGTGCCTTGGAGTACGCCCACGAGCAGGGCCTGTCGGTGTTCACGAGTGCCAGCATCGCCCAGGGCGACCTCGCAGCGCGGTTGCCGGAGGACGTGGCGGCGAAGCTCGCGGGCGACTCGACGGTCCAGCGCGCCATCAACTTCGCGCGGAGCGCGCCCGGCGTGACCGCCGCGCTCGTCGGCATGGGTCAGAAAGAACACGTCGCGGAGAACGTCGCGGCCGGGACGTTCGACCCGCTCGGAGCGAAGGCGTTCGACGCCGTGTTCGAGTAGTTCGGGCAGTTCGGGCGGTTCGTATCGGATCGCGACGTCGCGTCGCTTATCGCAGCTCCTTCCACTCGGTGCCGCAGTCCGGGCAGATCCGCACGGAGAAGATCTCGTCGGGGTCGTTGCGCTTCTTCAGCGTCTCACCGCACTCGGCGCAGGTGAGGCGGTCGTAAGTGTCCTTCTTCAGTTCGCCAGCACGGAGCCCCTTGCGTGTCGATTTCATCGTGCCGGGCTTTCGGAGGCGAGGCAAAAAGCTCTCCGGTGGGTGAAATCCCGAGCCGAGGGCCTCCCGCGGGCTGAGCTTTCGGAACGTTTGACAAGGAGTGCGAGAAATCCCCCACCGTGTCACGTGGCCGGTTGTTCGGAACGCTCTGCTCGCTCGTCTTCCTGGTGAACCTCGCCCGTGTCGTCTTCGCGCCGCTCTTGAACGAACTCCTCTCCGTCTTTCCGACGATGGGCGAGGCGACCGCCGGGCTCATCGCGACGCTCGTCTGGGTCGGGAGTGCCAGCCTCCGGATTCCGACCGGCTGGCTGCTCACCCGCGTCGCCCGTCACCGGGTCGTCCTCGGGACGGGTACCATCCTGACCGTCGCCGCCGCCTTCACCGCGAGTGCGACCTCCGTGCCGATGCTCGGCGTCGGCGCGCTCCTGATGGGGCTGTCCTCGGGTGCGTACTTCGTCGCCGCCAACCCGCTCGTGAGCGAACTCTTCCCCGAGCGCGTCGGCCGCGCCATCGGCATTCACGGGATGGCGAGCCAGCTGGCCGCCGTCATCGCCGCCCCGCTCGTGACGCTGGTCGTCCTCTCACAGTACGGCTGGCGGCTGGCCTTCTGGGCCATCTGCGTCGCCGCTGCCCTCGTCACCGTCGCACTCTATCTCGCGGCTCGAAGCACCGACCTGCCCGACGCGGGCGGCAACGACCGCGACCTCGTCGGGGCGGCCCGCAAACAGTGGCGCGTCATCCTGCTCGGTATCGTCGTGCTCGGCTTCACCGGCTTCGTCTGGCAGGGGCTGTTCAACTTCTACGAGCTGTATATGCTCCAGAAGGATCTCCCCCCGGCGACCGCGAAGAACCTGCTCACCGTCGTCTTCGCGGCGGGCGTCCCCGCGTTCTTCTTCAGCGGCCGGCTGGCCGACCGCTTTCCGCACGTGCCCTATCTCCTCGGCATCGTCGCGGTCTTCGTCGGCTGTCTGTTCATCCTGACCCGCGTCGAGGCTGTCCTCCCGGTCGTCGCCGTCACGGCCGTGTTGGGCTACGTCATCCACAGCCTGTTTCCCGCACTCGACACCTACCTGCTCGACACGTTCCCCGACGACAGCCGTGCCAGTGCCTACGCGGTCTACAGCGGCGGCATGATGGTCGTCCAAGCGACCGGCTCCGTCGCCGTCGGGACGCTCCGGGAGGCCGGCTTCGCCTACGACCTCATCTTCACGTGCTTCGCCGCCGCGCTCGCCGTCCTCGTCGTCGGTCTCGTCGGCTTCCAGCGGGCGGGTAAGCTCCCCTCCTGACCGAACTTCCGGCGACGCACACCCCAACCGGCCGGCTTTTGCCCGTCGGGTCCTCACCCGCAGGTAATGGAGTACGTCCAGGAGCGAGTCACGACGCTCCACGACCTGCGGAACCCGACTCCGGATGCCCCGACCGACGAGGCGGCCGTAGTCGTCCCCATGACCGAACGCGAGTACAACGGACTCGCCGCCGAGCGCGTCCTCACGGAGCTGGAAGCCGTCGACCCCGCACGCGTCGTCGTGCCGCTCCGCGCCTCGGCCGACAAGGCCGGTCCCTTCGCCGACTGGCTGTCGTCGTTCGACCTCCCGCTGGAAGTGCTGTGGTGTGACGGCCCCCGCGTCGCCGACCTACTCGCCGACCACGACCTCGACGGCGAGCGCGGCAAGGGCCGGGATGTCTGGCTCGCACTCGGCCGCGCCCTGTCGGAGCAGTACGTCGTCGTCCACGACGCCGACACGAAGACCTACTCGCGCAGCTACGTCCCTCGCCTGCTCTTCCCGCTCGCACACGGCCACGGCTTCTCGAAGGGCTACTACGCCCGCGTCGAGGACAACAAGCTCTACGGCCGGCTCTTCCGGCTCTTCTACGCGCCGCTCGTCCGGACGCTCGCAGACGAGCACGACGCCGACCTGCTCGACTACCTCGACGCGTTCCGCTACGCGCTGGCCGGCGAGTTCGCCGCCACGAGCGACGTGATTCGCCAGCTCCGGCTCGCCCGAACCTGGGGGCTGGAGGTCAGCACGCTCTGTGACGCCTTCGACGCCGTCGGCTTCGACGGCAGTGCGCAGGTCGACCTCGGGGCCTACGAACACGACCACCGCTCCGTCGGCGGCCCGACCGGCCTCTCGGAGATGAGTGCCTCCGTCGGCGCGACGCTCTTTCGGGCCGTCGAGTCCCACGGCGTCGACATCGACTACGACGCGCTGGGAGACGCCTACCGCGACACGGCCGAAGGATTCGTCCGGCAGTACGCCGTCGACGCCGCGTTCAACGGGCTGGACTACGACCACGCGGGCGAGACCGAGCAGGTCGGCGTCTACGCCGACGCTCTGCGCGCGCCCGGACTCGACACGCGGCTGCCCGCGTGGGACGCCGTATCACTTACCCCGGAGGACGTCTTCAGTGCCGCTACGGAGGACCTCGAAGACACGAGATGACGGACGCGAACGAGACCTACGACGAGTTAGCCGGTGTGGTCGACCTCTTCGGCGCGCTGACCCGCGACGAACTCCACCGGGCACTGGACGAACTGGCGTACAAACAGGGCAGAGACACGGACGAGACGGCACTGAGCGCGGCCGTCGAGGACGCGGTCGAGGAGTATTATCTGGTCGAGTACGAGCCGGACTCGGCGGACCACACTCTCCTGACGGTCGGCCCGGTCGCCTTTCCGATGCTGCCGCCGAACGCGGAGGACCTACCGCACATCATGGACGTCGAGCGGCGCGCGGTCGACCGCGACGCGCTCGGACAGCAGGTCCACGAGCGACTGCTCGGCGACGCCGCGCGGGCCGTCAACGACGCCGACGCCGACCGCGTCGAACATCTGCTGGACGTGAGCTACGACCTCGAAGCGTGGGCACCGGTCGAGGTCGAGGCGGCGCGAGCGCGGCTGGACGAAGCCCTCGAAGATAAGACCGCCGGGCGACAGTAATGGGCATGGACCTCTCGGGGGTGACCCGTCACGAACCCAGCGTCGTCGACGACGCGAAGCGTCGCGCCGCCGTCCTCGCGCCCGTCATCGACCGCGACGGGGAACCACATATCCTCTTTACCAAACGTGCGGACCATCTCGGCGAACACGCCGGGCAGATGAGCTTCCCCGGCGGCGGCGAGGAGCCGAGCGACGACGACCTCCAGGCGACCGCCCTCCGCGAAGCAAACGAGGAGATCGGTCTCCCGCCCGCCGCAGCCGACGTGGTCGGCCGACTGGATGACATCCAGACGGTCACCGAATACTCGGTCCGGCCCTTCGTCGGCCGCGTCCCCGACATGGAGTTCACGCCCGACGAGCGCGAGGTGGCCGAGATCGCCGTCCTCTCCGTCGCGGACCTCACGGACCTCGACAACTACGAGTCCGAACGCCGCGACCACCCCTTCTACGGCGACATCCGCCTCCACTTCTTCCACGTCGACGGCTACACGGTCTGGGGCGCGACCGGGAGAATGCTCGTGCAACTGCTCGAACTGACGACGGAGTGGCAGATGCCCGAGCAGGTCGACCGGGTGGTCGACCCCGACGCCGACCTGCCGATCTGAGACGAGAGAATTTTCGAACTGTCGACGACGACCAGTGAGCGTGTGCCGTGGCGCGTGGCTTCGCGGCCTTCCATGGCCGCGTGACACGCACGCGAGGGACGACTGAGCGAGTGAAACGAGCGAAGGAGTCGGTTGGGGAGGGTGTGGCTGTGCGGCCCGGGCGGGACTGGAAGGGGACGTGTTCTGAACGAACCCCCGCGACGCAAGCACCGCAAGGAGCGAAGCGACTGAGGCGCGCAGCGAGCGGTGGGAGTTCAGAACACGTGGGCCTTCGGGACGTCAACTAATCCCTCAACGGCTCGTATTTCAACGGCTCACTTCGCTCGAAGCGTGGGGGCGCTCCCGACGAGAAGGAGAGAAAGAGCGCGCCCCACGCAAGGCCGATGGCGACGAACCGCGCTCCCGACAGCGGGACGCTCGTCCCGCCGGACTGCGTCTGAACCGACTCAGAGACACGGCGGCGACTGCACGCGGCCCCGAAAAAACCCCCGCAGTCGCCCCCGCCGCGTCTACACCGTGTCGATGTGGTGCACCGCCTCGGGCGACAGCAGCCGCCCGCTCGGCAGTTCTACCCACCCAGTCGCGAGCACGCGCACCGGTCCCTCGTGGAGGACCGTCTCCTGCTCGAAATCGGCGTAGACGACGGCGTCGTCGTACTCGTGTTCGAACAGTTCGTCGAACCGCTCGCGAAGGTACGTCAACGGTGAGTCGGTTGAAACGACCATGCCACAGACAACCAACCGGACGGACAAAAACCTCCGCTCACACGACGAAATCCTCGCAAAAGGCCGCCCGCAACGACAGGCTTATTGCCGAAACCCGGAATAAGAGAGGTACATGGTCGCACAGACGATGGATCGCGTTCCGCGATTCCGTTGACCAGTTTCTCTCCATGAGTGGTGATTCCCAATGTTGACCGGTGAGCACGAGCGTGTCGTCTCGAAAACAGGCCTCGATGCGGCGGCCCTGAAGCCGATGGAGTGCGACGTCCGGCGGGCACTCGACCTCCCGTTCGACACCGTCGCCATCGACTACGAGGGTCGCGAGCAGCTGCCCGACGCCGACCTGCTCCGCGAACTCGCCGCCGAGAAGCGCGTCCTGTTGACGACGCCGGTCCGCGCCGACGGCTTCGACCCGCTCGGCGACGACAGCCTGTACGAGACGCTCCCCGACGCAGTCGACCCCGTGTTCGTCGCGGGCCATCCCGCGTATCTGACGGACGCCGAGCAGTCGCGAGCCATCGCGCCGCGGCTGGGCGCGGCACGTGAGATCGACCCCGAGGCGTGGGTCGGCACCGAAGGCGTCGAGCGCGTCGCGCTCGCGGCGGGCGGGCCGCAGTACGAACTGCTCTCCAGAACGACCGAACGCGACTTCCGCGCGCTCCGCGCCGCCGGGTTCGAAGAGACCATCGCGCTCTACGCGCCGACGGTCCTCTCCGACGAGGAAGACGACGTGCTCGACGCCGTCGGCGGCTACGTCTCCCGGCGTGGACCGGTTCGCCGCGCGCTCCCCGAGGACGCTGCGACCGACGCCAGCGCGACGGGCCGCGCCCGCGAAATCCTCCTGAAGGCGAGCCGGGACTTCGCGCTCGTCGGCTCGCCCGAGGAGGTCGGCGAGCGCGTCCGGACGCTCAAGTCGGCCGGTGCCGACGTCGTCGTCGGCTACCCCGCCCGCGGCGTCGACGAGTTCACGGACTGACTAGCCGAGAAGCAGTTTGCTGCGGATATTCTCTGTGATACTCCGAATACGCGACCGTATACGCAACGTGGTTGCCTGCGGCGAGCAGCCGTCGCAGTCGGCGACTACTCCGGCGGCCGGGGACCGACAGATTCCACCAGCGCGTATCCGCCGACCGCACTGACTGTCACGACGATGACGACAATCGCCGAGAGAACCGTCGCGATGACGACCGCGAACGGGACACCGAAGATAGCGATGGCCAGTGCCTGGAACGCGATGGCGACCAGCGCGACGAACGCCCCGAGCCAGATCGCCACGACGGGGCCGACGACGACCGCAATGACGACAGCCGCGTCCGTCCATCGACCACCACGTCCCGCCCGACGCGCGACGGTCAACGCGACCGCTGTCGTCGCGAACGGCACGAGCACCAGAACGCCGGCGTGGTAGAGCAGCGACTGCGTGAAGAAGTACTCCAGCACGTAGCTCGTGACGTCCGCCGTGTCGCGAAACCCGGGAGCACCGTAGTCGGCGGTCACCAGGGGAACGAGGAAGTACGCGACCGCACCAGCCAGCCCCGTCACGGTCCCACTCAGGAGGGCCAAACTCCGCGGTTCCGTCCAGTCGAACGGTCCCAGGGTCGGCCGGTGGTGGTCCTCAGTCATGTCCAAGTGGCCGACTGTCCGTCGATGGTCCTCGATAGCTGTGAGTCCTGTCTGCGGTCGATATCGCCCCGACAGCTCTTGGAGGACAGCGGGGTCCATCTCCCCGGATGGGAGGAACCCGTGCGGCGTCCGCTGGATGCCGTTTCACGGTCTCTATACTGCCCCAGCACGAATAACTGTATTCTGTCTGAAACGACTGCCGTGTCGGCGTGAGAGCCGCTCGACAGCCTCGGCGCGCCCGCAAGCTAAGTCCCCCCGCCGCGTTCGACGCCCATGCACGTCGCAGTCATCGGGGCCGGTGCGGTCGGCGTCACGGCCGCCGCAGAGCTCGCCGTCGCTGGCGCGGGAGTCACCGTCTTCGACCGGGGCGACCCCGGCAGTGGGAGTTCGGGTCGCGCCGCCGGAATCGTCTACGACGCCTACGCCGAGGACATCGACGCCGAACTCGCCGCCCGCTCCGTCGAGGCGTTCCGCCGGCTCTCGGGGACGGGCGGCTTCGAGTTCGTCGACTGCCCCTACGTCTTTCTCGCCCGCGAGGGCGACGAGCAGGTCGCCGAAGCCATCGCGGGAAGCGTCGAGCGGATGCGACACCACGGCCGGGACGTCGAGGTTCTGACGGCCGACGAGCTGGAGCGACGCTTCGGCGACTCGCTCGTCGTCGACGACGTCGCCGCCGCGGCCGTCGCCCACGACGCCGGCTGGGCCGACCCCGCGAGCTACGTCGAGATGATGGCCGACCGCGCCCGCGCCGCGGGGGTGGAGTTCCGCACGGGCCGGGCGGTCGGTCTCGACGTCGACCTGCCGGGCGTGGTCGTCGGCGCGACCGTCGAACGCTTCGACGCGGTGCTCGTCGCCGCCGGCGCGCACACGAAGCAGCTCTTCGCCGACGCGGGCGTCCCCGTCGCGCTGAAACCCTACCGCGTGCAGGCACTCACCTCGACGACGCCCTACGACGGGCCGATGTGTTTCGACGCGTCCGTGGACGTGTACTTCCGTCCGCATTCGACGGGTCTCCTCGGCGGCGACGGCACCGAACCCGTCGAGGCCGACCCCGACGACTGGGACAGGGAGGCGGACGACTGGTTCGTCGAGGGGTTGGGCAGGGAACTCGACACGCGCGCAGACTACGCCCTCGACGTCGACCGGTCCTGGGCGGGGCTGTGCACGGCGACGCCCGACGGCGACCCGCTGCTCGGCGAAGTCGTCGACGACGTCTACGTCGCCGCTGGCTGGCAGGGTCACGGGTTCATGCGCGCGCCAGCGACGGCCGCGGCTGTCGCCGAGGAGATTCGCGGTGGGAGCGGTATCGAGCCGTTCGCTCCGACGCGGTTCGAGGGCGACGAGGCGTTCCCGATCTTCCAGGGGATGACCGTGGAGACGGGGAAGTCGGGGGAGTCTGAGGAGTTAGAAGAGTCAGGAGAGTCAGAAGAGTCGGAAGAATAGCCCGAACGGCGTCGGCAACGTCGTACGAATCGTCGCTGTCGTCGCTGTCGTCGAGATTATCGAGATCGTCGAGGTAGGCGGCGCGTTACTCGTCGTTGTCGTCGACGCTGTCCTCGTCGTCGTCGAGTCGGATGCGCTCCGGCTCGTCCGGTTCCTCCTCGACGGTGACGTCTTGGGCCTCGTCGCTCTTGGGGATGCGGACCTGCAGCGTCCCGCTTTTCGTCAGCGTCGCCGAGGCCTCGCCGGGGACGACGAGGGCGTCGTCGGGGAGTTGCGCCGAGCCGTCGAGCGACAGGCCGCGGCCGGGGAAGCGCGTCTCGAAGCCCTCGTAGAAGTCGCGGAAGCGGTCGATGCGGACCTGCACCTCGCCCTCGAGGAACCGTACCTGGATGTCGCTCTGGGTCGCGCCGGGGGCGTCGAAGACGACGAGGTATGCGTCGTCGCTCTCCAGCAGGTCGTAGGGGAGCGGCTTGCGCTCTTGGACCTTGCTCATGCCCCGGCCAGCCTTGTTGAGCACCGCGTTGACCGCGCTCTCGCCGAACTCTCGTAACCCGCTCATAGCTCGATGACCTCCAGCGTCTCGGTCTCGCGGCAGTACGGGCAAGCGAAGTCCTCGACACCCACGTCGTCGGGCATATCGTAGGTGTAGTGCATCTCGAACATATCGAGCTCGCACTCGGAGCTGGTACACTTGACTTCGAGGGTGGCAGGCATACGAGGAAATAGCGGGTCGAACCCCATAAGTGGCGCGGGGGCGGCCGTTCCCGCCGGTGGTCCCGGCCACCGCCGCACCATTCGGAGTGCTTTTATGTCGGAGAAGTGATGTGAGTCTCATGCGAACGTTCTCCCCTCCCTCTCGTGTTTACGGTGTGGACTTCAGCGGCGCGCAGGATGCCGGACGGAACATCTGGCTGGCGGAGGGTACTATCGAAGCTGTCGAGCGAGACGACATGGACGCCGACGGCGGAGCCGAGCCGACCGACACTGTCGACTGCGACGGACTCAATGTTCGCGACTGCCGACCGGCGACCGAGTGGTTCGACCTCCCGGCGGCCCGTAACCGGATTCTCCCGGCACTGACCGCTTTTCTCGGCGGTCTCCCGGCGGGGACCGCGGTCGGTCTCGACTTCCCGTTCGGGCTTCCGGGTCCGCTCGTCGGTGTCGACGACTGGGAGACGTTTCTCGTCAATTTTCCGAGCATCTACAGCTCGCCGGAGGAGCTTCGCACCCGCTGTACCGAGCGCGCGGAGCTCGTCGGCGACGGTGACAAGACCAAACTGTTCCGAGCGACCGACGAGCCGATGGCGGCGCTCTCGCCGTACGACATCCGCCTCCAGTCACAGACCTTCTACGGCATCCGCGACGTCCTCCGGCCGCTCGTCACCGCGGGCCGGGTTCGCGTCCATCCGATGCAGTCACCCAGTGCCGACAAACCCTCGCTCCTCGAAGTCTACCCCGCCGGAACGCTGGACGACCTCGGTCTCCACCACACGAAGTACAAAGACGGCTCCGAGGCGGGCCGCGAACGCCGCGAGGAGATCCTCGACGGTCTCGCAGAGCACGGCATCACCATCGCCGCCGACGTCCGGAAACGGGCACTCGAAGACGACGGCGGCGACGCGTTGGACGCCGTCGTCGCGACGGTGAGCACCTACCGCAACACACGGGGGTCGGCCAACCTGACGACGGACGACGAGCTGACCGCCATCGAGGGCTACATCTACGTCTGAGCGACCACGGCCGCTGTCACAGCGGCCGTCAGTGCCCGTCAGTGGCGACAGCCGTCGCCCCGGAACCGCACCGTTTTACCCGTCGGTCGCAAACGACCGGCCATGACTGACCCCGCCGACCTGTCGGTGACGCTCGTCGACGGCTACGTCGACGAACCGGCACATTTCGGCGTGCCGCCGTACATCTCGACGTATCCCCGGTTCACGGCGGGCGCGCTCGTCGACGCCGGTGTCCCCGAGACGCAGATAACGTACCACACCATCGACGAACTCCGCGACGACCGCCAGAAGTGGAGCGACGTCGCCGACGCCGACCTGATGATCTACATCGGCGGCATGACCGTTCCCGGCAAGTACGTCGGCGGCACCCCCGCCGAACCCGACGAGGTGAAGAAGCTCGCGTGGGTCGCCGACGGCACGAGCTTGATGGGCGGGCCCATCCGCTTCGGCGTCGGCGACGAGAACGCCGGTGGACAGGACATGGAGCGCAAGGACCTCGACTACGACTTCGTCGCGAAGGGCGACATCGAGGCCGCGGCCTACGACCTCGTCGACTCCGGGATGGAGGGCTTCGGCAACCGGATGCGCGACAACGAAGAGTTGGACCGCTGGGCCGCACGGGGCGCGTTCGTGGTCGAGCAGCACCCGAACCATCCCGAGTATCTCATCTGTGAGATGGAGACGAGCAGGGGCTGTGCCTACCGCTGCTCGTTCTGTACGGAGCCGCTGTACGGCAATCCGGCTTTCCGTACGGCAGATTCGGTCGTCCGGGAGGTCGAGAACCTCTACAACCGTGGCGCGCGACATTTCCGCCTCGGCCGACAGGCCGACATTCTGGCCTTCGGCGGCGACGGCGAAGCTCCGAACCCCGACGCGCTGCGGCGGCTCTACGGCGGGATTCGAGAGGTGGCTCCCGACCTCGGGACGCTCCACCTCGACAACATGAACCCCATCACCATCGCGAAGTGGCCCGAGAAGTCCAAGGAGGGCATCCGCATCATCGCCGAGCACAACACGCCCGGCGACACGGCTGCGTTCGGTCTCGAATCGGCCGACCCGCTCGTGCAGGAGGAGAACAACCTCAACGTCTCGGCCGAGGAATGTTTCGAGGCAGTCAAAATCGTCAACGAAGCCGGTGGCTGGCGGCCCGGCGAGGACCCCGCGGACGCGCCGACGTTCGGCGACGAAGCACCCGACCGCCTGCCGAAACTCCTGCCCGGCATCAACCTGCTGCACGGTCTCAAGGGCGAACGCGAGGAGACCTTCGCGCACAACAAGCGGTTCCTGCACCGCGTCTACGACGAGGGGCTGATGGTCCGCCGGATCAACATCCGGCAGGTCATGGCCTTCGACGGGACCGATATGTCGGACACGGGTGCCCAGATCGCCAAGGACCACAAGAAGCTCTTCAAGAAGTACAAGAAAGAGGTCCGCGAGGAGATCGACCGACCGATGCTGCGGCGGGTCGCGCCGCCCGGAACCGTGCTGAAGAACGTTCATCTGGAGTACCACCAGGACGGGACGACCTTCGGCCGGCAGCTCGGGACCTATCCGCTGCTCGTCGGTATCCCCGGCGAACGTGAACTCGGCCAAACCATCGACGTCGCCATCGTCGACTACGGCTACCGCTCGGTGACGGGCGTCCCGTATCCGCTGGACGTCAACGGGGCGTCGATGAAGGAGTTGCAGGCGATTCCCGGCGTCGGCAAGCAGACGGCCGGAAACATCGTCGTCAACCGTCCCTACGAGTCGGCCGCGGACCTCGCGAAGGTCGGCGGCGAGGTCGACCTCGCGAAGTTCACGCGGTCCTGAGGGACCGACGGAGACAGGCTTTTGACGACGCCGCTGTTCCCGAGAGCTACAGCAATGGATATCTCCCGCGTCTCGGTCCCGGTGGAGACCCGCGCCCCGACGGGCCAGACCAACGCCTATCTCGTCGGCCGCGACGACGCCCTCCTCGTCGACCCCCCGGCCCGAAGCGACGACCTCGACGCGGCCGTCGCCGACCGCGACGTCGCCCACATCGCGGCCACGCACACCCATCCGGACCACGTCGGCGCGGTGACCCACTACGCCGAGTCGACCGATGCGACGGTCTGGGCGCACGAGGCCCACGTCGAGCGGTTCGAAGCGGCGACGGGCCGTGAGCCGGACGCGACGTTCGGTGACGTGCTCGAAACCGGCGACGGGGCAGTTCGCGTGCTCGACACGCCCGGCCACGCCCCGGACCACGTCGCGTTCGTCGCCGACGGCCACGTCCTCTGCGGCGATCTCGCGGCCGCGGCGGGCAGCGTCGTCGTCGGGGCACCCGAGGGCGACATGGCCCGGTATCTCGACTCGCTACGGCGGGTGAAGGCGGAGTCGGCGACGCGGCTCCTGCCCGGTCACGGCCCGCTCGTCGACGACCCCGCCGCGACGCTGGACCGACTGATTCAACACCGCTTGGACCGCGAACAGCGCGTGCTGGACGCTATCAAGTCTGGCGCGACCGACCCGGACGCGGTGCTCGATGCCGCCTACGACAAGGACCTCTCGGGGGTTCGGGACCTCGCGCGGGCGACGGTCGTCGCACACATCGAGAAGCTGGTGGCGGACGGCAGGGTCGTGTGGGACGTAGAGAGCGAGACGGTCGCTGTCGCCGAGTAACGGTTGCCGACAAACCACCGTGGCGCGTGGCTTCGCGCCGCTCCGTCGGCGCGTCACACTCGTGCGAGGGATGAGGGAACGAGCGTAGCGAGTGAGTGAATCGGTTGGGGAGGGTGTGGCTGTGCTGTCGGGGCGGGACCGAAAGGGGACGCGCTCTCGGCGACGGAAGGCGACGTAAGCACTGGAACGAGCGAAGCGAGTGAAGGGCGCAACGAGCCTCCCGAGTCGAGAGCGCGTGGGCTTTCGAGGAGTCTCCGTTTCTGATAGCAAAGGAGTGGGATTTCGTGGCGTCACCGTTCCAGACCGCAAAAGAGTGGGATTTCGAGGTGTTCACTGCTCCGCGCCCAACAACCAATACGGAATATCCGACCAATAGCCATCCCGACGCCGTTTAGTCCGGTGACCACACATCAACAGCCATGCAGAGCCTCGAAGCCGAACTCGACCGTGCGAAGGACCTCAGGGTTTCAGAGCTAGCCGACGCCATCGAGGCCATCGGCTTCGAGTGTACCCGCTGTGGAGCCTGCTGTAAGGGCTACGACGGTGACGACGGAGAACGTGAACCCCACACAGCGACCGTGTTCCCGGACGAAGCCCGAACCCTCCAAGCCACCACGGACTACGATCTGCGAAGCGGCGGAGCCGCTTCTGGCTCCAGTTCGGGGACCTCACTGGAATGGCGCGATATCGCCCGCCCCATGCCCTACGGTCTCGTCGAGGGCGACGACGGTCTCGAAGGCGAGACGTTCGAGTGGGCACTCCAAACAGATGCGTGCGGCGACTGCACCTTCTACACCGAAGACGAGGAAGGGATGGGAGCTTGCCAAGTCCACGACGACCGGCCGCTCATCTGCGAGACGTACCCGTTCAGCGTCGCGCTTGGCGGGACCAGTCAGCCGATGGGCGAGGCAGTCGACGAGGAGGGCATGGTCCGCGCCCACGAGTGCGAGGGACTCGGCCGCGACATCTCTCGCGAAGAGGCCGAAGACCTCGCCGCGGCCCTCAAAGAACGCGCCGTCCGCGAACTGGAGGAGGCCATCGGCGTCCGCGACAATTACGAACCCACCGCAGTCGACGCGGGGGAGGTCGTCGTCCACGACTCCGAGGGAGCGAAGGACGTCGACGGTCTGCCGCGCTGACGAAACTCGGCCACCCTGACGACGCTCGCGCGCACTGACGAGAACCGCGCCGCCGACGCCGATTACCGGACAATCAGAGACCGCCAGCTTCCGGCGGCGGTAGCTCTTTAACGACTCGCTCCGAGGAATCGAACGAACTGGAGGTCTACACCTTGGAAATCTCAGATAAGCTGCTGTGTCTGTTCAACGCCGAAGTCCGCGAAGAGGACGACAAATATCTCATCGAAGTCCCCCGTCGCGAGATCGAGACCGGCTCGGTCGAGACCGACGAAATCTACCGCGTCGCACTCATCTCCCGCGAGGAGACAACCGAGACGACGGAGCGCGAGAGCCGGTCGTCGACCGAACCCCAGCCACCGGTCGAGGCGGGTGAACTTCGCTACGTCGAGATCGAGGATATCGGGAAACAGGGAGACGGCATCGCTCGCGTCGAGCGCGGCTACGTCATCATCGTCCCCGGTGCCGAGATCGGCGAGCGGGTGAAAGTCGAGATTACCGAAGTGAAGTCCAACTTCGCCGTCGGCGAGATCATCGAAGACGACTTCTAATCGCCTCGGCCGCTACTTCACGCGGGCGTTCCAGTACGAGACCGAGGCGAGCTTTTCACCGACGCCGCTGCCGCGGAGCTTCGTGTCCAGCCCGCGGATCGGTGCCGCGACTTCGTTCGGAATCTCCCGGTAGAAGCCGAACGGGAGCACGAAGTCGTGGGCGTCGCCGATGAGTTCGAGTCCGGCACCCGAGAGCAGCCCCTCCACCTCGCTGCGCGAGTAGAGCCGCGACCCCATCGGCAGGAGCCACGTGTAGACGCTCCGCGTACTGTACCGGTTGAACGTGTCGAAGAACACCTGGTCCTTCGAGACGCGACACATCTCTGCGAGGAACTTCGCCGGCGTATCCGCCAGATGGAAGAATCGCATGGCGAACACGGCGTCGAAGTGGTCGTCGGGGAACGGGAGGCGGGCAGCGTCGCCGCGCATGAACTCGACGAGCTCCGAGACACCGGCACTCTTCGCCTTCTGCCGTCCCTGGGCCATCATGGCCGAGGAGATGTCGAGTCCGACGATGTTCGCCCCACGCTCTGCTAACATGACGGTGAAGCGACCCGTCCCGCAGGCGATCTCGAGGACGTCCTTGTCCTCGACGGGACCGAGCGCTTCGAGGACCGCCGTCTTCTCTCGCCGGTCGATGAGTCGCCCACCGTCGGAGAACCGCTTTGCGTCGTACTCCTGGGCGACGTCGTCGGCCTGGTACCACTCCTTACCTTTCACGCTACCGGGGACTGCACGGGGGAACTGTAAAGTCGTATTGGAAGTCGGCCCGCTTGACTGGAAAATATATGCTACTCGGTGACATACCTTCGCTATGCCAACCTGTCCCCACTGTGCGGCCGAGCACAACGCCGCCGACCTCGTCCGCCACGAGCGTCCCGGCGTGACCATCGTCCACTGCCCCGACTGCGAGTGTGTCGTGGGCGCGTACCGCCGCCACGGCGACCGCCCGAAGGTCGACCGCCTTCGGGACGCTAGCCCTTAGCCGCTCGTCGAGACGTGGTCCGTCGAGATGCGGACGACGACGCGCGGTCCCGACTCCTCGCCGAGATGGGGATACTCGTCTTTGCCCATGTACTTCCGGGCGAGTTCGTTGGTATGCTCGACTGCTCCCTCCTCGGTCAGCGTTGCCGTCCCCCGCACCGAGACGTAGCGGTAGGGGTCGTCGGGGTCGAGCACGCTGACGCCGACCTTCGGGTCTCGCCGGATGTTCTTCTCCTTCTGTCGGCCACGGGCCGTGTTGATGAGGACGTATTCGCCCTCGTCGTGGCTGACCCAGACGGGCGTGACGTGGGGCGTCCCGTCGGGCATGAGCGTCGCGAGCTGGGCGTACGACTCTTTCTCCAGAATGTCGCGGTGGGAGGCCGGAATCATACAGGGTCGTTCGCTCGGTACCGGCAAAAGGGCTTGCCAGCGGGCGAACTACCACATAGATATTAGGTGTTTAAGGAGTCACTATCACTTTGGCTCATATGTAGCCAACCTTTACCAAGAGGCATCTGCCAGTGTGTAGTATGAGCACCAGTACCGCAGAAGTTACCCAAGAAGACCGTCTGTCACAGAGCGAGTACCGCGAGCGGCTGCGCGAGCTGCCGCCGAGCGCGAAGCTCGTCGCGAAAGTCCTCGAAAGCGACGCACCCCTGTCGCAGGGCCAGCTCGCCGACGAATCGCTCCTGCCGGACCGCACCGTCCGCTACGCGCTCAACCGCCTCGAAGACGCCGGCCTCGTCGGCTCGCGCTACAGCTTCAAGGACGCACGCAAGCAGGTCTACTACCTGAACCGTAACGCGTAAGCGACCCGACTCGACTCGAAACAACTCGTCCGCGCCGGACGGCCCGACCAAGCCCCGTCCGGCAACGACTTTTCCAGCGGCCATCCCCCGAGACGCGTCACCACGACGGGCTGAGACGCGTCACTTTAAGTAGCACGTCGTGCTTCTCACGGGTATGACGCTCTCGGTCGTGGTCCCCACGCTCAACGGGCGGGACCAACTCGCCGCCAGCCTCGATTCGCTGGCAGCGCGCGCCCCCGACGCCGAGGTCATCGTCGTCAACGGTCCCTCGGCCGACGGCACGACCGGCATGGTTCGGGACCGCGACGACGTCGACGTCCTCGTCGAGATTTCGGCGCGGACGCTCAACGTCGCTCGCAACGCCGGTATCGAAGTCGCCAGCGGCGACGCCGTCGCCTTCCTCGGCCACGATCTCGTCGTCGAGGAGTCGTGGGCCGACGCCATCCGGGCGGGTCTCGACGAGGCCCACGTCGTCACCGGCCCGACCCACCAGACCCTCCAGGGCGGGATGACGACCGACGAACTCGAAGAGCGCGACATCGCCAACCGCCACGTCACCTACTTCAACGGCGGCAACGTCGCCTTCCGCGCTCGGACGCTCAAGCGACTGGACGGCTTCGACGAGTATCTCGAAACGGGCGGCGCGCGCGACGCGGCCCACCGCCTCGGCGGTATCGACGCACGAGTCACGTGGGGCGCGGGGATGTGCGTCCGCCGTGAGTACGAGGCCGACGGCGGCGTCACCGAACGCGACTGGGGCTGGAAATACCGCGCGCTCGCCTACCGGCTGGTCAAGAACTACGGGCTCCGGCCGACGGTCGCCCGCCGGACGCTGGTCCACGCCGCCGAGGACGCGTACTCGGCGGCTCGCGGCGTCCTCCGCGGCGACGGGACGCCGACCGGCTGGCTCGGCAACGGCCGGGACGTCGTCGTCGGCATCACCACCGGCGGCTCCGACGGCTTCGTCGCCCGCTCGCGCGACCGGACGAGTTCCAGAAATCCACACGGCGTGTCGAAGCGCGCCGACCGGGCGGTCGCGCGGTACGACTGGCGGTGAGTGCGACTGGCGGTAAGTGTCAGTCGTCGCTCTCGCGAGCGACCCGCTACTCGTCGCTCCCCGGAGCCAACCCCTCGACGACGCGCGACGGATTGTTCGAGAACGCGCGGGTCATCGCATCCTCCGAGACGTCGAGTGTGAGTAGTTCCATGACGCCCACGTCCGGATGTGTCTCGGGCGCGCCGCTGCCGAACAGCACGCGGTCGGGATGTTCCCGGAGTGCGCGTTCGAGGACCGCACGGTAGCGGACGAAACTCGTCTCTAAGTAGAGGTCGTCGTACTCGGCGAGCAGGTCGATGGCCGTCGCCATCAGGTCGCGGTCGAGCGGGAAGCCGCCGAAGCTCGTGAGGACGACGGGGAAGTCGTAGCCGAGGAGCGCGTCGGCGACAGCGGTCGGCGTGAAATCGACGCCCGCGTGGACGAGGATGGGCAGGCCGACGTCGTCGAGCCGGTCCAGCACCTCGTCGTCGGGCAACCCGTCGTGGACGGGGTCGACGACGAAGCCGTGAAACCGGCCGTCGTAGGCGTACTGTTCGACGTCGTCCGGCGAGACGTGGTATTCTTTGCGCGAGGCGGTGAGGTTGCGGAGCCGCGAGGTGGTCTTGCTTCCGGGGTCGCGAGCACCGTTGAGCCGCGCGAAGGCGACGAACGGGCGGTCGACGCTCAGCCGGGCGACGGCGTTGTTCGCGCGGAGATAGCCCTCCTCTCGTGGCCGCCGTCCCGGCGAGACGACCGCCCGGACGACCCCCGCCTGATGCATCTCGCGTTCGAGGCGTTCGGGCGTGATCTCCCGACCACGGGCCGCGACCGACCCCGCGTCGGGGTCGAGCTGTGCGTTCACGTCGACGACCCGGAAGCCGTGCTCCAACTCCAACATCGTCCACATCTCCGTATCGGCCGTTATGTTCCTGTCGATACCGACCTGGGTGCCGTGCGAGCACGCGACAGACCACCCCGACGCAGTCTTGCGGTTTTCTGGACCACAATAGAAACGCATATATAGAACCGCTAACCATTGGAACGTCGAGGTTTACTCATCATGGCAAGTCGCATGCAGCAACCCCTGTTCATTCTCTCGGAAGGTAGCCAGCGGACCCGCGGTCAGGCCGCCCAAGACTCCAACATCCGCGCGGGCAAAGCGGTCGCCAACGCGGTCCGAACCACACTGGGTCCCCGTGGGATGGACAAGATGCTCGTCGACTCCTCGGGCACCGTCGTCATCACGAACGACGGCGCGACCATCCTCGAGGAGATGGACATCGAGCACCCCGCCGCGCAGATGATCGTCGAAGTCGCCCAGACCCAGGAGGAAGAGGTCGGCGACGGCACGACGACCGCGGCCGTCCTCACCGGTGAACTCCTCGCGCAGGCCGAAGACCTGCTCGACGCCGACCTCCACCCGACGGTCATCGTCGAGGGCTACCACGAGGGCGCGCGGCTCGCACAGGAGGCCATCGACGCGATGGTCCTCGACATCGACCTCGACGACGAGATCCTCGTCCAGGTCGCCGAGTCCTCGATGACCGGCAAGGGCACCGGCGACGTCACCGCCGACGCCCTCGCGAAGCTCGTCGTCGACGCGGTCCGCCACGTCGCCGACGGTGAGAAGATTAACCGCGACCACATCCGTCTCCTGACCCGCACGGGTGCCTCCTCCTCGGCGACGGAACTCGTCGAAGGCGTCGTCATCGACAAGGAGCGCGCGAACGACAACATGCCCAAGTCCGTCGAGGACGCGACGGTCGCTGTTCTCGACATGAAGCTCGAAGTCCGCAAGGGCGAGTCGAAAGCGGAGTACAACATCACCTCCGTCGACCAGCTCAACGCGGCCATCGCGGCCGAGGACACCGAACTCCGCGGCTACGCGAAGACCCTTTCGGAAGCCGGCGTCGACGTCGTCTTCTGCTCGAAGAAGATCGACGACCGCGTCGCGGGCTATCTCGCCGACGCGGGCATCCTCGCGTTCAAGAACGTCAAGTCCTCGGACGCGAAGGCACTCGCCCGCGCGACCGGTGCGAAGCGGCTCGGCTCGCTCTCGGACATCGACAAATCCGACTTCGGCCACGTCGACAACGTCCACGTCGAGAAGTACGGTGACGACGAACTCACCTTCATCGAGGGCGGCGACGCGGCCAAGTCCGTGACGCTGTTCCTCCGCGGCGGCACCGAACACGTCGTCGACGAACTCGAACGCGCCATGGAGGACGCCGTCGACGTCGTCATCGCCGCGCTCAACAAGGGCGGCGTCGTCCCCGGTGCAGGCTGCACCGAAATCGCCATCTCGGACCACATCCGCTCGGAGGCCGCGGGCATCACGGGCCGCAAGCAGCTCGCCGTCGAAGCGTTCGCCGACGCCATCGACGCCCTGCCGCGCACGCTCGCCGAGAACACCGGCATGGACCCCATCGACGCCATCGTCGACCTCCGCGCCATGTTCGACAAGGAGGGCCGCGCCGGCATCATCGCCCACGGCCAGAAGGGTGAGGTCGCCGACCCCGTCGAATACGGCATCATCGACCCCGCCGCCGTGAAGCGCGAGGCAGTCGAGTCCGCGACCGAGGCTGCGACGATGATCGTCCGCATCGACGACGTCATCGCGGCCGAGTAAGCGACCGAACCGACAACAGTATCTTTTCGAGCAGTAACTCGTCGCCACCGGACAACGGTCCCAGCAGGCCGTCCCAGAGCCAGTAACGGACCGAACCGACGGTTCCTACGAGAGCGAAACTGCATCTGACCGCCTTTGGGTCCGACACGCGACAGCAGACGAGCCGTTCCCACGCGACGAAACAGTGACCTGCGAGAGCACGTCGCTGACGGCTGGACCGTATCCGCCCGACGCCGGTGTCCCGCGGCCAGTTCTGTGTCGGGAGTGAGCGTGCCCACCGCGAGGCTCTAGCGAGACATCGGTGGCGGGTCGTCTACAAGTGTCTACGGAGAGACGCGAACGGAACTGTTGGTGAACCGAATGCCATTTCAGTACAGCCGTTTTAATCAGAAACAAATGGGACACGCCAGCTCGTGGACACTACCGGTTCGTGCTGGTGTCTCGCTCGTCACGAGTCTCTTCATGCTGTTGGCTGGTCTGGGACTCGTCGCTGCAGTCGGCGTCGTGGTCGCAATGCTGTTGTCGACGTACGCTGCAGAGTTCCTTGCTCTCGGCCAGGTTACAGTCCCCGAAGAGTGGTGGTGGGTACTCTGGGCAGTTGCAGGCAGTATCGCGGTGGGACTGGCCTCATTGACAGTAGTAAGGTTCGTTCGGAGCGACCGCGAGCGGTTAGTGGCCAATACGCGCCCGCCCGGCGACGTGAGCGTTGAGCGACAGCTCGAACGGACTGTCGACCGTCTTGCCCTTCAGTTGGGGCTGAAACCACCAACGGTCCGTGTTCGAGAGATGAGCCAGCCACTCGCGTATACGACTGTTCAGCCACGAGAGGAGGTCACACATCGTCGGTCCGAAGCCGATTTCATCGTCGTCTCCAGCGGCTTGCTCGAGTTACTCACCGCTGACGAACTGCGTGCGGTACTGGCTCACGAGCTAGCACACATTGCGAACCACGACAGTCGGTTGTATACGATGATTCGCCTCCCACTCCTCTCTGCGGAAACACTCCTGCCAACGGACGGCCGTCCGTCGAACCTTATCGAGCTCGTGGCAGCACTCCTCGCATCTGTTGCAGCGATCAACGTCGGAATCTTCGCACGCAGCCGGGAACTCGCCGCGGACCGTGCTGCAGCGTTGCTGACGGGCAATCCGGCGGCGTTAGCGTCGGCTCTCGACAGGATATCCGACGAGTCGACGGCCACGCCAAGTGAAGACCTCCGTCAGTATGCACGCACGACGAGTTCAATCGCCACCGTCCCAGTCACTAAGAATTACTGGGGCGCGTCGCTGACGACACTCCACCCCTCGCTCGAGAGCCGCCTCGCACAGTTACAGGCTATCGAGGCCGAAGCAGCGACCGCGTGATGTGCTCGAGCATGCTCTGAACAGCCAACAGCGTGCTCGACCGTGTCTTCACTCACGCCGAGCCTGACATCCTTCCTGAAGCAACCCGACGACGTTACTCGTGGGTGCCTGACACCCGCGGCAGTTCCCACTCGTACCGCAGCGCGAGCACCCGCACCGAGAGGACGAAGCCCGCACAGACCAGTGCCGCCGTGTCGACGGCGACACTCAGTTGCGTCACGAGCCAGAACACCACCCCGCCGAGCAGCGCGGGCGTCGCGTAGAAGTCCTCTTGGAGGACGACCGGTACGCGGTTCAACAGCAGGTCCGCCAGACTGCCGCCGCCGACGGCGGTCAACGTCGCCAGGATGACCACGCCGTAGGGTGAGAGTCCGGCCTGCGTCCCGACGAGCGCGCCCGTCGCGGCGAAGGCCGCGAGACCGACGGCGTCGGGCAGGAGAATGGCGGGGTGGTCACGCAAGCGACCCGAGATTCGCCGAGACAACACGACGGCGAGTGCGACACCGACGAAGGCGACGCTCATGTCGCTAATGGACTGCAAGGAGGCGGGCGTCCGGCCGACCAGCGTGTCGCGCATCGTCCCGCCGCCGAGAGCGGTGAGGACACCCAAGACGGTCACGCCGAAGAGATCCAACTCCGCGTCGGCGGCTTTCAGCGACCCGACCATCGCGAAGGCCACGAGGCCGACGACGTTCATCAGGTCGAAAGCGTCCATCTCAGAACGAGAACCGAACCTCGTCGCCGAGTGTGAGCCCGAAGGCCTTGTCGCCGCGGCCGTGGTTCACGTCGCACTCGACGTAGCCGTGACTGCCGACGGTGAGCAGTCGGTCGCCGCGGGAGACGTCGGCGAACGCCTCGACGATGGGGGCCGTGAGCCCCTCGACGACGGCCTCGTCGGCGTCGCCGAGCACCTCACCGGGAACGTTGGTGATGGTGTTGCCGAAGTCGTCGATGACGAGGACTTCGCCGGTGACGGTCGTCGCACCGCCGTCGCGTTCGACCGTCGGCTCGGAGAACGCGAGGTCGACGTAGTCGTCTTCGTCCAGCCGCGTCAGGTCGTCGAGACGCGCCATCGCGTCGACGCCGACCTCGTGTACCTCGGCGGCGACGGGCGCGAAGACGTCCCGGCCGTGGAAGGTGGTCGATTCGGGGGCGTCGTAGGCGACGTCGAAGACCTCGATGTCGGCGTCCTGCTGCTCGGCCAACACCCGCGCGGGTGGGAGCAGGAGACCGTTGTCGGGACCGACGAGCGCGTGGTCGCCGACGCGAACCGCGAGGGCCGCGCGGTCGGTACCGACGCCGGGGTCGACGACCGCCAGATGGACCGCGGGCGGGAAGTACGGCAGCGTCTCGCGGAGCCAGAAGGCGGCCGTGCGGACGTCCTGTCGGGGGAAGTCGTGGCCGACGTCGACGAGCGTGGTGTCCTCGCCCAGTCGGTCGAGGACGACGCCTTTCATCGCGGCGGGGTAGGGGGTTCCGAAGTCTGAAGCGAGTGTCAACATTGGTGTAGGCTCATTCGGGTGTCTCCGGCACGGCCTCGTCGTTGGAATCGCTGTCACTGACCTGCTGGATGCGGTTGATGCCGTCGATCTCGTCGATGACGTCGACGGCGGGGTCGGGGACGAGATGTCGCCAGTTGCCGTCGTCGTCGATCATCCGCTGGCGGAGTTCCGTCCCCTCCAGCACCTCGCGACGGAACATGGGTGACTGACGCACCTCGACACCGGCCTCCGTGAACAGCCGGATGACGAGGGGGTTGTTGGAGTAGGCGACGTCGAACTTCGGCGACATACTCTGGACGTGGCTGACCCACACCGAGTTCCGGTCGAGGTCCTCGATGGGGACGACGTAGGTCGTAAGGTCGAACTCGGCGACCGACTTGGTGATCATCATGACGCGTTCGCCCGCGGTGAACGGATTGCGCGTCGAGTGAGAGTCGCCCGCGCTACCGATGCCGAGGACGAGTTCGTCGACCTCGGTGGCGATCTCCTTCACCATGTGGTGGTGGCCGTTGTGGTACGGCTGGAAGCGACCGATGTAGAACCCCCGCATACACCCTCGTTCCCGCCGATTATTTATAAACCCGGCGAGTCGGTGTTTCGGGGCTAAACGGGCGTCACTGGGCGTAAGCGGCCCGGAACGCTGATGCAGCGAACCTCCCCGCGGGGAGAAAGTATATCAATCGCGCACCCTACGAACTATACAGCGACACAGTTCTATGAGCAACGACATGGACAATGACGACAGGCACCCGGAGCAGGGGGCACGCGACACCGACGGATCCGAGGATTCGGAGCCGGAGGAGTCGTTCCCTGTGTCTGGTGACCAAGAGACGAACGGGCAGCGTGAGCGGGGCCACAACCCCGACCACGGTGCCGGGGCAGACGAGCCCTCGATAGAAGACCTCGGAAGCACAGTCGAGGTCACGGCAGACATCGCAGAGGACGTCGACGAAGATGACCTCCTCGGTGGACTGCTCGTAGACTCGACGGACGAGATCGAGGTCCCTGACCGTCTCGTCGACCAGGTCATCGGGCAGGAACACGCCCGGGACGTCGTCATGAAAGCGGCAAAGCAGCGCCGACACGTCATGATGATCGGCTCGCCCGGGACGGGCAAATCGATGCTCGCCAAGGCGATGGCCGAACTCCTCCCGAAGGAGGAGCTGCAGGACGTTCTCGTCTACCACAACCCCGACGACGGCAACCGGCCGAAAGTTCGGACCGTCCCCGCGGGCAAGGGCGAACAGATCGTCGAGGCCCACAAGGAGGAAGCCCGCAAGCGCAACCAGATGCGCTCGTTCCTCATGTGGATCATCATCGCCGTCGTGCTGGGCTACGCGCTCCTCATCGTCGGCAACATCTTGCTGGGCATCCTCGCGGCCGGTATCATCTATCTCGCCTTCCGCTACGGTTCTCGCGGCGGCGACGCGATGGTGCCGAACCTCCTCGTCAACAACGCGGACACGAAGACCGCGCCGTTCGAGGACTCCACGGGTGCGCACGCGGGTGCACTCCTCGGCGACGTCCGCCACGACCCGTTCCAGTCGGGTGGGATGGAGACGCCGAGCCACGACCGCGTCGAGCCCGGTGCCATCCACAAGGCGAACAAGGGCGTCCTGTTCATCGACGAGATCAACACGCTCGACATCCGCTCCCAGCAGCATCTCATGACCGCCATCCAGGAGGGCGAGTTCGGTATCACCGGCCAGTCCGAACGCTCCTCGGGTGCGATGGTCCAGACGGAGCCGGTCCCGACGGACTTCGTCATGATCGCCGCCGGGAACCTCGACGCGATGGAGAACATGCACCCCGCACTCCGCAGCCGTATCAAGGGCTACGGGTACGAGGTCTACATGGACGACACCATCGAGGACACCCCCGAGATGCGCCGCAAGTACGCCCGCTTCGTCGCGCAGGAAGTCGCCAAGGACGGCCGGCTTCCCGCCTTCGACCACGAGGCGATCGAGGAGGTCATCCTCGAAGCCCGCCGCCGTGCGGGCCGCAAGGGCCACCTCACGCTCGAGTTCCGTAACCTCGGTGGGCTGGTCCGCGTCGCCGGCGACATCGGCCGCGCGGAGGGCGCGGACAGAGTCACGCGGGAACACGTCCTGCAGGCCAAGCGCCGCTCGCGCTCCATCGAGCAGCAGATCGCCGACGACTACATCCAGCGCCGCAAGGACTACGAGCTGTCGGTCAACGACGGCTACGTCACCGGCCGCGTCAACGGTCTCGCCGTCATGGGCGAAGACTCCGGTATCGTGATGCCCGTCATGGCCGAAGTGGCTCCCTCGCAGGGGCCCGGTCAGGTCATCGCGACCGGGAAGCTTCAGGAGATCGCCGAGGAGTCCGTCCAGAACGTCTCGGCTATCATCAAGAAGTTCTCCGACGAGGACCTGTCGGAGAAGGACGTCCACATCCAGTTCGTGCAGGCCTACGAGGGCGTCGACGGCGACTCCGCCTCCGTCACGGTGGCGACCGCCGTCATCAGCGCGCTGGAGAACGTCGGCGTCGCACAGAACATCGCCATGACCGGCTCGCTGTCGGTCCGTGGCGACGTGCTCCCGGTCGGTGGGGTCACCCACAAGATCGAGGCGGCCGCGAAGGCCGGCATGGACACCGTCATCATTCCGGCGGCGAACATGCAGGACGTCATGATCGAAGACGAGTACAAGGAGATGGTCGAGATCATCCCGGTCTCGCACATCAGCGAAGTGCTCGATGTGGCGCTCGAAGGCGAGCCGGAGAAGGACTCGCTCATCGACCGCCTCAAGAGCATCACCGGGTCGACGCTCGACAAGAAGAAGAGCCAACAGAGCGTCAACAAGGGTCCGAGCAGTCCCAGTCCGCAGTAGATGACCGACTGGACGGCGTTCGCGGGATTCGCGGGCGTCGTCCTCGGTCTGCTTCTCCTCCTCGCACACGCCTCGAAGGCGGTTTTTTCCGACGCTGACGACGAGCGTCAGCGACGTGCCGTGGACCTCGACCGGCCGCTGAAGCGTCGAGACGAGGACCCATATCACACACAGCCGAGCGCCGACGGCGGTGTCGACGCACACAACCGACGCTGGGAGGCACTCGACCAGCCACAGGGACACCGACAGTCCGGCATCGACGAGATGTCGACGGCGTCACTCCTCGTCAACGTCGCCGTCTCCCAGGGGCTGTTCGGCGTGCTCCTCGTCGTCGGCGCGTGGTTCACCGAGGTGCCGCTGTCGGCACTCGGCTTAGGTTCCGGCGACGTCAGTCCGCTCATGCTCGCCGTCGGCACCGCGCTCGGCGTCGGTCTCTACGTCGTCAACGAACTCGGAGCCGCCGCGGGCGAGCGCGTCGGCATCGCCAGCTCCGAGGAGCTGCGACAGGCACTTGCCCCCGACTCCGCGGCGGGGTGGGCTGTCCTGCTACTCGTCGTCCTGCCAGTCATCGCGGGGTTCGAGGAGTTGCTCTTTCGGGCCGCGCTCGTCGGCGTCGTCAGCGCGGGCTTCGGCGTCTCGCCGTGGCTCCTCGCCGTCCTCTCGTCGGTCGCGTTCGCGCTCGGCCACGGCGCGCAGGGACCGGGTGGCATCGTCGTCACGGGGACGCTGGGCTTCGTCCTCGCGGCGGCGTTCGTGCTCACCGGGAGCTTTCTGGTGGTCTTCGTCGCCCACTACCTCGTCAACGCCCTGGAGTTCGTCGTCCACGAGGGGCTGGACGTCGAGTGGGTGTAGGTTTTAGTACAAGTCCGGCCGAGGATCGACTATGGTCCCCTCTCCGTTCGACGCCGACCGCGCGCTCGACGCGACCGACCTCGTCGCGGGCGTCGGCCTCGCACTCTGTCTCGCCTTCGGCAGTGCCGCACTCGCCGACGCCGCGCTCGATACCACCTTCTGGCCTGACGGTGCGGAGTACGGCGTCGGGCTAATCGGCTTCGTCACGTTCTACGTCGAGTTCCTGCGTCGCCTCGGCCGTCGCGAGCGAGCCGTCTCGGTCGGGCTGTTGGTCTTCTCGACGGCCGCGATGGTCGTCGCGGCCTACACGAACCCCGAAGGTGTACTCACGACCTTGGCACTCTTCGCGTTCCTCGCCGCCGTCGCCTACGGCGGCGGCCACGCGGTCAAGACACTCGGGACGTCGAAGGACGTTCGGGCAGGTGGGTCGTAGCGGGCGGCCTCGCGCGTCGGACGCTGCAGTCAAGTGCCGCGGGCACGGAAGGCGAGTATGTCAGTTTCCGAAATCACGAGCCGTCAGCAGAACCTCCTGCGGGCGTTCTTACTCGTCTACGTCGTGCTCGTCCTCTACACCATCGCCACCGGCGACCCGCTGGTCTCGCTGCTCGTCGACGTCATCTTCAGCGTCGCCATCGCCGTCGTCGGCGTACTCATCGTCGCGACCAGCAACGGCGAGACGTTGGGTGTGACGACCGGCGTGGCGTTCCTCGGCTCCGGCGTCGCACAGGCAGTCGAACTCCTCACCGGACTCGCCATCGCGGCGACGACGTCGAACATCCTGCTCCTCGCGGGACTCGGGCTGTATCTCTACGCACGGGCGAAAAACAGGTAGTCTAATTCTAATCAGCGTTCGACCACGCGCAGCCGCTCGGCGACGTCGTCGGGGGTCGCACCCGACGCGCCGCTCACGCGGTGGTCCGGGATGAACAGCGGCACCGGGTTGGCCCGGAGTGCCTGTCGGACCGTCGCCACGTCTTCCTCGTCCTCGTCGTCCAAGCCCGCGAGCCGTGCGACCCGGTCGACCGAGACGGTCTCGCCGTAGGGGAGCTTGCGGACCGCGTCGAGCACGCGACGCTGGTCGGTCGGGACTGTCAGCGCGACGGGCACGTCGTCGAAGTGGTCGTTCTCGCCCGCGAGGTAGTCGGCGAGCCGGTCGAGCAGCGGATGGTCGCGCTCGGCGTCTGCAGGGGGCGTGTCGGGAAAGGAGACGTTGATGACCTGCCCGCTGGCGACACCGAGTTGGACCGCACGGCCCAGCGCGTCGAATTCGCGAGCGTAGATTCCGGCGTCTTGCATATGCCATCCGAGGGCCGTCCGACCCTTCAAGCTTGAGTCAGGGACACAAGCCTTTTGTACAGATACGTCCGTTATTGTACAACGATGAACGCTAACGAGGAAGAGGTTGCGCCAGCGGTGCGCGCTATTCTCGACGCCGCCGCCGAGCGCGAGGGCGGGTCGGAACGGCTCGCCGTCGACGCACGGTCGCTCACCGACGCCTTCGACGCTGTGGAAGCCGACGGCCGCGTCCCGATCATCTCGGAGGTCAAGCCGACCAGTCCGACGACCGAGGGGACGCGCGACGACGACCCCGTCGAACTGGCCGAAGAGATGGTCGCCGGTGGGGCCGCCGCCCTGTCGGTGCTGACCGAACCCGAGCACTTCGGCGGGTCGACGGAGAACCTCGAACGGATTCGAGAAGCGGTCGACGTCCCCGTCCTGCGGAAGGACTTCGTCGTGCGCGAGGACCAACTCGACGTCGTCGAGTCCGACGTGATTCTGCTCATCGCGCGGTTCGTCGACGACCTCGCTGGCCTCGTCGAGGCCGCGGAGTCCCGCGGTTTTCAGGCACTCGTCGAGGTCCATAGCGTCGCAGAGCTGGAAGCGGCACTCGCGGCAGGTGCTTCCATCATCGGTATCAATAACCGTGACCTCGCCAAGTTGGAGGTAGACCTCGCGACGTTCGAGACGGTCGCACAGGAGGCCCCCGACGACGTGACACTCATCGCGGAGAGTGGCGTGTCGTCCGTCGACGACGTGCGTCGGATGCGGGCGGCCGGTGCCGACGCCCTCCTCGTCGGGACGGCGATTATGGATGGAGACGTGCGAGAGAACGTCCAGCGGTTCACGAACGCGACACAGGAGACACAGACATGAGTACGGATTCAGACGGCGTCGAGGCGAACAGAACAGACGGGAAGTTCGGTGACTACGGCGGCCAGTACGTGCCGGAGGCACTGATGCCCGCCATCGAAGAACTCGAGGACGCGTACGAGCGGTACGTCCTGAACAACGAGGACGGCTTCATGGACGAGTTCCGCCGCCGCATCCGCGACTTCGGCGGCCGACCAACGCCGCTCCAGCGGGCGGACCGGCTCTCGGAGCGATACGGGAGAGAGGTCTACCTCAAGCGCGAGGACCTGCTCCACGGCGGCGCGCACAAGCTGAACAACGCGCTCGGTCAGGTGCTTCTGGCGAAATATATGGGCAAAGAGCGGATCGTCGCCGAGACCGGCGCGGGCCAACACGGCACCGCGACGGCGATGGCGGCCGCCCATCTCGGGATGCCCTGTGAGATCTACATGGGCAAGCGCGACATCAACCGCCAGCGGCCCAACGTCTTCCGGATGCGCATCAACGGCGCGGAGGTCAACCCCGTGACCGTCGGCCGCGGCACGCTGAAGGAGGCCATCTCGGAGACGATGCGTGACTGGGCGACGACCGTCGAGACGACCCACTACGTCATCGGGTCGGTCGTCGGTCCCCATCCGTTCCCGAGCATGGTTCGGGACTTCCAAGCCGTAATTTCGGAGGAGGCCCGCCGACAGTCCAAAGAGCAGTTCGGCGGCCTGCCGGACTCCGTACTCGCCTGCGCGGGCGGCGGTTCGAACACGATGGGTGCCTTCGCCAACTTCGTCGAGGACGCGGACGTCGGGCTGTACGCCGTCGAGGCTGGCGGCAGCAGTCTCCAGGTCGACGAGGAGAAAGGCGTCGCCCCGAACTCCGCGTCGCTCTCGACGGGCGACGAAGGCGTCCTCCACGGCGCGCGGACGAAGCTCCTCCAGGACCGCGACGGCCAGATTATGGAGTCCCACAGCGTCTCCTCCGGACTCGATTACGCCGGTGTCGGTCCCGAACTCGCGTATCTCGTCGACGAGGGCCGCGTGACGCCCGTCAACGTCGACGACGACGCCGCACTGGAAGCCTTCCACCGCCTGTCGCAGGAGGAGGGCATCATCCCGGCACTGGAGACCGCCCACGCCTTCGCGTACCTCCACGAGGAGTACGAGCAGTTGGGTGAAACGGTCGTCGTCAACGTCTCCGGCCGCGGCGACAAAGATTTAGAGTCCGCTATCGAGGAGACCGCCAAACGCGACATCCCGAACGCACCGGACATGGATATGTTCATCGGGGGACTCTAATGAGCCGAATCCCCGAGGTCTTCGCCGACCCCGACGACCCGGCGTTCATCCCCTATTTGGCTGTCGGCGACCCGGACTACGAGTCGTCGCTCGAATACGTCGAGGCACTCGAACGCGGCGGTGCGGACCTCATCGAACTCGGTCTGCCCTTCTCGGAACCCATCGCCGAGGGACCGACCATCCAGTCGGCCGTCGTCCGCTCGCTGGAAGGCGGGATGACGCCGACGCGGTTCTTCGAGTTCGTCGAGGACCTCGACGTCGACGTCCCGCTCGTCTGCATGACGTACTACAATCTCATCTACCAGTATGGAGAAGAACAGGGACCGCGCCCCTTCGTCGAGAAAGCGTCCCAAGTCGGTCTCGACGGCTTCGTCGTCCCCGACCTCCCGGCCGAGGAAGCCGGGCCGCTGCGCGAGGCCTGCGACGAGTTCGACCTCGATCTCGTCTTCATCGTCGCGCCGACGACGCAGGGCGACCGGCTCACGCGCATCATGGACCAGGTCTCGGGCTACGTCTACGTGCAGGCCCGCCTCGGCGTCACCGGCGCGCAGGACGACGTCTCCGAGGAGACCGGCCAGAGCCTCGAACGGCTCGCCGACTGGGACGTCCCGAAGGCGGTCGGCTTCGGTATCAAGACCGGCGACCACGCCGCGAACATCGTCGCTGGCGGCGCGGACGGCATCATCGTCGGCAGCGCGCTCGTCGATATCGTCGCGCAGGGCCACGAAGACGGCGACAGCGCGGCCGAGGTGGCCGCCCGCCTGGAGGAGAAGGCCCGCGAACTGAAAGCCGGTGCCGTCCGCGGTGCCGAGCAACGTGTACCGCATCCGGAACGGCAATAAGGACAGCTTGACACAGATTCACATATCTCGAACATGAACGCAGGACTCCGCTCTCGACTCGACCGCATCTCGACAGACGACCGCTACCTCATCGTCCCGATGGACCACGGGATCACACTCGGCCCGGTCAAGGGCCTGAAAGACCTCGAATCGACCGTCGACGCCATCACGCGCGGCGGGGCCGACGCCGTCCTCACGCACAAAGGCACGGCGAAACGCGTCCATCCGCACAAGAACGGCAAGGGCTACATCGTCCACCTCAACGCGTCGACGGTCATCGGTCCCGACGAGAACGACAAGCGGCTGACCGGAAGCGTGGAAGAGGCCATCCGCGTCGGTGCCGACGCCGTCTCCTTCCACATCAACGTCGGCAGCGACTACGAGCCGAAGCAGATGACCCAGCTCGGCGAGCTGACCGAGACGGCCCACCGCTTCGGCATTCCCGTCCTCGCGATGGCCTACGCTCGCGGTCCTGGTATAGACGAACAGGACCCCGAGAGCCTCGGTCACGCCGTCCGCCTCGCCGAAGAACTCGGAGCCGACGTCGTCAAGACCGCCTACAGCGGCGACGCCGAGAGCTTCCGCCACGTCGTCGACTCGACGACGCTCCCGGTCGTCATCGCCGGCGGCAGCAAGGGAACGAACCGACACACCGTCGAGATGGTCCGCGGCACGATGGACGCCGGGGCCGCCGGAGTCTCGATGGGCCGCAGCATCTTCCAGCACGACGACCCCGAGGCCATCGCCCGCGCCGTCTCGGCGGTCATCCACGACGACCTGAGTGCCGAGGAGGCACTGGACGTCGCGGAACTCGCCCCCGACGAGTAATCCGTCGACACCACGTCGCCCGCCCCTTCCTTCGCTCGGTGGTCCCACCGATGCTCGTTTTCCATCTGACCGTCGCCTCGACAGCGCGCCGTCGGCCCGAATCACCCCCGGCGACGACTGTCCCATCCGCCACGTTCAAGCCACCGTCACGGAAAGAGTGCGGTAATGACACGCAGCGTCTGGCTGAAGGCCGACAGCACCGTCGGCGACTGGGAGACACGAAAGAAGCGAATCACGGCCGGTCTCGAATCCGGCGTCGACTGGGTCCTCGTCGACGAGGACGACGTCGGCCGCGTCCGCGACCTCGGCGACGTGAAGGTCGCCGCCTTCCTGCAGGACGCCGAGGCGTTCGTCCTCGACGCCGAAGAGCAGGCCGGTGAGGGCGAGCCGGTCGCCCGCGCGGACGCCTACATCGTCGGCAAGGACGGCGAAGGCGACGGCACGGTCGACCTCCCCTCGGACTTCTCCGGCTCTGCGGACCTGACGACGCTCCGCCGCAACGACGACCGCGCACAGGGTGCCTACGTCCGCATCTTCGACCAGGACTACGAGTCCTTCGCCGAGGAGGCCGCCCACGACGCCGAGTTCACGCTCGTCGTCGGCGAGAACTGGCAGATCATCCCGCTGGAGAACCTCATCGCCCGCATCGGCGACGAGACGGACCTCATCACTGGCGTGACGACGGCCGAGGAGGCCAAGACCGCGTTCGAGACGCTCGAACTCGGTGCCGACGGCGTCCTGCTGGACTCCGACAGCCCCGACGAGATCCGCAAGACGGTCGAGGTCCGCGACGCCGCCGAGCGCGAGACGCTAGAGCTGACGTGGGCCGAAGTGACCGCCGTCGAACGAACCGGCATGGCCGACCGCGTCTGCGTCGACACCGGGAACCTCCTCGAACACGACGAGGGGATGCTCGTCGGCTCGATGGGTCGCGGCCTCTTCTTCGTCCACGCCGAGACCGCCGAGTCGCCCTACGTCGCCTCGCGCCCGTTCCGCGTCAACGCGGGTGCCGTCCACGCCTACGTCCGGACGCCCGGCGGCGAGACGAAGTATCTCTCGGAACTCAAGAGCGGCGACGAGGTGCAGGTCGTCAACACGGACGGACAGACCCGCGAGGCCATCGTCGGCCGCGTGAAGATCGAGAAGCGGCCGATGTTCCGCGTCGAGGCCGACGTCGGCGGCGACCGCATCGAGACGCTGCTGCAGAACGCCGAGACCATCAAGGTCCCCACGAGCGAGGGTCGGAAGGCTGTCACCGACCTCCAAGAGGGCGACGAGATGCTCGTCTACTACGAGGACACGGCGCGACACTTCGGCGAGGCCGTCGAAGAGAGCATCATCGAGAAATAGCAGCAAGTCGCCGTTCGGAGGCTCTTTCTACGTGTCGACGTCGGCCGACTGCTCGGTCGCGAGCGGCTGCGTACACCAGTGACAGAAGTCGAGCGTCGGGTCGAGCGCGCCGCCGCAGTGCGGACAGGTCGGCACGTCCGCGTCCGACCCGCCGACGGCCTGTCGCTGCCCGAGCGAGTAGGCGTCGTAGACGCTCAACGAGACCAACACGAGTACCGGCAGCGTCACCGTGAGCGGCAACGACTCCGGCGTCGCGTCGAGCGGGTCGGCGAAGATCGACGTGAGGACGAGCCCGGTCCCGAGGACGAGCGCGAACCAGGCAAAAGCACGTCGCCACTCCCGCAAGTAGACGTGGCCTGCGCCCACGAGACCGACGGTCAGCCCGACGACGCTGACGAGGACCGCAACGAGTGCGCGCCGGTCGGTGGGAGCCATGCCCACAACGTCTGAGCCGCGAGGCTTTAACTCTCGGGTGCGTCGAGCGCGGCCACGAGCCCCGCGAGCGTCGCCAGGTCGTACTGCCCCGGTGCGGTCGCGTTCTCGGGGTCGACCGGCGCGTAGCCGAGTTTCGAGCCGTAGACCGGCGCGACCGCGCGGGTGTGACGGCCCGCCTCGCCCATCGCCATCGTCGCCACGCGCTCGCCCGCTGCCGTCGCCTCGTGGGTCGCCGAGAGGAGCGCGAGCGTGTCGCTGCGGTCGTGGGCCGTCACCGCGAGCTTGCCGACGTCGCCCTCGCTCGCGGCCGTGTCGAGCAGGTCGCGGAGCCGCTCGGCGGGCGGGGTCGCCTCGAAGTCGTGGACCGAGGCGACGACCGTCACGTCACGCTCGCGGGCGAGGTCACGGAGGGCCGTCGCGTGCGACGTATCCGTCACTGCGTCGGAGTCACCGGTGAGTGCTCGGAGTTCGACGTCAACGGCGGCGACGGCGTCGTACTCGGTGGCCGCCGCCAAGGTGTCGAACCGGCCGGCTTCGTCGGGTTCGGCGGCCTCCCCACCCTCCCACGTCGCGCGGTTGGTCACCAGGAGCGGTAGCTCGCCGTCGTAGGCGTCGAGTGCCGCGAGCGGGTCGCTCGCGAGGTCCATCCGGAACTCGACGATATCGGCGTGCTCGCGGGCGGCCGGTTCCTCGGCGAGGTCGGCCGTGCTCGCCGCGAGCGTGAACGAATCGAAGTCCATAGTCGACCCACCGCTCGGAGGGGTAAAACCGTGGCCGTTGGTGCAGGTCCCGCGGTGGTCTCTGGCCCGTCAACCGTCCGTGTCGCAGTCGTCTGTGTCAGTCGTCGTCTACGTCAGTCGTCGTCGGCGACGGCCGCTCCGAGGTCGACGAGATCCTCGATGGGCGTGTGCTCGACGCGGTAGCCGACGGTTCCGTCGTCGCCGTCGACCGGGTCGTCGTCAGCCGAGTCGCTGTCAGTCGAGTCGACGTCGGCGACGCCGTAGAGTCGGATCTGCCGTTCCTGTTTCGTCACGACCGGCACGTCGTAGTGGGCCGCCTCGTAACTCGTATCGCGGTCGGCGATGGCGGCGCGGTGGCGGTCGAGTCGCTCGCGCGTCCGTTGTTGTGAGACCGCTGGGAGGTCCGTCAGCCGGTCGCCGAAGCCGCGGACGAGGTCGGCGTCGAGTTCGTAGCCGACCGAGTCGCGACCGGCGTGCATCGCCGCGAGCGTCGTCGTTCCCGTGCCCGCGAAGGGGTCGAGGACCGTATCGCCGTAGGTCGAGTACATCCGAATCAGTCTGAGCGGGAGTTCCAGCGGGAACGCCGCCGACCGACCGCGGCCCTCGTCGTCGGCCGTGCGGCCACTGGCCGTGAGGCTCTGGTCCGTGCCGGTGAACGACCAGAGGTCCGAGAACCACTCGTTGCGCTCCTCCCAGAAGAAGGCACTCTCGTAGCGTTCGGGGTCGCCGCGGGGGAACTCGCGGGCGTCGCCGTTTCGGAAGACGAGAATATACTCGTGTTCGAGCGCGACGTAGGCACTCGGCGGCAACATCCCCGACCCCATGAACTTCGTCAGACGGTTGGTGGGCTTGCGCCAGAGGATGTCGGGCAGCGAGTGGAGGCCGCGCTCGGTCAAGGCGTCGATGACGCGGGCGTGGTTGGGAAACTGCTGGAAGCGGCCGGCCAGCGAGCGGACGGCGTCGCCGACGTTGATGCAGGCGATGCCGCCGGGTGCGAGGACGCGGGCGACCTCGTCCCAGACGGCGTCGAGTTGGGCGTGCATCCGCTCGAACGCCGCGTCGCCGTCGCCCGCCTCGAGGGCCTCGCGGACCTCCGAGTCACGCTCTGTGAAGAGGTCGTCCCACATTTCGATCATCGGATAGGGTGGGGAGGTGACGACCAAGTCGACCGAGCGGTCGGCGACGGCCGTCATGTCCGCCGCGTCGCTCGCTCGGAGGACGTGGGTTGAGTGCACTTCCGAACTGTTCTCCAAGCGAGAAGTTGTAGTTTGGGGTCAGCGTAGCCCCAGCGCGGCCACGGACCGGGGACGTGGTCACTCGTCGGCGGGTAAAATCGGAGAAAGTGATAGAACTCTGTCGACTACGCGACGCCGAGACCTTCCTCGGCTTCGAGCAGTTCGTGGTAGCGGTTGCGGATGGTGACCTCGCTGATGTCGGCCACGTCGCTGACGGCCGCCTGCGTCGTCTTCTCGTTGGTGAGGAGGGCAGCGGCGTAGACGGCGGCGGCGGCGAGACCGACCGGCGACTTCCCGCTGTGGACGCCCTTCTCTTTGGCGTTCCGCAGGAGTTGGCGGGCGCGCCGTTCGGTCTCCTCGGAGAGGCCGAGCGAGGAGGCGAACCGGGGGACGTAGCTCTCGGGGTCGGCGGGGCGGACTTCGAGTTTGAGTTCGCGGACGACGTAGCGGTAGGTCCGGGCGACCTCGCTCTTCTCGACGCGGGAGACGCCCGTGATCTCGTCGAGCGAGCGGGGGACACCGGCCATCCTCGCGGCGGCGTAGACACACGAGGTGGCGACGCCCTCGATGGAGCGGCCGGGGAGGAGGTCCTCGTTGAGCGCGCGGCGGTAGATGACAGACGCGGTCTCGCGGACGGCCTGCGGCAGGCCGAGCGCGCTCGCCATGCGGTCGATCTCGCCGAGTGCCTGCTTGAGGTTGCGTTCTTTGGAATCTCTCGTGCGGAAGCGTTCGTTCCACTTGCGGAGCCGTTGCATCTTCTGGCGTTGTCTGGAGCCCAGCGAGTTGCCGTAGGCGTCCTTGTTGCGCCAGTCGATGTTGGTCGACAGGCCGCGGTCGTGCATCGTGTGGGTCGTCGGCGCGCCGACGCGCGACTTCTGGTCTTTCTCCGAAGAGTTGAACGCGCGCCACTCCGGCCCGCGGTCGACGGAGTCCTCGGAGACGACGAGTCCACAGTCCGCACAGACTGTCTCACCGTGGCCCTCGTCGGTAACGACGTTACCATCACATTCGGGACATCGAAGCGTCTCGGTACCCGGTTGCGTTCGCTCCGTTGCGTGCGTCCGGGTCTGCGTCTTTTCACTCATAGATGGGACGGAAGGCACTCTCGGGGGGCGTGATGCCGGTAAAAATCCCGTGAGCTGTCCTTACCTGAACCAAGGATAGAACGTATAAGTATGTGTCGGTGTAGTGCGAGTGAATCGCCTACATTCGGCCTCAGACGGCTGTTTGGGTCGCTTATATACAAACTATTAAATACTAATATTCCAGCAGTGGATATTTGCGGGTTCGATGCCGACAGGCCACCATGTCCGACGGACCTCGCGTCGTCTCGCTCGCGCCGAGCGCGACGGCGACCCTCTCGGCGATGGGTGCGGCCGACTGCCTCGTGGGCGTCACCGCCCACTGTGATCTCGACCGCCCCGTCGTCGGCGGCTGGCTCAATCCGAACGTCGACCGACTAGCCGACCTCGACCCGGACCTTCTCTTGACCTGTGACGACCTCCAGGCCGACATCCGTGACGACCTGCGCGAGTCGGGGTTCACCGTCCACCACACCGCGCCGACGACACTGGACGACGCACTCGCGTCGTTCGAGGAGATCGGTGCGACGGTCGGCCGCCCCGAGGCAGGACGCCAACTCGCCGCGGACTGTCGTCGCCGACTCGACCGCGTCGCCGACAGGGTCGACCACATCCCCGCGGACGAGCGGCCCGTCGTCTACTGCGAGGAGTGGTCCGACCCGCCGATGGCCGCCGGAAACTGGGTCCCCGAGGCCGTCGCCGCGGCGGGTGGCCGCTATCCCTTCGTCGAGCCGGGCGACCGCTCGCGGGAGGTTTCGGAGTCTACGGTCGTCGCCGCCGACCCCGACCACGTCGTCCTCCACGTCTGCGGCCATGGCGACGGCGTCAGCCCGGAGCGCGTCGAGGGTCGCGGCTGGGACCTCGACGCGCCGGTCCACGTCCTCGACGACGCGCTGCTCAACCAACCCAGCCCCCGGCTCGTCGACGGTATCGAACGGCTCGCCGACATCATCCACGCGACTCCGACAGCCCGAAACGTCACCGCTGCGGAGTGAGCCTATGCACATCGGAGTCGGCAGCGGCAACCCCGTCAAGCGACGCGCGGTCGAACAGGTCTTTTCCGACGCAGCGGTCGAGTCCGTCGCCGTCGCCTCGGGCGTGAGCGAACAGCCGACCGGCCACGCCGAGACCGTCGCGGGCGCGGAAAACCGCGCACGGGCGGTGCTCGACGCCGGCGACTACGACTACGGCGTCGGTCTCGAAGGCGGCGTCGCGGAGTTCGAAGGAACTGACGACCTCTATCTCGTCATGTGGGCCGCCGTCACCGACGGCGAACGCGTCGGCCGCGGCTCGGGGCCGAGTCTCGCACTCCCCGGCCACGTCGCCGACCGCCTCCGTGCCGGCGAGGAACTCGGTCCCGTGATGGACGACGTGCTCGGCACTGACGACATCGCGAAACAGGAGGGTGCCGCGGGCGCGCTCTCCGGGGGTCGCATCGACCGCGCCACCGCGCTCGGCGCGGCCGTCGCGGGCGCGTTCGGCCCGTTCGTGACGGATCACTACGACCGATAGTCCCGTCGAACGTCCAGGTAACGGGGTGAGCCGAGGACCAGATTTATATCAAATAATCAATCACATTCGGGTGTCATGTCTCGCGCACTCAAGACCTCGGGCTTTCTCGGCCTGACGACGATGATGGGCGTCGGAATGTACCAGCACAGCCTCGCAGCCGCGGGCCAGCCGGTCCCGTCGTGGCTCGTCGGCGGCCACGCCCACCTCGGCGTGCTGTCGATTCTCGCGGTCGTCATGGGCTTTGCCGTCGACGCGTTCGGTCTCACCGGCACGCTCAGAAACGCCGTCTCGGGACTCTACATCGTCGGCCAGTGGCTCCTCCCGGTCTCCGTCTGGGTCGGTGTCGGCTTCGGCGTCACCATCCTCCTCCCGGCGGTGTTCCTCTGGGGGCTGTGTCTGATCGCTGCGATGCTGATCATGGCCTGGCAGGCAGCGACGACGACGACCCAGAGCTTCGGCGGCGGCGCGCGCGGCGTCTCACCGGCCGACGACTGAAGTGACCGAGGGGCTGTCGGCACGCCGTACAGTCGCCGTCAGTCCTGTGCGATCTCGGTGCTGTCGTGCTCGCGAACGTCGGCGGACTCCTCGACGGCGGTCGTCAGCGAGACGTTGAGCGACGCCATCGAGACGATGCCGCCGATGGCGGTGACGATGTTCTTCACCGCGTGGTCGAGGAAGGCCGCCCCGAGCGCCGCCGCCGCCGGAATCGGGGTCAAGGCGACGACGAGGACGGTGAACGCTGCCTCGTAGAGACCGATGCCGCCGGGAGAGAGCGGCAGGACCTTCGCGAGGTTGCCCACGCTGACCGCGAAGAAGGAGACGGCGACGAGCGAGACCATCCCGACCGCGCTCGCGCCCGAGCCGACACCCAGTGCGAGCAGCACGAGGAAGGCCGTGGCGACGTCGAGCGTCCAGATGAGGAGACTCGACAGCCCGACCGTCGCGAACGCCTTGCGCGTGCCTGCGGCGCGCTGGAGGTCGCTCACGAACCGCTCGACGACGCCCGCGACGAGGTCGGCGTAGGAGTCGTTGCTGACGCGGCCGATAGCACGGCGGATGAACTGGCTGTCCGAGCGGGCGCTGGCGACGATGGCTCCGACGGCGACGATGGCTCCGAGTCCGACGACGGCAGCGACGGCCGTCGCGATGCGGGCTGTACTCCGGTCGACGGTACCCACGGAGCCGCTGCCCGTGATTCCAGCGATCAAGTCTGCGGTTCCGCCGGTCAGCGTCAACCCGACGAGGACGCTCCCCGCGAGCACGACGAGCGACAGCAGGTCGAAGACCCGCTCGGCCGCGAGCGACGCGAAGCCGGAGGGATACGGGACGCCACGGCGGGCCTTCACGACGTACGCGCGGACCCCGTCACCGAGGCGTGCCGGGAAGACGAGGTTGCCGGTCTGGCTGATGAAGATGGCTCCAGTCAGGAACTTCCAACTGCTCGGATAGCCCAACTCGTCGAGGATGTCGCGGTAGCGGGTCCCGCGCAGTGGCCACGAGAGGAGGTAGACCGCGGCGGCCGCGCCGACGAGTACCGGGTCGGCCTGTGCCATCTGCCGCAGCACCTCCCCGAAGTCGATGTAGACGGTCATCAGAGCGATGGCGACGAGCGTCATCAGGACGCCGACGGCCATCGAGACTTTCCGGTCGATGCGCGGTTCGACCGACAGCTCCCACCACGTCCGGATGATCTGGCTGCCCATCCCGAAGACGTCGCGGACGAGGTCGACCTTCGTGTCGCCCTTCGGCGTCCAGTCGACCGGGAACTCCGCGACGCGGAGTCCGGCGCGCTGGGCGCGGACGAGCATCTCCGTGTCCCAGAACCAGTGGTTGTCCTTCACGTCGTCACGGAGCGTCTCGAACGCCTCGCGGCTGAACGCCTTGAAGCCACACTGGTGGTCCCGGAGGTCCGAGCGGAGGAAGAGCCGGACGAAGAGGTTGTAGAAGCGGCTGGGGACGCCGCGCTTGGCGGGCCGTTTCGCCACGTTCTCGCGCATCCAGCGCGAGCCGGTGGCGACGTCGTACTCGCCGGAGCGGACCCGTTCGACCAGCTCTTCGAGATGCTTCATGTCGGTCGCGAGGTCCGTGTCGAAGTAGACGAGCACGTCGCCGTCGGCGGCCTCGAACGCCCGGTTGAGCGCGCCGCCGCGACCCAGTCGTTCGTCGCTGTGGAAATGTCGGACCCGGGGGTCCTCGGCGGCCATGCGGTCTGCGATTTCGGGCGTCCGGTCGTCACAGCCGTCCTCGGCAACGAGGACCTCGTAGCTGTCGTCGGGGAGGAACGACGAGAGGGTCGACAGTGTCGTCCGGACGGTCCCCTCGATGGTGTTCGCTTCGTTGTAAGCGGGGAGGACGACGCTTACTTCGACCGACCTGTTCATTGCCGATACATCCTGTCGTGACGGGTAAGAACTTTCTGTCTTAGCGGCTGGAAAAGACTGTTTCAGCACACTATCCGGACTGTTAGCTGACTGTACCGACGGCTCGTCCGGACTGTTAGCCAACCGTACCCACGGGGACGCCGGGGGGCTGTCTTCCCCCACGTTCGACAGCGAAAACCGCACGACAGCGGCGTGTTAACCGCGTGTACCAAATCCCCTATTACCGGAACGCTCTTTGGTACTGATATGAGCGCCACTGCCGCGGGAACCGACCTCACCGACAAACAACAGCGCATCCTCCAGTATCTCCGCGAGGAGGGACAGACGAAGACCTACTTCAAATCGCGGCTCATCGCCGAGGACCTCGGCTTCACCGCGAAGGAAGTGGGGGCCAATATGCGCGCCATCCTCGGCGGCGAGTACGACGTCGCCGTCGAGAAGTGGGGCTACTCCTCGGGCACGACCTGGAAGGTCAGCGTCTGAGCGGGCCACTCGCGGGTTCTCCACCCGACCGCGCCGTCACCCTCGTTCCCCTTCTCACTCGCGGTTTGACTCCCTGAGCGACCGCGTCGCTCGCCGTGTGGAGTACGGAGACGAAACGTCGAAACGGCTCTCAGGGGTCGAACCGGATGAACCGGTCGGCGTCGGAGGCGAACGTCGCGGCGTCCTCGCCGAAGGAGTCCGCGTAGCGAAGCAAGAGCGTGATGACCGTCTCGGGCGACTCGACGCGGTAGCCGTCCTCGCGTGAGAGCAGTCCGGCGGCGTCGAGGTCCTTCGCGTAGTTGCTCACCGTCGCCCGCGACACGTCGAGCGCGGCCGCGAGGTCGCTGCCCGTCGCATCAGGATTTCGGAGCAGTTCGATGAGCATCCCGCGCGGCGTCCGGCGGCGGAGATAGCCGAGCGCGGTCTGTTCGAACTCGCCGAAGCGACCGGCGGGGAAGAACCGTCGGTAGTCGCCGTCGCGACGTGACTCGACGACGCCGTCCGAGAGTAGCCGCTTCAGATGGTGTTGGGTCTCGCCCGTCCCGAGCTTGAGGTCGTCGCGGACCTTCGAGAAGTGCGCGCCCGGCGTCGCCGCGAGATAGCCGACGATGGCGTCGCGGGCGTCGCTCGTGGACTCATGCTCGTCACCGCGAAGGCTGCCGACGAACGGCGTCGCCGCACCGAGGGCTGCGAACCGTCGGAGCGTCGCCCGCTTCTCCTCGTCGACCCTGTCTGACATCTGTTACACCGTAGGGGAGTTAAGAAATAAAACTCTTTGCTTGGCCGGGCGTTACTTCTCGAGTTCGACTTCGTCGTCGGTGGCGTCGGTATCGTCACCGTCCGCCGCCGAGTCGGCCTCGTCGACGACTTCGTCTGCACTCTTGATCGTGTCCTGCTTGTTGGCCTCTTCGATGATCTCGTCGGCCGACTTCAGGTCGACGCCTTCACCGGCCTTGATGGCCTCGGCCTCCTGTTCGAGCTGCTGGACGTCCATCTCGGCCGCGCTGTCGATCTGGCCCAGGATCTCTTCGATGTCGTCCAGCCCGATGAGTTCGCGGGTCTCCTCGTCGAAGTCCATCGAACTCAGCCCTTCGTTCTCCTGGACGTCGCTGCCGGTCAGCTGCTTGCCGTAGCGGCCGACGAGCGAGGTGAGTTCCTGCGGGAGGATGAACGTCGTCGACTCGCCCTGACCGATCTTCTCCAGGGTCTCCATCCCCTTGTCGATGATGGCGCGCTCGCCCATCGACTCGGCGGATTTGGCGCGGAGGACCGTCGAGATGGCGTCACCCTGTGCTTCGAGGATCTGCGACTGCTTCTTCCCCTGGGCGCGGATGATGTTCGACTGCTTCTCACCCTCTGCCTGCTCGACCGCAGAGCGCCGTTCACCCTGCGCTTCGAGGATCATCGCCCGGCGGCGACGCTCGGCGGAGGTCTGCTGTTCCATCGCCTGCTGGACGTCGGCACTCGGGTTGACCTCACGGACCTCGACGGACTCGACGCGAATCCCCCACTCGTCGGTGGGTTCGTCGAGTTCCCGACGGATGCGGGCGTTGATCTCCTGGCGCTTGTTCAGCGTGTCGTCGAGTTCCATGTCGCCGAGAACTGCCCGAAGCGTCGTCTGGGCGAGGTTGGAGACGGCGGTCTTGTAGTCCTCGACTTCGAGGAAGGCCTTCTTCGCGTCCATCACCTTGATGTAGACGACGGCGTCGGCGGTGACCGGCGAGTTGTCTTTCGTGATGGCCTCCTGGCGAGGCACGTCCAGCGTCTGCGTCCGCATATCGAACGCGTATGTTCGAGAGACGAACGGCGGGACGAAGTTGATACCGGGTTCGAGGAGCTTGCGGTACTCGCCGAAGACCGTCAGTGCGCGCTTCTCGTACGCGTTGACGATCTCCACCATGGAGTAAACCACGACGATGGCGAGCAGCAACAGGAGGAGGCCGACGAACAGGACGGCGGCACCTCCGAGCAAGCCCGTCTGGAGCAATACGGGGTCCATACCCCTGGCTTGGGATGTTAGTTAAATAAGACTTCCCCCGAACCCGACGACGGCGTGACAGTCTCGGCTGTCAGTATCGCCGACGGTGACGGTCGCCCGCCCGGCGACGGCCGACCGCTCAGGCCCGTTCTGTCTCCTCTTCGCGGTCAGCTTCCTCGACCTCGCTTCCGTTCCGTGCCTCACGCTCGCGACGTTCGCGGCCACGCCGGAGTTCGCGGTCGATCTCGTCCTCCTCGATGCCGTCGAGTCGCTCGACGGTGACGACGTTGCCGCCGCCGGGGTCGATGACCATCACTTCCGCCCCTTCGGGAATCTCGCCGTGGAGCGTCCGGGCGGCGTAGTAGGGGTTGAAGCCGCCACTGTCGAGTTTGATCTCACCCTCGGTCTCGGTGACGCGCGTCGTCACCCGGCCGGTCTTGCCCTTCAGTGAGTCGGAGTCGGAGGTCTGCTGCATCCCTTTCCCGCCGTAGATGTCGAGTTCGCGGTAGCCGTAGAGCGCGAGCGCGCCGAACAGGAAGACGAGGAGCGCGAGGACGATGGGGCCGGCGAAGAACGGCCCGAGGAGGAGGCCAACGAGTCCCGCCGCGAGCAGAGCCACCCCGAGGACGATGAAGTGCGCCCCCGGTGCGAGCGCCTCCGCCAGCGACAGGCCGATGCCCGCAACCACGAGTATCAGGGGGAGGAGCGCCGGGTCGAAGAGGAAGTCGAACTGCAGTGCTACGAGCGGGAATCCCATAGCGAGGCCTAGGGAACCGCCCGGATTAAACGTTCTCACACCGAGAGGAACACGAGCAACGTCCCGACGACGCCGAGGAGGACGAACAGCGCGTTCTCCAGCGAGGGGCTGCCCGGTTCGATGGGCGGGAGTTCACGCGGCTCGTCGGGGGTGACGTCGGCGGCGTCCTCGCCGACGTCGTCGACGCTGAACCGCCACTCGTCGGACTGGTCGTCGCTGTCGTCGCCGACGCTGGCGTCGTCGACGGGCGAATCGCGGGGTGAGTCGGCCATAGTCGGAGATAGGGGAGGAGGCGTAAAAGGGCTACCGCCACGGGGAGACCGCCCCCGGCGACGGGGGCGACGAGACGCCGTCGCCGACAGTCTACCGCTGGGTCTGGTGTTTGATGATGTCGCCCTCGTAGACGACACCCCGCTCGGCGTAGAGCGTCACGACCTCGCCGTCGGCCAGCGTGTCCGGCAGCGGCGCGCCCGAGATCATCGGGATGTCGAGTTCGCGGGCGACGAGCGCCGGGTAGCCCGTCATCCCGGCACGGGCGTCGATGATACCGGCGAGTTTCGTCACGTCGCCGGTGAACTCGCCCTCGAACGTCGCCGGGATGGCGAGTAGCGCACCCTTCGGCACGTCGCTGAGGTCGCCGTCCGTCGCGCGGTAGATCGGCCCGGAGACGCGGCCCGCGACGATCTTGCGGCCCGTCGCCACCGACTCGGCGGCGATGTGGACCTTGAGCATGTTCGTCGTGTTCGTCCCCTCTAACTCGGTCATCATCCCCGAGAGGACGACGACCGTGTCGCCGCTCTCGGCGGCACCCGAGTCGAGCGCGGCGGAGACACCGTTCTCGATGATGGAGTCGACGCCCTCGCTGTACTCGGTGTACTCGGCGTTGACGCCCCACGACAGGGCGAGCTGTCGGCGGACGCGGTCGTTCGGTGTCGTCGCCACGACCGGGACGCCCGGCCGGAACTTCGCGGTCTTGCGGGCGGTGTAGCCGGACTCGGAGGCCGCGACGACGGCAGCGGCGTCGATGTCGCGGGCGAGATAGCGCGCCGAGCGGGCCAACGCCTCGGTTCGGGAGTCCTCTCCCGCGGTCGGGACGCGCTGTTCCTGACTCTCTTTGTACTCGTTGCTGGATTCGACCTGTCGGACGATGCGGTCCATCGTCTCGACGACGCGGACCGGATTGTCGCCGATGGCGGTCTCCCCGGAGAGCATCACGGCGTCGGTGCCGTCGAGGACGGCGTTGGCGACGTCGGAGGCTTCCGCGCGGGTGGGCCGCCGGGAGTGAATCATCGAGTCGAGCATCTCCGTCGCCGTGATGACGGGGACGCCCGCGTCGATGCAGGTCCGGATGATACGCTTCTGGATCATCGGGACGTCCTCGAGCGGACACTCCACGCCGAGGTCGCCGCGGGCGACCATCACACCGTAGGACGCTTCGACGATCTCTTCGAGGTTGTCGACGGCACCGGCGCGTTCGATCTTCGCGACGATGGGGATGTCCGCGCCGAGTTCCTCCAGCGCGTTGCTGATGGCGTAGATGTCGTCGGCAGAGCGGACGAAGCTGGCCGCGACGAAGTCGGCGTTCTTCTCGGCGGCGACCTCCAACTCCTTGCGGTCGCCCTCGGTGATGAGGTCGATGTCCAGGTTGACGCCGGGGAGGTTGACCCCCTTGCGGCCGCCGAGTTTGCCGCCCGAGTCGATGTGGGCGGTGACGACGCCGTCGGCGACGTCGATGACGGTCGCCTCGATGCGGCCGTCGTCAAGCAGGATGGTGTCGCCCGCCTCGGCGGCGGCGATGGAGTAGGACAGGCCGACCTCCTCGGGAGTCGCCTCGTCGCCCTCGACGAAGCGGACCTCGGAGCCGGTTTCGATGGAGATGGGGTCGTCGAGCGGGGCGGTGCGCACTTCGGGACCTTGCAGGTCGACCATGGCAGCGACGGGCGTCTTCGTGGCCTCGTCGACGGCGCGGATGCGGTCGATGACCTCCGCGCGGTGTTCGGGACTTCCGTGGCTGGCGTTCAGTCGCGCCACGGACATTCCCGCGTCCACGAGGTCGCGAATCGTCGTCCGGTCGTCTGAGGCCGGGCCGAGCGTACAGACGATTTTCGCATTTCTCATGGCCTCGGCTACGACGCTCGGCTTGAAAAAGCCCGCCGAAACAACTGAATTGCGAGTAACAATCCCATCAAATCGGTACGGAGCCGTATAGAGCCGGACGCGAGGGTTATCTCCGCTCGGGCCTACCCACTAGCATGACAGCGGACGAGCAGCGGCCACCCGCGTCAGACCGGGAGGTGAACGAACCAGTGGACGGCGGCCCGTCATCCGAGACGGTTGCCGACGGCGGCCTGCCGGTCGGACCGGTCCCGCCGGACGACGAGACGCCCACGTGGTACGACCGCAAAGCGCGGTCGACGGGACTCGCACGGCTCACCTACGAGTATTTCGAGCGTGCCCGCTACGAGGACCAGACGCTTCGGCAACAGTCGGACTACGTCGAGCGCGACGTGCTCGGCTTCCCCACCTGGCCCCACGAGACGGTCCGAAACGCCTCTATCGCGTGTTTCTTCGTCGGGATGATCTTCTTCCTCTCGGCGACGATGCCGCCACACATCGGCGAACCGGCGAACCCGAGTCAGACGCCGTCCATCATCCTGCCCGACTGGTATCTCTACTGGTCGTTCGGCCTGCTGAAGCTCGAGGCACTCAACCCCGAGTTGGCCATCCTCGGTGGCGAGAAGTTGATGGCCGACCGCACCTACGGCGTGCTCGCGAACGTCGTCGTCGTGAGTGTCATCGCCATCGTGCCGTTCCTCAACAAGGGGTCGGCACGGCGGCCGGTCGAGCAGCCGTTCTGGGCCGCTGTCGGCGTCTTCGGCGTCGTCTTCGCGTTCACCATCAGCCTGCTCGCGATCAAGAACCTGATGCCGATGAACGTCGACCTGCTGTTCGACCTGACGTTCCTGCTTCCGGTCGTCGCGGGCATCCTGACCTACGCGGTGCTCAAGACGATGCGGGAGGGGTATATGTACGACCTCAACCGGCGGTACTACCGGCTCAGACCGCCGAAATAGAAGACGAGAGTTTACTGGACCTTCGTGCCCGGCTCGGCGTCGCCGTGGGTCGTCAGGATGTCCGCCTGGTCGCCCGCGGCGAGCAGCATCCCGTTGGACTCGACGCCGAACAGCTCGGCCTTCTCCAGGTTGGCGACGATGATGACACGCTTTCCGGTCAGGTCGTCGAGGTCGTGGAGCTGTTTGATGCCCGCGACGATCTGCCGTTCTTCGACGCCGATGTCGACGGTGAGCTTCGCGAGCTTGTCCGCGCCCTCGATACCTTCGGCGGCGAGAATCTCGCCGACGCGGAGGTCGAGTGCCTGGAAGTCGTCGAAGCTGATACGGTCGTCTGCGAGGGGTTCGAGTTCGGTCATGGTGTCGTCGGTGTCGGTGTCGGTGTCTGTAGAGTCGTCGTCTGCGCCCGATTCGTCGTCTGCGTCGTCAGCGGTCGCCTCGGCGACGCGCTGTTCGAGTTTCTCGTTGAGTTCTTCGACGCGCTCGTCTTCGATCTTCTCGAACAGCTCCGTCGGCTCGTCGAACGAGGCCGACGGCTCTTCGAGGGCGGCGTCGATGCCGACGTCGGCCACCTGGCCGTCCTCGTTGAGACCGCGCCAGAGCCGCTGGCACTTCTCGGGCGCGACCGGCTCGAACAGGACCGCGATGGCCTTCGCGATCTGGACGCAGTCGCGGATGACCTGCGCGGCCTGCTCCGGGTCCTCGTCCGTAAGCTTCCACGGCTCGTTGCGCTGGATGTACTCGTTACCGAACTGCGCCAGTCGAACGGCTGCGTTGCCCGCCTCGCGGATGTTGTAGTCGTTGACGGCCTCGCCGAACTCCGACTGGGCCTGTTCGATACGCTCGCGGACCTCGTCCGACAGGGGGGCGTCGGGCGTCCCCTCGTAGTTCCGGTACGCGAAGAGCAGCGACCGGTAGAGGAAGTTGCCGACGGTGCCGACGAGTTCCGAGTTCACGCGGTCGCGGAACTTCTCCCACGAGAAGTCGACGTCCTGCTGGAAGCCGCCGTTGGTGGCGATGTAGTAGCGCAGGAGGTCGGGGTGGAAGCCCTCGGCGAGATACTCGTCGGCCCAGACAGCGCGGTTCCGACTCGTCGAGAAGCCCTTGCCGCCGAGCGTGACGAAGCCGCTGGCCATGACGGCCCGCGGTTCGGTGTAGCCCGCACCCTTCAGCATCGCCGGCCAGAAGACCGTGTGGTGCTGGATGATGTCCCGGCCGATGATGTGGACGATCTCGCCACCCTCCTTCCAGGTCTGCTCCCAGTCGTAGACGTCGCTGCCGACGCGCTCGGTGTACTGCTTCGTCGAGGAGATGTACTCGATGGGCGCGTCGACCCAGACGTAGAGTACGAGGTCCTCGGCAGTCTCGTCGTCGGGGTAGTCGATACCCCAGTCCATGTCGCGGGTGATACACCAGTCCTGCAGTTCGCCCTCGATCCACTCCCGCGGCTGGTTCTTCGCGTTCGAGGTTCCCTCCAACCTGTCGATGAACTCCTGGAGGTAGTCCTGGAACTCGGAGACGCGGAAGAACTTGTGCGTCCGCTCGCGGTACTCGGCGGCGTTGCCGGTCAGCGTCGACACCGGGTCTTCGATTTCGCCGGGCTCGAGGTGGCGCTGACAGCCCTCGTCACACTCGTCGCCGCGGGCGTGCGCGCCGCAGTACGGGCAGGTGCCCTCGACGTAGCGGTCGGGGAGCCACTGGTCCGCTTCGGGGTCGTAGCCGACCATGACCTCGTCCTCGTAGACGTGGCCGTTCTCGTCCAGCGCGCGGACGATGTCCTGGGTCAGCTCGGTGTTGGTCTCGTCGTGGGTGTGGCCGTAGTTGTCGAACTCGACGTTGAACTTGGGGAACGTCGCCTCGTACTTCTCGTGCCACTCCAGGGCGAACTCCTCGGGCGTGACGCCCTCCTTCGCGGCGTTGACCGCGACGGGCGTGCCGTGCATATCGGAGCCGGAGACGAACGCGGTCTCTTGCCCCAGCTTTCGCAGGGAGCGAGCGAACACGTCGCCGCCGACGTAGGTTCGGAGATGGCCGACGTGCAGGTCGCCGTTGGCGTAGGGCAACCCACAGGTGACCACCGCCGGGTTCTCGGTGGGGAAGTCCTCGTGACTCATCTTGTCTCGTATATCTCGGAAACGGGCCTAAAGCCCGCTGGTTTCGGTCGGTTGGCAAGCGGTCCCGACGTCGGTGCCTGGCGGGGTTCGCCATCTGCGGCCGCCGGTCGTGTTACCGACCGGCCCGCCGCGCGAGGGGTCCACCCGTGGCTAGAAGAGCCCCATCCGCATCCGCATCGAGGTCGGGTGGACCGAAGTCACAACGACAGGAAGACGCTGGCCGGACTTAACGCTCACGGGGCCGCGTCAGTTCGTGACAGTCACCCCACCGAAGGCACAGAAGCCGGTGACGACGAGGTCGACCCCGTCGTGTTCGGCCTCGCGGCGCGGGCGGTCGTCTTCGGCCGCTCCGAAGACCGGGAGCACGTCGAGTCGGACGTTCCAGTCGCGGGGGACGACGACGTCGACGCCACCGAACAACGCGACGACGTTCACGCGGGCCGGCGGGGCGGGGACGAGGGTGTCCCGGAGGTCGAGTTCGCCGCCACCGAACGCGACGGTCACGTTACCGCCGGTGAATGTCTTCGACGTGGCCCGGCGGTCGAGTCCGCCGAAGGCGGCGACGAGGTCGAAGCGGTCGTCGTCGACCTCGGCGACCGACGGTCTGACGCGGCCGAGCGCGATGGAGAGACCGACGAGGACGATGAGCAGCGGCCAGAACCGCAGTATCCGGCCGACGGTGACGACGTCGAGCGCGACCAGCTGCCACGCGCTCGCGACCGTCACGAGTACGAGCGGCCCGCCGACGTTGCGGAAGTCGCTGCTCACGAGGGCGTAGAGACCGACGAGGACGAACAACGACGGCACGTAGGTGAGCAGGAACCCGGTGTCGTACAGTCCGGTGGTGTCGACGAGGAGGACGACACCGACGAGGACGATCAGTACCCCGACGAGAGACTGGTTCGAGAGGCGTCTGTAGGCCATACAGTAGATACGCGCTCCGGCGAGATAATTCGGCTATTGAGTCTCAGCCGGTGGGAATCGACGTCGGGAGAACTCGCGGGCGGTCGAAAGCGGTCAGAAGAACGCGAGGATGGCGCGGCCACCGGCGAGCCAGAGCACGAGCCGTCCCGCGCTGCCGACGAACGTCGCGATAGCGAACTTGACGTAGTCCTCCTCGAGGACGGAGAAGGCGTAGATGGAGAGCGTGTCGGGGAAGCCGGGGACACAGAGTGCCGCGGCCAGCCCGACGTAGCCCCACTTCTGGGCGATTTTGACGGTCTGGCGTTCGGACCACTCCAGGATGTCGAAGCGCGACTGCCGGAGTTTCTTCGTGAGCCAGCCGGAGTCTTTCGCCTCCTGACCGATGTGGAAGGCGAAGACGCTCCCGGCGGCCTTCCCGAAGGCACTGACGAGGATGATGAGTGCCGTCGTCGCCGTGTCGCCGAGACCGAGGTCCAGCGGCGCGATGAGGACGACCTCGCTCACGCCGGGCAGCGCGAAGGCGATGAGAAACGAGTAGACCCAGATGATGACGAGGCCGACCCAGCCGGTCGCGGTCTCGACGAGCCGTTCGAGCCAGCTGAACTCGACGGCTCCGGCGGCAAGTACGAGATCCGGGAGGGCGAGGCCGAGTGTCACGGGTGAATCTCACGCGGATGCCGTTGTAAACTTTGAGGTTTCGGAGTACCAGCGAAATCTCGACTGTCCGCGCAGACCGACTGTCAGGCCCGTAGCGCGTCGACGTCGGCGACGAACGCTTGGAGCGTCTCGCGGGTGACGTGCGGCATACAGACCACGCGGAGTTCGCCCGAGGCGGTCCGAGAGACGCGCCATCCGGCGTCGCGGAGGTTCGAAAACAGGTCGTCGGGCAGGCGGGCAGCGACGAGCGGCAGTTCGGGGTCGACGACGTCGAAGCCGCGGTCTTCCAGCGCGTCGGCCAGCCACTCGGCGTCGGCCATCGACGTCTCGAACTGCTCGCGGTAGCCGTCGGGCCACAGTTCGTCGAGGGCCGCGGCCGCGCTGGCGACGCCTGCGCCGCTTCTTGTCCCTGTCAGCGTCGCCTGCGACGTCGATTCGAGGTAGGGCGTGTCGACGGCGAGCGCGTCCAGCGTCGAGCGGTCACGGGCGAGCAGGCCACCGGCGGGCACGACGGCCTGGCCCATCTTGTGGGGGTCGATGGTCATCGTGTCGACGGCGGCGTGCGCGAAGTTCCACGCGTGGTCGGTGAAGGGGAGACAGAAGCCGCCCCACGCGGCGTCGACGTGGAGGAGCGCGCCGTGGTCGTGGGCGATGGCGGCGAGTTCGGGAATCGGGTCGACCCGGCCGTATTCGGTCGTCCCCGCGACGCCGACGACGAGCACCGTGTCGTCGTCGACGGCGGCCTCGACCGCGCCGAGGTCCGCGCGGTAGTCGTCGTCGACGGGAACCGTCCGCAGCTCGACGTCGAGCACGTCGGCGGCCTTCTGGAAGCTGAAGTGGACGCTCTCGGGGGCGACAACCGTCGGAGCATCGGTCTTCGTCGGAACCCCACCCGCGTCGCGAGCGAGGTTGCGTGCGGCCCGGACGGCCTGGATGTTCGCCTCGGTTCCACCGCTGGCGACGTAGCCTTCCGGCTCGCTCAGCCCGGCGATGTCGCCCAGTCCCTCGACTGCGCGTTCTTCCAAGGCGGCGATCTCCTGGTAGGTGCCGGGGTCGCCGGGGTTCGTCGCGAGAAACCGGACGGCGGCCTCCCTCGCGGCGGGGTGTGGCTCCGTACACATCGAGGAGAGGACGCGGTCGAAATCCTGCGGTTCCGGGGCGACACGCTGCATATCCGCCCTTTTACCCCCGGCCGGGTATATCGGTTCCGCTCTGTGGCGGACTGTCACGACGAGTGGACAGTCACTCGCCGCGTGGCTGTCGCTGACGGCTCAAACCCCGCCGAGCGAGAGGAACGAGACCAGAAACAGCGTCGTGTTGTACGCGCCGTGGACGAGAATCGGGACCGCGAGGTTGCCGGTCCGCTCGTAGGCTACCCCGAGGACGAGCGCGACGACGAAGATGACGCCGACCATCACGACCGCGCCGGAGCCGACCGTGACGAGGTTCAGCAGGTGAATCGACGCGAAGAGCAGGCTCGCCACGCCGACGGCGACCGGCGCGCCGAACGTCCGTCGGAGCCGACCCTGCACGACGCCGCGAAAGAGCAGTTCCTCTGCGGGCGCGACGAGGACGATGGAGAGCCCCGCGAGCACGAGGAGGAGCGTCGGATTCGCGAGAATCGGTGCTTCGATGACGCTCTCGACCGGTTCGACGCCGAGGGCGTTCGAGAGGGCAAGCAGCCCGAACGCGGCGACGACGGTGGCGACGACGCCGCCGCCGACCCACTTCAGCTCGCGCGTCGTCGGCACCGAGAGCGAGACGTCCCACTCACGTCGCCGGAGGTAGAGCAGGGCGACGACGACGAACGAGACTTGGGTGGCGAACAACGACGCGACGAGGACGGTTCCCGAGGTCGGCTCGAACCCCCCGCCGAGAATCAGCGGCAGGGCGACGCCGACGCCGACGAGCGTGCTCACGAGGAGCGCGCCGAGCACGAGACCGAGCGCGACGAGGACCGCACGGAGCTGGGCACGGCGGCCGGGGCGGGCCGGAGACGGTGTTGCGACTGCTTGGGCCATGCATAGAGAGACGTCAGCCGAGAGTATCAATCCGTGCCGTCAGCGTAGGACGGTGAACGCGGCGGCCGAGAACGGAGCGACAGACTCGGTTACCGCACCGAGTCGAGGATGAGCTTCTGTTCGACGCGCTTGACCTCGTGTTGGACATCGCGGACGGCGTCGATGTTGGCGGAGATCGAGGTCACGCCCTCGTCGACCAGGAACCGGACCATCTTGGGTTTCGAGCCGGCCTGGCCGCAGATACTCGTCTTGACGCCGAGTTCGCGGCAGGTCTCGATGGTCGACCCGATGAGTTCGAGGACGGCGGGGTGGAGTTCGTCGAAGCGGTCGGCGACGTTCTCGTTGTTGCGGTCCACAGCGAGCGTGTACTGCGTGAGGTCGTTCGTGCCGAAGGAGGCGAAGTCGATGCCCGCCTCCGCGAGGTTGCGGATGCCGAGGGCACTGGCGGGCGTCTCGATCATGACACCCCAGTCGCGTTTCTCGGGGTCGACCCCGGCCGACCGCATCAGCTCTTTCACTCTGTAGATCTCCTCGGCGTCGTTGACGAGCGGGAACATCATCTCGACGTTGTCGTAGCCCATGTCGAACAGGCGGCGGAAGGCCTCCAGCTCGTGACGGAAGATGTCGGGCTTGTCGAGGCTCCGTCGAATCCCGCGGTAGCCGAGCATCGGATTGTGCTCTTTCGGCTCGTCCTCGCCGCCGGGGAGCTGGCGGAACTCGTCGGTCGGCGCGTCGAGCGTGCGGACGCGGACCGGCCGCGGGTAGAACTCCTCGGCGACGGTGCGGACGCCCTCGACGATCTCGTCGACGTAGGCGCGCTCGCCGTTCTCTTTGATGTACTTCTCGGGGGTCATGCCGAGCGAGAGCACCATGTGTTCGATCCGCAGGAGACCGACGCCGTCGGCACCGGTCGCTGCAGCGCGTTCGGCGGCCTCGGGGATGGAGACGTTGACCTTCACTTCGGTCGCGGTCATCGGCTTGACCGGCGTCTTCGGCCGCATATCCTCGACCGGTTCGCGCTCTTTGACGTCGTTCGTCTCCTTGCCCTCGCGGATGGTCCCCTTGTCACCGTCGATGGTGATGATTTGGCCGTCCGTGAGTTCACGGGTGGCACTGCCACAGCCGACGACGGCCGGGACGCCAAGCTCCCGAGAGACGATGGCGGCGTGGGAGGTCATCCCGCCCTCGTCGGTGACGATACCGGCGGCGCGCTTCATCGCGGGCACCATGTCCGGCATCGTCATCTCGGTGACGATGACGTCGCCCTCGGCGACCTTGTCGAGCTGGTCGAGTTTCGTGACGATGCGGACCGACCCGGAGACGATTCCGGGGCTCGCGCCGAGTCCACGGAGGAGCACGTCGCCCGACCCCTGTGCCTGCTCGCTCCCGCCGTTTGCGGCGGCCTCGCTCGCGGCCGCGTCGACGGCGTTGTCCGAGATGGTCGTGATGGGACGGGACTGGAGCATGAATATCTCTCCGTCGACCGTGGCCCATTCGACGTCTTGGGGCGTCTCGTAGTGGTCTTCGACCTGTTCGCCCAGCTCGACGAGCGCGCCGATCTCCTCGTCGGAGAGCACGCGCTCCTCGCGTTTCTCTTCGGGGACCTCGACTTCGACCGTCTCGCCGGTCGCCTCGTCTTTGACGTGCATCAGCTTCTTGTCGGCGACGGTGACGTCGACGACCTCACCGGTCTTGCGGTCGACGACGTAGTTGTCGGGGGAGACAGCACCGGAGACGACCGCCTCGCCGAGTCCCCACGCGGCCTCGATGATGACCCGTGGCTCGCCCGTCGAGGGGTGAGACGTGAACATGACGCCGGACTTCTCGGCGTCGACCATCTGTTGGACGACGACGGCGATGTCGACCTCGTGGTGGGGGAAGCCCTTCTGGTTGCGGTAGTAGATGGCCCGCTGGGAGAACAGCGAGGCCCAACACTCCTTGACGCGGTCCAGAAGTGCCTCCTCGCGGACGTTGAGGAAGGTCTCCTGCTGGCCCGCGAAGGAGGCGTCCGGGAGGTCCTCGGCCGTCGCGGAGGAGCGGACGGCCACGAAGGCCTCCTCGTCGCCGCCGATGGCGCGGTAGGTTTCCAGAATCTCTTCGCGGACCTCCTCGGGCATCGGTGTGCCCATGATGAGTTCGTAGGCCCGTTCTTGCGCTCCCGCGAGCGCTTTGGAGTCCTCGGAGTCGATGTCCATGGCCGCGAACAGTTCGTCGTCGATGCCGGCACCCTCGATGAAGTCACGGTAGGTGCCCGCAGTCACGACGAACCCCGGCGGAACAGGGAGACCTGCCGCCGTCAACTCTCCCAGTGAGGCCCCCTTGCCACCGACCGTTTCGAGGTCCGTAGCCCTGATGTCGTCCAACCAAGTTACTGCCATTGCGCACTCGAAACGACACCAGTCCCAGTAAAGAACTTTCCGACCCGCACAACGGCGAATATTACTGACTCAGACCTGAGTAAGCCTTTTCCTGAACGATGCGAGCCGTCAAAATCTGCCGCAGTCGGCGGTCGTTTCCCGGGCTATCAGGCCTCGATGATGTCGTCTTCCTCGTCGTCGTCGGGGACGACGAGCGAGCCGTCGAAGGCCGTCACGGCGTGACCCCCGACGCGGACCGCGTCGCCGACGCGGACCCGGACCAGTCCGGGGCGGTCGACGTAGTGGCCCTGTTCGAACCGCATCTCCTCGGGGAACTCGTCGTCGAACGCGCCGAAGTGGTCCAGATACGCGCCGCAGGCCCCGCTCGCGGTTCCGGTCACGGGGTCTTCGGGAATCCCGGCACCGGGGGCGAACATCCGGCCGTGGAGCGTCGAGTCGGCGTCGAGCGCGTCGAAGGTGAACGCGTAGATTCCGGCGGCGTCGTACTCGTCGGTCAGTGTCTCGACGGCGGCCATGTCCGGGTCGGCGTTGCCGAGATGTTCGAGGAAGTTGACCGGCACCATCAGAAACGGGAGGCCCGTCGTGGCAACGGCCATCGGGAGGTCCGCACCGACGTCACGCAACGCGGCCACGTCGATGTCGAGCGCGTCGGCCACCCGCGCCTCGTCGATGTCGATGTGGCGGACCTCCGGGTCGGCCTGCGTCATCCAGACGGTTCCGTCGTCGGCGATGTCGACATCGAGGGTGCCGACGTTCGTCTCCATCGCGTGGGTCCCGGCGTCGAGGTCGCCCTCCGCGTGGAGATGCGCGTGGAGCGCGACCGTCGCGTGGCCACAGAGGTCGACCTCCTGCGTGGGTGTGAAATACCGGACGCGGTAGTCGCCGTCGGCCGCGGGGTCCTGCACGAAGACCGTCTCACTGACTGCGAGTTCGCGGGCGATGGCCTGCATCTGCGCGTCCGAGAGACCGTCGCCGTCGGGGACGATACCGGCGGCGTTCCCGGTGAGCGGCTCGGCGGTGAAGGCGTCGACGAGCAGGGCGCGTCGGGTGTCCATAGCCACGTCGTCGCTTCGATGCCCCATAAATCCGGGAGAAAGTCACCAGAACGACTCGTGGACCGCCCGCCCCTCGCTTTCGAGGACCGGGCCGACCGTCTCGACCGACTCGGCACCGCGGGCGAAGACCTCCGACGAGGGCATCACGAGTCCCGCGCCCGCAATCTCGCCGACGGTCTCGGCTGACGTGCTGAAGACGACCCGCCGGAGTCCCGCGTGGTACATCGCCCCCGCACACATCGGACAGGGTTCAGTGCTCGTGTACATCGTCGTCTCGGCCAGTTCGCCAGCATCGAGTTCCCGTGCGGCCCACCGCGCGAGCTTCAACTCCGGGTGGGCGGTCACGTCGTCGTCGGTGTGGATGGTGTTGCACGACTCGGCGACGATCTCGCCGTCGCGGACGAGGAGCGAACCGAACGGTTCGTCGCCAGCGTCGGCGGCCTCACGAGCGAGAGCGAGCGCGCGGCGGAGATGGGATTCGTCGACGTCGGCGGCTGTGTCGTGGCTCATCGTGACACCGTTGCCCTCCGAGGGTCCAGAGCGTTCGGGTCGCGGCGACCGCAGCGGCAGTCCCGCGGACAGCTCACCTCTCGGAATCCGATTCTGACCGTGTTCAATCAACCAAATCAGAGATTCATTTATTCAAGTTTACCAAAAATTTATGTTTGCCTCTTCCTCAGTACGGGTACAATGTCGAAGTTCAATCGACGGACGTTTCTCCAGCTCACGGGTTCGGCAGTCGGCGCGGCGACCCTGGGTGCTGGGCAGGTCGCTGCACAGGAGTCCGAATCGCGGTTCTTCATCAACCTCCGAGACGTCGACCGCTCGGCGATTCCGGACGACATCGAAATCATCCACGACCTCTCGCAGGCGGACGTGCTGGTCGCCCGCGGCGACCAGAGCAGTGTCGACGGCACGACCGTCAGCGACATCACCATCGACCTGAGCGACGACACCACCGGCGCGGTCGCCTCACGGGACGGCCCGAGCGCGGCCGGAGGGAGTGCGAGCCACAACCACGACGGCGCGCCCTCGAACACGGAGTACCAGTGGGACAAGCGCGTCCAGGACCTCACCAACGACCTCACGGACAAGCCCGGCGGAGGCAAGTCGGTCCACGACACCACAACCGGCGAGGGGACCCGCATCGCCGTCGTCGACAGCGGCGTCGACGACAGCCACCCCGACCTCGCGGATGTCGTCAACGACGACCTCTCGGAGAACGTCTCCGAGGACAGCTACGACTGGCGACCCAACGGTGCCGGCGACCACGGCACCCACGTCGCCGGCATCATCGCGGCGACGAACAGCAACGACGCTCCCGGCGGCGGCGTCCTCGGCACCGCACCCGACACCGAGATCGTCTCCTACCGGATGTTCTCCGGCGAGACGGGCAAGCAGGGCGACGGCTACGCCGCCTGGGTGAAGGCGGCCGAAGCGGGCTGTGACGCCATCAACTACAGCGTCGGCATCCCCGCTCCGTACGTCTACCCCGACCAGTTCCCGGTGTTGCTCGAAGAGCTTCGTATCGCCGAGCAGATCGCGGCGTACGTCCGCTCGCAGGGAACGGTCATCGTCAACTCCGCCGGAAACGACGGACTGGACATGAGCCCGGAGACGACGCTCAGCCTCCCGACGGAGGCAGAGGGCGTCTTCGGCGTCAGCGCGACCGGTCCCATCGGCTACGGCTGGGGCGGCAAGCACAGCGACAACGAGGCGAAGTGGCTCACGGGCAACCGACTGGAGGAGCCGACGACCCAGCCCGCGTTCTACACGAACTACGGCAGTCCGGTCGACGTGAGTGCCGCGGGCGGCAACGCCGACCTGGAGGCGTTCAACGACGGCGTCGAGGGGGCCGCGAACGACCTCGTCTACTCGACGGTGCAGGGCGGCTACGGCTGGAAGGCGGGCACCTCGATGGCGGCCCCGCAGGTCTCGGGTGCCGTCGCGCTGGTCCGCTCGCTCCGCCCCGACGCCTCCGTCGAGGAGGTCGAGACACTCATCCAAGAGACCGCCAGTATGCCCGAGTCGGGCGAGACCTACCACGGTGCCGGCCATCTCGACCTGGAGGCACTGGTCGCGGCCGCGAAGTAACTCCTCAGCGAATCAATCCCTTCGAGACAGCCTGTAAACCCTTATGTGCCGCGGCACTCCACCCACAGGACGGAATGAGTGACCTCCCGGACGAGTTCAAATGTACGATTACCAACTGGGACTACATCTACGATCTCTGTCGGGATGTCAGTAACCAGGTCAAACAGGACGACTTCGAGCCGGACGTGGTCGTCGCACTCGCCCGCGGTGGCTGGTTCGCCGGGCGGTGTATCTGCGACTTCCTCGGGATGGACGACCTGACGAGCCTGAAGATGGAACATTACGTCGGGACGGCCCAGAAGTCCAGCGAGCCGGAGGTTCGCTACCCGATGCCCGAGGGGAGCGTCAAGGGCAAGGACGTCCTCATCATCGACGACATCGCCGACACCGGCGGCTCCATCAAGCGCGCCGACGAGTACGTCAACGAGCGCGAGGCCGGTGAGGTCCGCACCGCGACGCTCCAACTGCTCCAGACGAGCGAGTTCGAGCCGGACTACGTCGGCGAACGGCTCGAAGAGTGGGCGTGGGTCGTCTATCCGTGGAACTTCATCGAGGACATGATCGACCTCATCGGCGGCGTGATGGAGAAGGCCGACGAGGAGACCTTCGAGGCCGACGACGTCAGACACTTCCTCTCGGAGTTCCACGACGTCGACCGCATCGAGATGGAGATCGCCCAGCCCGGCCGCCTGCCCGAGGTCATGAGCGAGATGGAGCGGCGCGGCTTCGTCGAGTCGACCGGCGACGGCGCGTGGCGGCTCGTCGAGAACGAAGGCGTCGGCGCGTAACCCGCGTGTGACAGCCCGCGGCCGCCGCTCGGGACGGTCGGAGGTGACGCTGTGAGCCTCCTCGCTATCTTCGCCTCGGCCATCCTCCCCATCGTCGCGCTGGCGGGCGTCGGATTCCTCCTCGGCCGCACCAAGAGCGTCGACCCCGGCCCGTTGAACACCGTCGTCGTCTACGTTCTCGCCCCCGCACTCGTCTTTCACAGCCTCGCGACGACCGACCTCGGCGGAGGGACGCTGGTCCGCGTCGTCGCGGGCGTCACCGTCTACACTGTCGTCATGATTCTGATCGCCGAGGGCGTCGGCCGCCTGTTCGGCCGCTCGGACCCCCTGCTCTCGGCACTCGTCCTCGTCAGTGCCTTCCCCAACTCCGGCAACTACGGGATTCCCGTCTCGGAGTTCGCCTTCGGCGCGACCGGTCGCAGTACGGCCGTCCTCTATCTGGCGACACAGAGCGTCCTCGTCTACACGGTGGGCGTCTACATCGCCTCCCGCGGCGGCGGGACGAGCGGTCTCGCCGGTGTCGGCCGTGCGTTCAAGATTCCGCTGGTCTACGCCGTCCTCGCCGCGCTCGCCGCGCGGTGGCTCGGCATCGTTCCCCCGGAGACGGCGACGGCGATGGCGACGCTGAAACTCGTCGGCGACGCCTCTATCCCGGTGATGCTCCTGATTCTCGGTCTCCAACTGGCCCGTACTGACTACGGGGCGGCACTCCGACAGGCCGGGACGGCGAACGTGCTGAAGATGGTCGTCGCGCCCGTCGTCGGCATCGGCGTCGCGCTCGCGCTTGGCTTCGAGGACCCGACGGTAGCGAAGGTGTTCGCGCTGGAGTGTGCCATGCCCGCGGCGGTGACGCCGCTCATCCTCGTCGCGGAGTTCGCCGGTGGCGAGCAGGTCGGCGGCGTCGACGTCGCCGAATACGTCAGCACGGTCGTCCTGACGACGACGCTCGTGAGCGTCCCGCTCCTGACGGTCTTCATCGCCCTGCTCGACGCCGGGGTCGTGTTCTAATCTTCGGCGGACATGGAGTCGTCGAAGCCGCTGTCGAAGTGTCCACCCGTGTCCCGCCACTCGTCGAGTCCCGCACAGTCGTGTGACTCCGGAAGCCGGTGGTCGGCACAGAACTGCGACCCACAGTAGCTACAGGGCCGCGGCTCGGTGAGTGTCTCTCCACATCGCTCACAGGTCACCATGACTAACGTTGACTGTCGACACACATAAATACCGGCAACAGTTGCTGGAAGGCTCCCGGTCCGTCGTCGCTACTCAGTCGTCACCGCTCAGTCCTCGTCACTCAGTCGTCGCCGCTCAATCGTCGGCGGGCTGGTGACCCGACGACCCCTCGTCGACGATGGACTCCTTCCACGTCCCGCGGGAGAGCCACGCGACGGCGGCAATACACCCGATCACGTCGCCGATGGCGACGGCGATCCAGATGCCCGTCGGTCCCCAGCCCTCGACGAAGACGAGATAGTAGGTCGCGGGCACGCGGCCGACCCAGAGCGTCACGAGCGAGAACACCAGTGCCGTCCGGGTGTTGCCCGCGCCGCGGAACGTTCCGAGTGCGACCTGGAGGACGCCCATGAAGACGAACATCACGGCGACGATACGGAGATAGTCGCTGGCGTGGCCGATGGTGGCCGCGGCCTGCGCCGTGTCCGTGCTGAGGAAGACGCCGACGATGGGTTCGGAGAACACCCACGCGACGAGGGCGAGGACGAACATCACGACGGCGACGAGTTGCATCGAGAGATACGACGCCCGCTGGGCGCGGTCGGGCTTGCCCGCACCGAGGTTCTGGCCGACGACGGTGTCGATGGCCTGGCCCATCCCCATCGCGGGCAGAAAGGCCAGCGAGACGAGGCGGTTGCCGAGACCGTACGCCGCGACGACGGCGGGCGGGAACGTCGCGACCATCCCGGTCAGGATGATCATCGCCATCGAACTCGACGACTGTTCGAGCGCGCTCGGGACGCCGAGACGGACGATGTCGCGGACGTCGTCGAGCTGGGGTCGGAGGTCGGGCAGGAGGATCTCCGGGCCGACGTTCGTCCCGAAGAGGACGTAGAGACCGAGCGCGCTCGCGACGACCCGCGAGAAGACCGTCGCGATGGCTGCCCCCTCGATCCCCATCGCGGGGAAGATCCACCAGCCGAAGATGAGGAAGGGGTCGAGAACGACGTTGATGACGACGCTGACGACCATCACGACCAGCGGCGTCCGGGTGTTGCCGTAGCCGCGCATGAGCGACGTGAAGATGAAGAAGCCTGCCAGTGCGGGCATCCCGAGGAAGAACAGCTCCATGTAGTCGCCCGCGAGCGGGACGATCTGGGCGGCCGTCGCCTCGTCGGCCGGGATGAGACCGAGCATCTGCCGCGTCAGGAAGAAGCCGGCCAGTGCGATGACGGTCGCGACGATGGTGACGAACGAGAGCGTCTGTCCGGCGATGTGGCCTGCCTTCCGGTCGTTGTCCGCACCCATATACTGGGCGACGAGGATGGTCCCGGCGGTGGTGAAGCCCCCAGCGACGGAGATGAGCAGAAAGATGATGGGGAAGGCGAGGCTCAGCGCGCCGACGGCGTCGGCCGAGAGCGCGCCCAGCCAGAAGGTGTCGGCGATGTTGTAGGCGACCTGCAACAGTTGGATGGCGACCATCGGCCACGCGAGTGCAAGCATCGGGCGAACGAGGTCCCCCTCCGTGAGGCCGGATGAAGCGGAAGAGGAAGTCACTACGAACCGAAACACGGCCGGGGTACTTGAACTCTCCCGACGTGTGGTATCATCAAACACGACAGCGACTCGCGCGTCAGCCCCGGAAGCGGACGATTTAGGTGGCTGCTGTCCGCAGTTCGGGCCATGACGATCGGCTTCATCGGCGGCAGCGGCATCTACGAATCGCTGCCCCTCTCGAACACCCGCGAAGAGGAAGTCACCACGCCCTACGGCGAACCCAGCGCGCCGGTCACCATCGGCGAGTTCGGCGACACGGGCAAGGAGGTCGCCTTTCTCCCGCGCCACGGCTCCGACCACGGCCGCTCGCCGACGAACCTCCCGTACCGCGCGAACATCTACGCGTTCAAGAAACTGGGCGTTACCCACATCTTCGCCAGCAACGCCGTCGGCAGCCTGAAAGAGGAACTGCCGCCGGGGACGCTCGTCGTCCCGGACCAGATCTTCGACCGCACGAAGCACAGAAAATCGACGTTCTTCGGCGACGGCATCGTCGTCCACCAGCCCATCACGGAACCCTACGCCCCTGAGTTGGTCGAGCATCTCGCCGAAGCCGCCGAGACGGCGACGGACGCCGAGGTCCAACAGGACGGCACCTACGTCTGTATCGAAGGACCGCAGTACTCCACGCGCGCAGAGAGCGAGTTCTACCGCGAACAGGGCTGGGACGTCGTCGGCATGACTGCCGTCCCCGAAGCCAAACTCGCCCGTGAGGCCGAAATCGCCTACGCGACCGTGACGGGCGTAACCGACTACGACGTCTGGAAGCAGGACCACGAGGTCACCCTCGAAGAGGTGCTGGAGAACGCCGCGAAGAACCAGGAGGCCATCAAGCGGACCGTCGAGGAGGCCATCCGGACGCTCCCCGAGGACCACGAGTGTGCGGCGCACTCGGCACTGGAGGGCACCATCAACACGCCCGTCGAGGCCATCCCCGAGGAGACCCGCGAGCGCGTCGATCTGTTCGTCGGCGACTATCTCGACGAGTGAGGTAGGCAGTCCCCTCGGTGGGGGAAATCGCTCTTGTTCTCACCGCTCAGGTGCTCCGAAGTTCTATATAGTGGGCCGCAGAACCTGTCCCCAAATGGAGGGGAACCCGACGGCGCTCGAACGACAGCTCCAGTCACTCAAGCGACGCGGGTCGAATCTCCTCGTCCTCGCCGACCCGGCTGCCGACCGCGCTTGTCAGCGTCTGCTCGGGTCCGACGCGGAGCTTCGCCGCCGCCTGCTCGTCACGACACACGGCAACGAGGTCGTCTCGGGGTCCCGAGACCCGGCCACGTTCGGACTCTGTGAGGTCGCCGGAAGCGGGACGCGGACGACACTTGCCGACACTGCCGAGACCGAGTCGCTCGCCGACGGAGCCGTCGAACCGCGACAGTCGGTGGTGACGACGGCCGAGGCCGACGCCACTCCCGACTGGTTCAGCCGGACGCCGACCGACCCCAGCCTGGCGACGGTAGCGCGACATCTCCACAACCATCTCTCACGGTTCGAGGCAGCCGACCCCGACGCGGGCGAGGTCCGGGTCTGCTTCGACTCGCTCGACCCCCTCGTCGACGACGTGTCTCCGGCACAGCTCGCACGGTTCCTCAGAGTCGTCACCGCTCGGATCAAAGTCACAAACGCCATCGGTCACTTCCATCTCGCGGCCAGCGTCGACGAGGAGATTCGCGAGAAACTCGGACCGCTGTTCGACGCGACCATCGAGACACGGCCCGGTCGGACCGGGCCACAACAGCGGTGGACACTCCACCGGACGGGACTACAGACCGACTGGCTCCAGTTGGACTAGTCGGCGATCGCTTCGACTTCCTCTTTCTCCGCGACCGACGCGTCCTGCACCCAGAGGTCGCCGAACAGTTCGTCCTGTTCGAGCCGGACCGCGCCGCGGTGTGCCAAAAAGAGCAGCGCGAGATAGGTCTGGAAGGTACGGCCACCGGCCGAACGGATCTCCGCGAACAGCACCTCTTTGCGCCCCTCGCCGTAGTGTGTCGACAGCGCGGCCTGGACCTCCTCGATGGTGGCTTCGATGTCCTCGTCGTGGGTCGTTCCCGTCACGTCCTCCTCGCCGGGTTCCCCCTCGCGCCGGAAGTCGTCGGCCGCGTGGTAGTCGAGCGTCTGCGTCCCGCGGCTGAAGCCCTTCGGCGACGCGGAGGTATCGTACTCGCGGGACTGCTTCCACCACGAGCCGCGCTCGACCTCTCGGAGTTCGCGGACGAGTTCGTCCAGCGTCTCCGGAGAGCCACGGGCACGTTTGCGTTCGAGACGGCGGTCCATCTCCGCTTCCAGGGCGTCGACCGGATCGAAGCCGCCGTCGGCGTCGTCGAACTCCTCCTCGCGACCCTCCATCGCCAGCTCCCACGGTTCGAGCTCCGGCTCCTCGGGTTCGTCCGTCGAGAGCAGCTCGTCGCCCTTCATCCGGAGCAGGACGCTCGCGTAGAACAGTGCCCGCCCGGAGGTCCGCAGGTCCGTCGCGTCGAGCCGGTCAAGGAAGGCGTCGGTGACGGCGACGATGTCGATGTCCCACGGCTCGATCTCGCCGTCCTCGGCCAACTGGACGAGCAGTTCGACCGGCTCGACCTCGTCGTCGTCGGTCTCGGGGACGTCGTCCGGAAGCGCGTCGTCGGGAAGCCCCTCCTCGGAGACAGGCCCCTCAGTCATCCGCCGGGACCTCCAACTCCTCCTCCTCGTCGTCGTCACCGAACTGGATGCCGGTGACCGCGCTGACGTTGTCCTCCTGCATCGTCACGCCGATGGCGCGCTCGGAGCGTTCCAAGAGCGCGGAGCGGTGCGAGACGACGACGAACTGCGCGTCGCCCGCGAGGTCGTCGACCATCTGGCCGACGCGCTCGGCGTTGACCGCGTCGAGGAAGGCGTCGACCTCGTCGAGCGCGTAGAACGGCGCGGGGTTGTGCCGCTGGATGGCGAAGATAAATGCCAAGGCCGTCAGCGACTTCTCGCCGCCGGACATCGCATCGAGCCGCTGGACCGGCTTGTCGCCCGGCTGGGCCTTCATCGTCAGACCGTCCTCGAAGGGGTCCTCGGGGTTCTCGAGGACGAGTTCGCCCGTCCCGGCCGAGAGCCGCTCGAAGATGTCCTGGAAGTGGTCGTTGATGGCGTCGAACGCCGTCATGAACGTCTCGCGCTTCTGTGACTCGTAGGCATCGATGCGTTCTCGGATGCCGTCGCGCTCCTCGGCGAGTGTGTCCCGGCCTGCCTGGAGCGTGTCGAGTTCTTCGCGGACCTCGTCGTACTCGTCGATAGCGAGCATGTTGACCGGTTCGAGCGCCTCCATCTTCCCGGTCAGCCGGTCGATGGTGGACGCGACCTCCTCGTGGGACGGAATCGCCTCGGGGTCGTAGTCGCCGACCTGTGACTCGAGTTCGTCGATCTCCCACGCGAGGCGTTCAGCGGCACTCTCGAGGGAGTCGAGACGCGACTGGACCGACGAGACCTCCTCTTTCGCCGCGTCGCGCTCGTCTTTGGCCGCCTTCAGCCGGTCTTTCAGCTCCGAACGCTCCTCTTTGAGTTCGGCGAGCTCCTCTTCGAGCTCCGAGACCGCCTCGCGCTTCTCGTCGAGGACGCTCTCTTTCTCCTCGATCTTCGCCTCGAACTCCTCGATGTCTTCCTCGGCACTGGCCTTCCGGTTCTGGGCCGTCTCGACCGTGTCGTGGAGGTCGTCGACGGCCTCCTCGGCGTACTGCTTTTCGAGCTGTAACTCGTTCAGCCGCCCGTCGAGGTCGTCCATCCGGTCCTCCAGCTCGCTGATGTCGGCCCGGATGTCGTCGGCCTGCTGGGTGAGTTCGGGGATCTTCGAGTCCTTCAGCTCCTGCTCCAGTTCCGAAATGTCGCTCTCGACGTCGGCGATCTCGCTCGCTTTCGCCGAGATGTCGTCGTCGAGCGACTGCATCTTCGCGTCGACGCTCTCGCGTTCGTCCTGCAACTCCTCGAGGCGGTCTTCGAGGGATTCGATCTCGTCTTCTGCACTTTCGAGTTCGCCCTCGACGCGGTCGATGTCGCTCTGAATCGAGCGGACCTTCTCGGTCGCGTCGGCCTGTCGGTCACGGACGTCGTCGATGCGGTCCTCGATGTCGTCGACCTCCGACTGGAGCCGCTGGCGGTCGTCTTCGAGGTCCGAAATCTCGCTGGCGATGCGTTCGAGCTGGCCCGTGCCGGACGCCGAGAAGGAGTACCGGGAGCCACCGCCCGACCCGCCGGTCATCGCGCCGGAGCGTTCGACGAGGTCGCCGTCGAGCGTGACCATCCGGTAGTCACCCATCAGGCTGCGGGCCGTGTCCATGTCCTCGACGACGAGCGTCGAGCCCAGCACGTAGGAGAAGACGCTCGCGTACTGGCTGTCGAAGTCGACGAGGTTGTACGCGAAGTCGACGACGCCGGGGTTGTTCGGCTTGCGCGGCAGGCTCCGGTTGTCCATCTTCGTGATGGGCAGGAAGGTCGCCCGACCCGCGTTGCGCCGCTTCAGATAGTCGATACACGAGGAGCCGACGCCGTCGTCGTCGACGACGACGTTCGCCAGTCGGCCGCCCGCGGCCGTCTCACAGGCCGTGGCGTACTCGCCGGCGACGCTGCCGAGTTGGCCGACCGCGCCGTGAACGCCGCTCATTCCGGCGTTCATGATGGTGTTGACCGCGCGCGGCCAGGAGTTGCCGCCGTCGTTCGACCGGGATTCGAGTTCGGCGTACTGGCTCTGTTTGCGCCTGATCTCCTCTTCGACCTCCGAGAGCTCGTCCTTGGCCTCTTTGCGCTCGTCGCGGAGGTCGTTGACGATGCCCTGGACCTTCGCCTTGTTCTTCTCGGCCTTGTCGAGTTCGCTGTGCAGCTCCGAGAGCTTGGCCTTCAGCTCGGGGATGCGTTCGCGGGCCGTCTCGATGTCGTCGCGCGCCTCGCTGATCTCGTTCGAGCGGCGACGCGCGTCGTCGAGCAGGCGGTCTTTCTCGCGCTGGAGGTCGTTCTTCTCGGTCTTCAGCTCTTCCAGCGTCTCTTTCCGCTCACTCAGTTCGTCCTTGAGTTCGTCGAACTCGGTGTCGACGCTCTCGATCTCGCCCTGCACTTCGGCGAGTTCGACCTGTTTCGACTGGATGTCGCTCTTGATGGAGGCTTTCTCCACCTTGACAGAGCGGATCTCGTCTTCGTACTCCTCGACCTGCTCCTGTTTGCGGTCGATACCGACGAAGGCCTGTCGACGCTCGTTTTCGGCCTCTTCGATCTTCTCTTCGGCCGTCTCGATCTTCCCTTCCAGACGACTGATCTCGCCTTTGACCTCCTCGATCTCCGACTTGATACGGAGCTGTTCGTCCTCGCCCTTCCGCTCGATGTCGCGGTTGAGTTCCTCCAGTTCGTCGTCGAGGCGAGTGACGCGACCCTGCTTCTCGTCGAGGACCGACTGGAGTTCTTCCAGTTCGCTCTCTTTCTTCGACAGCTTCGTCTTCGTCTTATCGAGGTCGGCGCGCTTGTCTTCGAGTTCGGCGGCCTTCAGATAGCCTTCGTACTCCTCTTTCTCCTCGCGGAGCGACTTGTACTTGAGAGCAGTTTCGCGTTCGTCTTCGAGCTGTTCGAGTCGGTCTTCCTTCTCTCCGATGCGGAGGTCGGCCTCGCCGATTCGCTCTTTGACCGTCTCCAGTTCGCCGAAGGCGTCCTCCTTCTTCGCGTCGAACTCGGCGACACCGGCGATCTCGTCGATGATGCCCCGCCGCTGGTAGGGCGTCATGTTGATGATCTCGGTCACGTCGCCCTGCATGACGACGTTGTAGCCCTCGGGGGCGACGCCCGCCTGCGCGAGCAGGTCCTGGATGTCCGAGAGGTTGACGGAGCGTTCGTTCAGATAGTAGTACGAGTAGTAGTTGTCCTCGGTCTCTTTGACCCGGCGTTTGATGGTGATCTCGTCGACGTCACCGATATTGTCGGTCCCGGCGGCGTTGACCACCTGCGACCGGTCGAGCTTGCCGTCGCTGTTGTCGAGGACGACGGTGACGCTCGCCTCCTTCGTCCCCGGCGGCTCTTCGCCGTCGTCGTAGCCGGGGTTGTAGATGAGGTCGGTCAGCTTCTCGGCGCGGATGCCGCGGGTGCGGGCCAGGCCGAGCGCGAAGAGGACGCCGTCGATGATGTTCGACTTGCCGGAGCCGTTCGGTCCGGTGACCACCGTGAAGTCCTCGTAGAACGGGATTCGCGTCTTGCGGCCGAAGCTCTTGAAATCGTCGAGGACGAGTTCTTTGATATGCATTGGGTTGTCTTCACGTTCCTACGTGAACGGCTCGATGGACGGGGTCCACCGCCGCTCGCGATGGAGAAGTCGCGAGCTTACGCGACGATGATGTCGCTTTCGCCGGACTGCTCCTCGTTGTCGTCTTCCTTCGCCTCGTCCGTTTTAGCGTCTTCGGCCTCGTCCGCGGCGTCGGCGGCCTCGGCGGCGTCAGCGACCTCGGCAGCGTCGGCTTCGACCTGTCGGCTCCGGCGGGGGGCGACGTCGACTTCGACCTCGTCTTCGAGCTGTCGGACACGCTCTTTCGTCTCGACGAGTTCTTCGGTCAGTCCGTTGACCGCTGCCTGTAGCTCCTTCACTTTGGATTCGAGTTCCTCCACCCTGTTGCTCATGGCCCTACTGGCTGTCTCTGGCCGTATAAAGGTACGTCAGACATTAAGTAGGGGACCGCGTGGCGAAGCGCGGGTCGGAGCCGACAGTGGCGGTAGGAGGCTGTTCGAGCCAGCGACGGCGAGTGAATCACCCCGGCAGGAGGTAGTTGACCGCCGCGACGACGAGGCCCGCGAGTCCCATCCGTAGCCCGGCGACGTACCACCGTTGTCGCGAGATGGTACTCAGATACGCGCCGAAGGCGAAGAGGAGGGCGACGCCGATGAGGATACCCCCGACCGTCGCTCCCGCGAGCGACAACCCCCGTCCCTCGAACAGGAACGGGACGAGCGGCAGGACGACGCCGAGAATCGGGCCGATGCCGCTCATCACCGCGTGGACGAGTCGCGCGTTCGCCTTCTGTCGCTGGATGGCGGTGTCGTCGAGGTCGGTCAGCATCGCCCGTTCGAGCCGGAGGATGTCGGCCTGCGTCTCGGCGCGTTCGATCTCCCAGACGCTCCAGACGCCCGAGGTGCCGAGTCCGACCGCCGCGCCGAGACCGACGGCGAAGACCGTCGCGCCGTCGGCGACGCCCGAGAGGTAGGAGCCCACGCCGACGCCGATACTCGTCAGCGTCCCGTCGAAGCCGTTGGAGATGAAATACCGCCGGGAGATCGAGCGGACCTCCTCGTCGCGGAGGAGCTGTCGCAGCCCCGCGAGTCGCTCGCGGACGGCGGTCGGAAGCGACCGAACCATCAGTCCTGTGGGGTCGCGGTCTGCTCGACGAGCACCTCGCCACAGACCACCTCGTCGACCGAGTGGACGCTCGCACCGAGTTCCTCGATGGTCTCGTAGACGACGCGTTCGGGGACGTCGTCGCCGACGACCGTGAGCTTCAGCGTCTGGACGTCGCGGTCGGTTTCGACGAGAGCGGCGTTCACGCCACTCACCCCGTCGCAGTCGGCGACGTGGCGAGTGATACGGACGATGTCCGGGTCGTGGGGTTTCAACAGGTCGAGGACGAGTCGGCGGACGGGAGCCATACAGACGTATCGGCCGACGAGGGGAAAACGGTGTGGTCGCCAGCCCCACGGCCCGCCGCCCACGGACCCCGGCCGGAGCGTGGCCGCAATCGCGGTCCCGTTAGCCTTTAGCCACCCGCACGCAAATCCCGGATAATGACTGCTCAGGCGCTCGAACAGCGAGAACTCGCCTCCGTTATCGGGCTGGAAGTCCACGTCCAGCTGGAGACGGACACGAAGATCTTCTGTGGATGTTCCACGACAGCGGTCGACGACGAGGAGCCGAACACGCGGACCTGCCCCGTCTGTCTCGGCCTGCCCGGCGCGCTGCCCGTCCTCAACGAGGGCGCGGTGGAGGCGGCCGTCAAGATCGGCAAGGCCCTCAACGCCGACATCCCCGAGGAGACCACCTTCCACCGGAAGAACTACTACTACCCCGACCTGCCCAAGAACTTCCAGATCACCCAGTACGACGCCCCGATCTGTCAGGACGGCCATCTGGCGGTCGACATCCAGGACCGACGCCGCGTCATCAACATCCGACGGGCCCACCTCGAAGAGGACCCCGGCAGCCTCCAGCACAAGGGCGGCAGCATCGACACCGCCGACTACACGCTCGTCAATTACAACCGCGCGGGGACGCCGCTGATGGAGATCGTCACCGAGCCGGACTTCCGCAGCCCGAAGGAAGTGCGCAACTTCCTCGCGAAACTCGAAGAGGTGCTCGACTATCTCGGCGTCTTCGACTCCACGCGCGACGGCTCGCTCCGCATCGACGCCAACATCTCGATGGTCCCGTCCGACGAAGTGAGTGACGACGGCTCCATCGCCGTCGAGACACTGGAGGAGGCCAACCGCACGGAGGTCAAGAACATCTCCAGCCACAAAGGGGCCGAAAAGGCACTGGCCTACGAGGTCACCCGCCAGAAGAACGCCATCCAGCGTGGCCGCGCCATCGAGCAGGAGACCCGGCACTGGGACGAGTCTCGCGGGATTACGGTCTCGATGCGCTCGAAAGAGGAAGAGAAGGACTACCGGTACTTCCGCGAGGCTGACCTGCCCGCGCTCCAAGTTTCGGACTGGAAGCAGAAGATTCCGATTCCGGAGCTACCCGACGCCCGTCGCGACCGCTTCAGCGAGGAGTACGGGCTGGACGAGGAGTCCGCTTCGAAGCTCACCTCGACGAAGGAGGTCGCGGACTTCTACGAGGACGTCGCCGAGGAGTACGACCCGGACCTCGCCGCGACCTGGGTCGCCGACAACCTCCTCGGCGAACTGAACTACCGCGACATGGAGATCACGGACGTCTCCGACCGCCTCGACGAGTTCAAGCGGCTCGTCGCGCTCGTCGCCGACGACGAGATCACGACGAAGAACGCGGAGGAGATCGTCCTCCGGCGGATGCTCGACGACGGCGTCGACCCCGAGACCGTCATCGACGAGGAGGGCCTCGGCAAGGCCGACGACGACGCGATCGGCGGCTTCGTCGACGAAGCCATCGAGGAGAACCCCGACGCCGTCGACGACTACCACTCGGGCGAGGGCGGCGCGCTCAACTTCCTCGTCGGACAGGTCATGCAGAAGTCCAAGGGGAGTGCCGACCCCGGTACCGTGAACCAGTTGCTCCGCGAGCGACTGGACGACTAACACGAGTACCGCACGAGCCGACGACGCGCTTCCTTCGCTACTGCTCCGACCGGACTCGCGCGAGGACGGCGAGTCCGAACGCGACCGAGATACCTTCTAACAGGCGTTCGAGAAGCGGGTTCTCGGAGAGAGACGGCGAGTAGAACTGCACGGAGACGACGTAGTAGTCGCCCTCGTACTCGACGATGTGGGCTTCTCGGGAGTCGTCACCCCACAGCGGGCCGTCAGTAGTCGCGGTCCCCGTCCGTACCGCGTTCAACGCTGGTGTGGGAGCGTGTCGGGCGGGCGTCGCCACCTGGTCCAGTGCCTCCACGGCGTTCACTCGCTCGACGCCGAGCACGAACGCGCGCTCCGACCCGTTCCACTCGGCCGTGTAGTCGTAGACGCGGCCGTCGCCGTAGGCGAGATACGGCTCGTCGGTGTCGAGGAAGTCCGCGCCGGTCGCTTCCGTAATCGTCGGATGGGGAGCGACGACGGGGCCGTCGAGCGTCGCAGCCTCCAACGCACAAGAGCGGTCGGCCGGCGTGCCGTAGCAGTCGAAGCCGGAGAGACCGTAGTAGAGTCGTCGTGGCCGGTCGTCGACGAAGGTGAGTTCGTTGTCCTCGGCCGTTATCTCGGTCGCTTCGTAGTGGTAGTCGGTGCCGGTCACGTCGAGCGCGGGGGCGTAGAGCGGGACTGTAACGAGGAGGAGTCCGAGCACGAGGAGGGCACGCTGCGGCCACGAGCGGGTCATGTGGTGAGTGACAGACGGTCGAGTCAAGAGCGTGTCGCCCTCGTCGACCGCGGTCGCCGGGCAGGCTGGGTCCGCTCGTCAGTCGTCGCCCGCTGACGGCTGCTTGCGTGTATCGTCGCTCTCACCGTCCAACACGCCCTTCTGCCACCGGCCGAGGCTGAACCACGCGGCTCCGAGAACGAACGAGGCGAGGCTGCCGATCGACCACGCCCACCAGATGCCGGTCGGTCCCCAGCCGAGTCCGGCGACGGTGACGCCGAGCAGGGGGACGGTCCACACCCACTGGTAGGCCAAGAAGAGCGCGACGGGAATCCGCATGACCCACCGTGAGACGAGCGAGAGCACCATCGCGACGCGGGTGTCGCCCGCGCCGCGGAAGCCGCCCTGAATCACCATCAGCCCGCCGAAGAACGCGAGGAACGGGCCGATAATGCGGAGGAAGTCGGTGCCCTCGGCGACGACGGCGGGGTCGGCGATGAAGAAGCGTATCGCGGGTTCGGGGAAGGCGTAGAGCAGGCCGCCAACGGCGAAGAGGAGGACCAGGGTGCCGACCGTGGCCTTCCACGTCACCTCCGCGGCGCGGTCGGGCGTCTTCGCGCCGAGGTTCTGGCCGACGCCCGTCGCCGTCGCCTGGCCAACAGCCCCAGAAACGGTCCACGAGACGGACATGAGGCGGACGCCGACGCCGTAGGCCGCGGTCGGGATGGGGCCGAACCGGGCGACGAGCGCGGCCATGGCGACGGCCGCGAAACTGCGGGCCGCGCCGTCGAGAGTGGCCGGATAGCCGATGCCGACGAGTTTCTTCAAGACCGGCCAGTCGGGGCGGAGGTCCTCGGGGTGGAGCTGGACCCCCCAGTCGCCGCGGAGCAGGATGTAGACGCCGACGACGGCCGCGAAGACCCGGGCGATGAGCGTCGCGATGGCCGCCCCGCGGGTTCCCATGCCCACGATGGGACCGTAGCCGAGGATGAGAAGCGGGTCGAGGACGACGTTCAAGCCAGCCGAGAAGACGACGAGCCACATCGCCGTCCGGGTGTCGCCCGCGCCGCGCAGGACCGCCCGGAAGACGAAGAAGAGGAACGTGAACGGAATCGAGACGAACAGCACCTCGATGTAGGCCAACGCCTCGGTGTAGACCAGTCCCTGCGCGCCGATGAGGTCGAGTAAGGGACGCCGAAAGAGGTAGCCGATAGACGAGAGGACGACGCCGACGACGACCGTCAGGAGGGCGGTCTGGGCGACGACGGTGTCGGCCGCGCGGTCCTCGCCCGCGCCGACGTGCTGGGAGACGAGTGCGACGGAGGCGGCCGTGAGTCCCATCGCGATAGAGACGAAGAGCCACGCGGTCGGAAACATCAGGGAGACGGCGGCGACGGCCTCGGCACTGACGCGGCCGACCCAGTACATATCGGCCAGATTGTAGAACGTCTGGAGGAGGTTGCCCGCGACCAGCGGCCAGGAGAGCGAGAGGAGTTTCGGGGAGATGGCACCCGTCGTCATGTCGACGCGAGTGTCGGTTCGCTGCGGCACGGCCGTGAGGAGGGGAGAGGGGTGCAAAAACCCCGCGTGTTGTGGGCTCACGTGGGAAGACGGAGGACGGGCAGCCCGGTTAGGCGAGGCTGACACATCTCTCGCGTGTACGCGCATTATGCGCGCCCGCCACGCGCTCACCTGCGCGCCTTGGGTCGCCGCTGTCGTGCGGTTTTCTCGGTTGCGGCACGAAAGATTTAGGCCATCCCTGCGCCTATCGCTGCCCAATGAGTCGTGGCCCTGAACTGATAATCACGGAGAAAGACAACGCGGCGAGGCGCATCGCCGCGATCCTCAGCGGCGAGTCCGCGGAGGCCGAGCGGATGAACGGCGTCAACGTCTACAAGTGGGGCGGCAAGCGCTGTATCGGTCTCTCCGGACACGTCGTCGGCGTCGACTTCCCCCCGGAGTACAACGACTGGCGGGACGTCGAACCGGTCGAACTCATCGACGCACCCATCGACAAACACCCCACCCAGGAGAACATCGTCGCGGCCCTCCGACGGCTCGCCCGCAAAGCAGGCAACGTCGTCATCGCAACCGACTACGACCGCGAGGGCGAGTTGATCGGCAAGGAAGCCTACGAGCTCGTCCGCGAGGTCAACGAGGACGTCAACGTCGACCGCGTGCGCTTCTCCTCCATCACGAAGCGCGAGGTGACCGAGGCGTTCGAGAACCGCGACGACCTCGACTTCGACCTCGCGGCTGCGGGCGAGGCCCGACAGGTCATCGACCTCGTCTGGGGGGCGGCACTGACACGCTTCCTCTCGCTGTCGGCGCGCCAACTCGGCAACGACTTCATCTCGGTCGGCCGGGTGCAGGGACCGACCCTGAAGCTCATCGTCGACCGCGAGCGCGAGATCGACGCCTTCGACCCCGAGGACTACTGGGAACTCTTTGCCGACTTGGAGAAGGACGACGAATCCTTCGAGGCGCGGTTTTTCTACCTCGACGAGGACGACAACGAGGCCGAGCGCGTCTGGGACGAGGCGTCCGCGATGGAGGCCTTCGAGACGCTCCAGACGAAGTCGACGGCGACGGTCACCTCCGTCAACCGCCGGACCCGGACCGACACGCCCCCCGCGCCGTTCAACACCACGCAGTTCATCCGCGCGGCGGGGTCCATCGGCTACTCCGCCCAGCGCGCGATGAGCATCGCCGAGGACCTCTACACCGCTGGCTACATCACCTACCCGCGGACGGACAACACCCACTACCCCGAGGATCTCGACCCGCGGGAACTGCTCGATTCGTTCACCGGGACGCGCGACTTCGGTGACGACGCCGAGTCGCTGCTCGAACAGGAGGACATCGAGCCGACCGCGGGCGAGAAGGAGACGACGGACCACCCCCCGATTCATCCGACCGGCGAGCTGCCGTCGGCGTCGGACCTCTCGGAAGACGAGTACGAGGTCTACGAACTCGTCGTCCGGCGGTTCTTCGCGACCGTCGCCGAGGCCGCGAAGTGGGAACATCTGCGCGTCGTCGCCGACGTGGCGGGCCTCTCGCTGAAGGCCAATGGCAAGCGGCTCGTCAAGGAGGGCTACCACGCGGTCTACCCCTACTTCAGCAGTTCCGAGAGCTTCGTGCCGGACGTCGAAGAGGGCGAGGAACTGGCGGTGACGGATACGAGCATCGAGGCCAAGCAGACCCAGCCGCCGCGCCGCTACGGCCAGTCGCGGCTCATCGAGACGATGGAGCAGATGGGCATCGGGACGAAGGCGACGCGCCACGACGTCATCCAGAAGCTCTACGACCGCGGCTACATCGAGTCGGACCCGCCGAAGCCGACGCGGCTCGCGCGGGCGGTCGTCACGGCTGGTGAGGACTTCGCGGACCTCATCGTGAGCGAGGAGATGACTGCCCAATTGGAGGAGGATATGCTCGCTATCGCCGACGGGACGGCGAACTACGAGGACGTGACCAACGAGTCCCGCGAGATGCTCGAACAGGTCTTCGAGGGGCTGATGGAGCACTCCGACGAGCTGGGGTCGCAGCTCAAGAAGTCGCTGAAGGCGGACAAGACCCTCGGCCCGTGTCCCGACTGCGGCGAGGACCTCCTGATTCGGAAATCCCGCCACGGCTCGTACTTCGTCGGCTGCGACGGCTACCCCGACTGCACCTACACCCTGCCGCTACCGTCGACGGGCAAGCCGCTCATCCTCGACGAGGAGTGCGAGGAGCACGAACTCCACGAGGTCAAGATGCTCGCCGGGCGCAAGACCTTCACCCACGGCTGCCCGCAGTGCAAGGCCGACGAGGCCGACGAACAGGAGGACGAAGTCATCGGTGCCTGCCCGGACTGTGGCGAGGAGCACGGCGGCGAGTTGGCCATCAAACAGCTCCGTTCCGGCTCGCGACTCGTCGGCTGTACGCGCTATCCCGACTGTGACTACTCGCTGCCGCTGCCGCGGCGCGGGGAGATCGAGGTCACAGACGAGGAGTGCGAGGAACACGGCCTGCCGCATCTGGTCGTCACGAGCGGCGACGACGACGACGAACCCTGGGAGCTTGGCTGCCCGATCTGCAACTACCGCGAGTATCAGGCCCGGCAGGCTGGCGGCTCGGAACTGGAGTCGATTCAGGGCATCGGCGAGAAGACCGCTGAGAAACTGAAGGAAGCCGGCATCGAGGACGTGCCCGGACTGAAGGACTCGGACCCCGACGACATCGCGGCGAAGGTGAGCGGGGTCGGTGCGGATACGGTGCGGAAGTGGCAGGCCTCCGCAGACTAGTCCGAGCACCCGAACTCCACTTTCGTACCCTTTTTCACCCATAGACGCAGTATATCGTCCAATGACCGCGCCGTGGACAGACTGGGACCATATCACGAAGATCGACCCGGACAAAGACCTCGTCGAGGGTGAGACGTTCGAGGACGTCTGTGCGACCGGCACCGACGCGCTCGAAATCGGCGGCACGCTCGACATGACCGAGGAGAAGATGGAACGCGTCATCGACGCGTGTGCGAAGCACGACGTGCCCGTCTATCAGGAGCCGTCGAACCCCGGCGTCGTCATCGACGACGACGCGCTCGACGGCTACCTCATCCCGACCGTGTTCAACGCCAAGGACTCCTTCTGGGTCACCGGCGCGCACAAGGAGTGGGTCCGTATCGAGGACGGTCTCGACTGGGAGCGCACCCACACCGAGGCGTACATCGTGCTCAACCCCGACTCCTCCGTCGCGGAGTACACCGAGGCCGACACCGACCAGACGGCCGAGGACGTCGCCTCCTTCGCCCGCGTGGCGGAGAAGATGTTCGGCCAGAAGATCGTCTACGTCGAATACTCGGGCACCTACGGCGACACGGAGAAGGTCGCCGCCGCGCACGACGCGCTCGACGAGGCGACGCTGTTCTACGGCGGCGGCATCCACGACTACGACTCGGCGTACGGGATGGCGACGCACTCGGACGCCGTCGTCGTCGGCAACCTCCTGCACGACGAGGGCGTCGACGCGGTCCGCGAGACTGTCGAGGGTGCGAAGGACGCGAAAGCCGACCGCGACGCAGAGGCTGGCGCGCGGACGGCCTGAGACTGGGACGGAAGCGGGGCGTTCATCGCCGACTCGCGCGTTTGCAGTCGCCGCTCTTTCTCCTACCGGGATGGCCCCCCGAATCGTGCCGACAGCTATCGAGAGCGTGTGGCAACGAGACCCACTGTGCCGGTCGAAACGGCCGATTTTAAGACGCCGGACTGGAAACGAAGCGGTATGCAAGGCCGAACCTACACGGCAGACGCCGAACCCGGCGACCACGTCAAGGTCGCAGGCTGGGTCCACGAGATTCGTGACCTCGGCGGCATCGCCTTTCTGATCCTCCGGGACAAGTCCGGGAAGATTCAGGTCAAATTCGAGAAGGACGAGATGGACGAGGAGCTCGTCGAGACGGGCCTCGGCGTCCACCGCGAGAGCGTCGTGGTCGTCGAGGGTGCCGTCGAGGAGGAGCCCCGCGCACCGACGGGCGTCGAAGTCACGCCCGACTCCGTCGAGGTCCTCGCCGACGCCGACCCCGAACTGCCGCTCGACCCCTCCGGCAAGGTCGACGCCGAACTCTCGACGCGTCTCGACAACCGCACGCTCGACCTCCGCAAGGACGAGGTGAAGGCGGTCTTCGAGATCCGCGCCGAGGTCCTCCGCGCCGTCCGCGAGGAGTTCCGTGACTTCTACGCCACGGAGATCAACACGCCGAAGATCGTCGCCACGGGGACCGAGGGCGGTACCGAGCTGTTCCCCATCACGTACTTCGGCAAGGAGGCGTTCATGAACCAGTCGCCGCAGCTGTTCAAGCAGCTGATGGTCGGCTCCGGCCTCGAGCGCGTCTTCGAGATCGGTCCGATCTTCCGCGCCGAAGAGCACAACACGCCGCGCCACCTCAACGAGGCGACCTCCATCGACTTCGAGTCGGCCTTCATCGACCACAGCGAGGCGATGGACGTCTGTGAGGCCGTCGTCAAGGCCGCCTACGAGGCAGTCGAGGAGAACTGCCAGACGGAGCTCGAAGCGCTCGGTCTCGAAGACGAGTTCGAGGCTCCCGAGGGCGAGTTCCCGCGTCTGAGCTACGAGGAGGCCATCCAGCGCATCAACGCGACGGGCAAACTCGACGAGCAGCTCGTCTGGGGCGACGACCTCCCGACCGAGGGCGAGAAGGCACTCGGCGAGGACGTCGGTGAGCACTACTTCATCACCGACTGGCCCTCGGAGATCAAGCCGTTCTACATCAAGGACCACGACGACGACGAGCAGCTCTCGACGGGCTTCGACATGATGCACCCGAAGATGGAGCTCGTCTCCGGTGGCCAGCGTGAGCACCGCTACGAGCACCTCGTCGCCGGCTTCGAGCAGCAGGGTCTCGACCCCGAGTCGTTCGACTACTACACGAAGATGTTCAAATACGGGATGCCCCCGCACGCCGGCTTCGGTCTCGGCGGCGAGCGGCTCATCATGACGATGCTCGGCCTGGAGAACATCCGTGAGGCTGTGCTGTTCCCGCGAGACCGTCAGCGTCTGAGCCCGTAGGGCGAAGACCTGATTGTCAGCAAGACGAACAGCGTGAGTCTTGCAAGACCGTCAGCGTCTGTCGCCGTAAGGCGACGGCGCGGACACACGAGTGGGAACAACGAGCAAATCTTCGATTTGCGAGTGAGTTCCCGCGAGACCGTCAGCGTCTGAGTCCGTAGGACGAAGACCTGCCGAACATCGCGTTTCTGTCTTTTTCACCATCACCGTCGACGGCGACGGTGTCGAACGTCCGTGGTTAGTGAGTGTTCACTCAGTGGGTTTATCACGACCACAGTCCCACACCGTCTATGACCTGTCTCCGTCGCGAGCGACGGTCCCTCAGTCGTCCTCGGCGAGAGCCGGGCGTGATAGCCGTGTATCGCCAGCCCGCAGAGGGTTTATCCCCTCAACCGACGACAGGAGAGCCATGAACCGAGGCACGGGCGCGCTCCGGACCGACGGCGGCGAGGACGACGACACGCCCCTGCAAGAACTCGTCGCGGGCGTCGTCATCGCCGCCATCCTGCTCGTCGCCTTCGGGCTGCTCGCGCTGGACGTCGCGTTCTTCTGGGTGGCGTTCCCCGTCGGCTTCGCGGGCGTCCTCCCCGCCGCGCTCGCGTTGACCAAACTGTACGAACAGCGGCGGCAACGCCGCGAGCGGGAGGAGACGCCCGCCGACGCCGACGTGAGCGACGAGCGCGCCGACGCGCTGGCAGTGCTCCGTGGCCGCTACGCTCGCGGCGAACTGGACGAGGAGGAGTTCGAGCACCGCCTTGAGCGACTCTTGGAGACCGAACGCGTCGCCGACGCGAAGGCCCACGTCGAGCGCGAGAAGCGGCGAGCAGAGCGCGAGACGGAACGGGTCGAAGAGCGGTGAACGGTTTCCACAGCACATTATTGACACGCACGAAAGGCACCGCTGACCTTCTATCGCACGTCGCCGGAACGGTCCGCACCGGCTCGCCTCGTCGCCGTCGCCGGAGATAACAACCGTTAATCGGTCGCTGCTCTTTTTCCCGACGATGACCGACGAAGCCACGGCGTTCGTCCCCGGCCACGTCACCGGCTTCTTCAGCGCCCACTCCCACGACGACCCCCTGCAGGCGGGGTCGCGCGGAGCGGGGCTGACGCTCTCACACGGCGTCGAGGTGACGGTCGAGCCGAGCGACGGGACGGACAGCACCACCACACTCGACGGCGACCCCGTCGAGATGCCGCCCGTCGAGCGCGTGCTGGCGGGACTCGGCGTCGACGCCGCGGTCCGCGCCGAGACCGAACTGCCGCTCGGGGCGGGCTTCGGCGTCTCGGGGGCGATGGCACTCGGGACCGCCCTCGCGGCCAACACCGTCTTCGGCTGCGCCCGCTCGGAGAACGAACTGGTCGCGCTCGCCCACGCCGCGGAGGTCCGGTCGGGGACCGGTCTCGGCGACGTCGTCGCGCAGGCTCGCGGCGGGATGCCCGTCAGGCTGGACCCCGGCGCGCCCGACCACGGCCGACTGGACGGCGTTCCCGCCCGGCCCGACATCGAGTACGTCACCTTCGGCGAACTCTCGACCGAGGAGGTCCTCTCGGGCGACACCGACCGGCTCTCGGCCGCCGGTGAGGACGCGCTCGCGCTGCTCGCCGAGGAGCCGACGCCCGCACAGTTCATGTACGCCTCTCGCAGATTCGCCCGCGAGGCTGGTCTCCTGACCGACGAGGTGACGGAGACGATCCGCGCCGTCAGCGAGGCCGGTGGCGAGGCGTCGATGGCGATGCTCGGCCGGACCGTCTTCGCGCTCGGGACGGGGCTTTCGGACGCTGGCTACGACGCCGTCTCCTGTCGGACGCATCCGGCGGGCGCGACGCTTCGGTGACAGGTCGCCGAGACGTCGGCGACGGTTCGAGACGCCGACCCGGGTTCCTGCGTCTTTTTGAGCCGCGACGTCCGACTCCACGCCATGAGTGACATCGAGATTCCCGAGGACCATCCGCGCTACGAGTCCTTGCTGACCCGCCACCGGATCGAGGACGGGGTGGACAAGGGCATCACCAGCCGCCAGGGGCTCATCGCACAGGGCCGCGGCGAGGCCTTCGACTATCTCCTGGGCGAGCAGACCATCCCGAGTGCCGACGCCGCCGAACGCGCCGCGGCCGCCCACCTCCTCTTAGCCGACCATCCGGTACTCTCTGTCAACGGCAACGTCGCCGCGCTCGTCCCCGGCGAACTCGTCGAACTCGCGGAGGCGACGGGGGCGGACCTCGAAGTCAACCTGTTCAACCGCACCGAAGAGCGAATGGAAGCCATCGTCGACCACTTGCGCGAGCACGGGGCCGAGGAGGTCAAGGGACTCACGGCCGACGGCCGGATTCCCGGTCTCTCACACGAACGTGCGAAGGTCGACGCCGACGGCATTGGCGACGCCGACGTGGTGCTCGTCCCGCTCGAAGACGGCGACCGCGCGGAGGCGTTGGCCGCGATGGGCAAGACCGAACTCGTCGTCGACCTCAACCCGATGTCGCGGTCGGCGCAGTCGGCGACGGTCCCCATCGTCGACAACATCATCCGGGCCGTCCCGAACATCACCCGCCACGCCCGCGAGCTGCAGGACGCCTCGCGAGAGGAACTCCAACGAATCGTCGACGAATTCGACCGCGAAGAGGCACTGGCGGCCGCCGAGCGGGCGATTCGCGAGGGCGGAGACGAGTAAAGGAAGCGACTCAGTCGAAGCCGCTGACCATCACCGCGAGCCACTGCCCGACATCCTGGTTCTCGCGCACTTCGACGGATTCGACCCACTTGACCCACTGGAAGCCCCGTCGGTCGGGCGCGACCAGCCGCAGCGGCGCGCCGTGGCCGTGGCTCAGTCGCTCGCCGCCGACGTGCGTCGCGAGCAGCGCGTCGCGTGCTTCTTCGAGCGGGAGGCTCCAGCGGTAGCCCGTCACGGACGTAAAGCGGACCCACCGCCCCTCGTCGCTCGCGCCCGCCCTGTCCAGCAGGTCGCCGACGCGGACGCCCTGCCAGTCCTGGACGGTGTACCAGCCGCTCGTACAGTCGAGGAGGGCACGGAGTTCGTCGCGCCCATCGCCGACGTCGCCGGTGTCGCCGGTGTCGACGTCGCCCGCGGTCAGTTCCAGCGGCGTCTCGACCAGCCCGCCGACCCGGAGCCGCCACGTCTCGCGGTCGACCGGGTCGGGGTCGTCGGCGACCCAGCTCGTGACCGGGAAGTCGGAGCCCTCAACGGGTTTCGAGCCGGTGAACCGCCGGGTCGTCCCGGCGGTGTCGAGCGCGGCGTTGACGGTCTCTTGGAGGCGAAACAGGACCGCGCCGCCGACGAGCAACGCGGTGTACTGGACGGCCGTCCGGCGACCCTCGAAGTCGGCCGTTCGAGGCCGTCGAAAACGCGTCGTCATGTGGAGCAAGACGAGCGGCAAGAGCAGCAGCCCGAAGAGGATGTGGACGTTCATCAGTCCCCAGTAGAGGACGTCGACGTCGCCGCCGAGCACCCACGCGATGCCCGTCCCGAGCGCCGAGAGCGCGACGATGGCGAGGAGAACCGAGAGGGCCGTCGACCGGGTCCACAGCCGACTGTCGGTGACGCGCCGTCGGACGCGATAGAGCTTGAACACGAGGAGGAAGGTGAGGGTGAGTCCGGCGACGCTGTGGGCCCAGAAGACCCACCAGCCGCCCTCGGAGCCGGTGACGAGGCTGACCAGCCCGGAGAGCAGTTGGAGTACGACGAGCGCGAGGATGGACCAGTCGACGAGCCGTGGCCGTGGCTCCAGCGTCCGCCTGACCCAGCGAACCGCCCCTCGGAAGTCCATCTGTCTGCAAGAGACTAGCGCGTCGTCGGGCAAAAGCCCTCGTCTGTCGGTGGCGACGGCTCGTCGGGTCGACTACTCGTAGAGCGCTTCGGGCGGGCCGCCGGGGAGGCGGTCGCGGTCGTGGTCGTTCGAGAAGTCGATGTCCGGGCCGACGGGGACGAGCCGCTTCGGGTTGACGTCGCCGTGGCTGCCGTAGTAGTGCTCGACGATGTGCTCGATGTTCACCGTCTGGGCGATGCCGGGCAGCTGGTAGAGCTCCTTCGTGTAGTTCCAGAGGTTCGGATACTCGTGGATGGCCCGCTTGTTACACTTGAAATGGGTGTGGTAGACGTGGTCGAAGCGGACGAGCGTCGCGAACATCGCGAGGTCGGCCTCGGTGAGGCTGTCGCCCGCGAGATACCGCTGGTCGGCCAGGACGTCCTCGTAGTGGTCGAGCGCGTCGAAGAGGTCGGCGACGGCCTCGTCGTAGGCTTCCTGCGTCCCGGCGAAGCCCGCGCGGTAGACCCCGTTGTTGATGGGTTCGTAGATGTCGTCGATGAGCCGGTCGACTTCGTCCTGATGGCCCTCGGGGTAGAGGTCGACGTCGTGCTCGGCGAGGTCCTCGAAGGCGGTGTCGAGCATCCGCATGATCTCCTCGGACTCGTTGTTGACGATGGTCTCTTTCTTCTTGTCCCAGAGGACGGGGACCGTCACGCGGCCGGTGTAGTCGTCGTCGGCCTCGACGTAGACGTCGCGGAGGAACTCCTTCCCGTACAGCGGGTCGGGATACTGCTCGGAGAACTCCCAGCCGTCGTCGATGCGGACGGGTTCGACGAGCGACAGTGAGATGACGTGTTCGAGTCCCTTCAGCGCGCGCATCATCGCGGTCCGGTGTGCCCACGGGCAGGCGCGGCAGATGTAGAGGTGATACCGGCCGGCCTCGGCAGGGAACTCCGCGTCCGGGTCGGCTTCGACCCGGCTCCGGAAGGAGGTGGTCGACCGGTCGAACTCGCCGTCCTCGTTGGTACTCTCGTAGGCGTCGGTTCGCCACTCGCCGTCGACGAGCATGTTCATACTCGCACCCCGCGGCAGGCTGGTCGGCTGTCCATACACGGGGTTGGTGCCGAGACGGAAAAAGGGTTCCAGAACGTGCGTCGCCTGCCGGAACCTCCTCGATAGCGTCGCCCGCCGCGACCGGAAGCCAACCTTTAACTACCAAGTAATATCACTAGGTTGTATGTCGGCATTCACCGGCTTCAGCGACGCAGACGAGGCACAGGTCACCCGAGCGATCACGAAAGAGTGGAGCGAGGAGTTCCTCGACTTCTCGGAGAGCGACGTCATCGTCGTCGGCGGCGGTCCCTCGGGGCTGGTCGCCGCGAAGGAGCTCGCCGAGCGCGGCGTGAAGACGATGGTCGTCGAGAAGAACAACTATCTCGGCGGCGGCTTCTGGCTCGGCGGCTTCCTCATGAACACCGTGACGGTCCGCGAACCCGCGAACGAGGTGCTCGACGAACTCGGCGTCCCCTACGAGGAGAGCGACGAGGCCGAGGGTCTCTACACGGCGAAGGGACCGCACGCCTGCTCGGCACTCATCAACGCCGCCTGCGACGCGGGTGCGCGGATGCAGAACATGACCGAGTTCACCGACATCGTCGTCCGCGAGAACCACCGCGTCGCCGGCATCGTCATGAACTGGACGCCGGTCCACGCGCTGCCACGGGAACTGACCTGCGTCGACCCCATCGCCGTCGAGTCCGACCTCGTCGTCGACGCGACGGGCCACGACGCCGTCGTCGTCTCCAAGCTCCAAGAGCGCGGCGTCCTCGACGCACCCGGCATCGAACACGCCAACGAGCACAACACGGGGATGGATAAGACGGAAGACGGCGAGTACGGCGCGCCCGGCCACGACTCGCCCGGCCACGACTCGATGTGGGTCTCCGAGAGCGAGGACAAGGTCGTCGACTTCGCCGGAAAGATCCACGACGGGCTCGTCTCGACGGGGCTCGCGACGGCGACGACCCACGGTCTCCCCCGGATGGGGCCGACGTTCGGCGCGATGCTCCTCTCGGGCAAGCGCGCCGCACAGGTCGCGCTGGACGAGCTCGACGTCGACGCCGACCCCGTCGACCTGACGCGGCCCGTCCCGGCTGACGACTAGACGGCCCAGTCGGGTGAGACGCCCACGAGACCCGCACTGACGTCCCACAGTCGCCGTCTCGCTTCTTCGTCCTGCGATTCTTCCGAGGACGCCGTCACCTCGCCGTCGCTGAGATACACTCCCGTCACGTCGGCGAGGTCCGGGTCGGCGGCCGCCCGGATCAGCGTCTCCGCCCCTTCCTCCAGCCCCTTGGTGAACGGCAGCGGCAGCCGTGCGAACGCGCCGAGGAGCAGCCGGTTCCGGAGCGACGCGTCGCGGGCGAGTCCCGTCCCCGGGACGAAGCCCGGATTGACGGCGGTCGCCGTGACGGCCGTCTCCGCGAGGCGGTCGGCGAGTTCGTCGGTGAACAGGACGTTCGCGAGTTTCGAGCGGGCGTAGGCAGTCATCCCGTCGTAGCCACGTTCTCCTTGGAGGTTCGCGAAGTCCAGCGTCGCCCGCGTGTGGATGCCCGAGGAGACCGTGACAACCCGCGCCGAGGGGCTTGCGACGAGTAGGTCGAGCAGGCTGTGTGTCAGCAGATACGGCGCGAGATGGTTGATCGCGAACGTCGACTCGACGCCGTCGGCGGTGACGGTCCGCTCGGCGCGGAAGGTCCCGGCGTTGTTGACCAGCACGTCCAGTCGGTCGTGTCGCTCGCGGAACTCCGCGGCGAGCCGCCGAACGCTGGCCTGCGAGGCGAGGTCGGCGCGGTAGAACTCGGCGGTGCCGTCGGTGCGGGTAGCGAGGTCGGCGGCGGCGGTCTCGCCTCGGTCCCGGTCGCGGCCGACGACGGCGACTGAGGCACCGCGGTCGGCGAGCGTGCGGGCGGTCTCGGCACCGAGACCGCTCGTGCCGCCGGTGACGAGCGCGACGCGGCCGGTGAGGCTGTCGGAAGAAGTCATCGGGGAGACGACTCGCTGAGATGGCATAAACCTGCCAGCCACGGCGACTCGGTCGGCCGTCGCTACTTGACCGTCCCAGCAGCCAGCCGAGCGAACCCCAGCGCGTGCGTCGAGTAGGTGACGTCGCGACAGCGGTCGCGGAGGGCGCGCTGAGCGGCGACGACCCGAGCGTCGAGCGTCCGGGGAGCCGCTAGTGCGTCCGCGGGCCGTTTCGAGGGGAGTCCCGCGAAGACGAGACCAGCAAAGAGCGCGTTGACCGGCCGGCCGAGTGTCGAGGTCGACCGTGCGAGGTCGAGCAGGCCGACGCGGCCGCCCGGTCCGACGAGGTCGGCCCAGTCGTCGACGACGGTGGCCGGCTCCCCAAGCATCCCGGAGACGAACGAGGCGAAGACGGCGTCGGCGTCGGTGACGGGCGGCCGAGTAGCGTCACCGGCGACGACGTGGACGTTCGCCCAGCCCGCGCGGTTGATTCGGGCGCGGGCCGGGCCGAGCATCCCGGGTGTGAGGTCGACGCCGACGACAGCCCCCTCGGGGCCGACGCGCTCACGGAGATACGAGAAGTTCGCGCCCGTCCCACAGCCCATCTCGACGACGGTGTCGCCAGTCGATAGCTGCAGACGGTCGGCGGCGCGGGCGCGGAGACCGCCGATGCCGGGCGTGTGGCTGGCGAGGGCGTCGTACAGCTGCGCCCACCGCGAGTAGAAGCTCTGGGTCGCCGCGACGCCGTCGGCCGCGGCCGCGTCGGTCGCCTCTCGGTGGTCGCCCTCGCCGTCGGTCATCTACAGCAGGACCTCGCGGACGACCCGCGCGGCGGTCGGCGCGTCGGGTGCGAGGACGTAGGTGATGGCCTCGATGCCGTAGCCGCCGGTCTGATAGAGGACGAACGTGTCGTCGTCCGCGCCGTCCGCTAAGGCGGCGACGATGGGGTCGGTCGGTGCGTCGGGGTCGAACTCGACGGTCTCGTAGCCAGCGTCGGCGAACTGCTGGACGATGTCGTCGTCGTAGCGGATGTTGACCGCGGCGCGAACGTCCGTGCCGGCCTCGCGCGCCGAGAGCAGGACGCCAGCGACGTGCTCGCTGACGCCGAACTCGGGGTCGCTCGGGACCGTCGCGCGGCCCTTGATGTCGAAGATACGGCCCGGGATGGCCGCGACGTCCTCGATGCCCGCGGCGTCCGGCAGACACTCCACGAGATTCGAGCCGACGTTCGGGATGTAGCCCGCAAAGCCGCTCGCGCTCGTCAGGGTGCGGACGCCGCGACGGACCGACGAGAGCACCTGTTCCGTGGTTCGGACGTCGCTCTCGGGGTCGTGGATGGCGAAGTCGCCGTCGTACTCGGCGAGTTCGGGCATCGCCTCCTCGTGGAGCGTCGCGAGCAGATCACCCTGCTCCAGCCGCCGGATCAGGACCTCGGCCTCGACGAGCGCCTGCACGCTGGACATATCGCCCGCGGCCAGCCCCTCGGCGATACGGACGACGAGGTCTTGGACGCGCTCGTCGTCGAGGACGGCCTGACACTGGCTGACGCTGCCGTGGGCGTACTTCGAGACGGCACTCTGGCTGATGCCGAGTGCTTCGGCGACCTCGTGTTGGGTGAAGTCCCGCTCGCGCAACTCGGCGGCCAGCATCGACCGGAACGTCGGGAGGAACTCCTCGACGACGACCTCTTCGACGAACTTCATTGAGGGTCGTCTCCCGGCGTGTCGCCGCCGAACTCGGGGTCGTTACCGATTCGCGAGGCCTGTGGTCCCTTCTGGTCTTGGTATTTCGACCCGCGTTCCTCGCCGTAGGGGCGTGTCGCTGGCGACGTCAGTTCGGTGAACGTCAGCTGCGAGATGCGCATCCCCGGCGTGAGCGCGACGGGGGCGGAGCCGAGATTCGAGAGTTCGAGGGTGATCTGCCCCTTGTAGCCGGGGTCACAGAGACCGGCCGTGGCGTGGACGACGACGGCCAGTCGGCCGAGCGAGGAGCGGCCCTCGACGTGGGCGACGAGGTCCGGCGGAATCTCGACGCGCTCTTCGGTCGTTCCGAGCACGAAGTCGCCGGGATGGAGGATGAACTCCTCGCCTTCTTCGACGACCGTCTCACGGATGTACTTCGAGACCTCGTCCTCGCGGTTGGGATGGATACAGGAGATGTTGGTCCGCTGGAACTCCAAGAACTCCGCGCCAAGGCGGAGGTCGATGCTGGACGGCTGGACCTGCATATCGATGTCCTCCAGGGGTTCGACGACGAGGTCACCCCGTTCGAGCCGCTTCAAGAGGTCGGTGTCCGACAGTATCATGTCCGAGGGAGGGAGGGGGAGGTGGTAAAAACTCCCGGTCACCCTCGGTACTCCCGCTCACCCCGCGAGTGTCAAGAGGAACGACACGGCTCCGACCAGCCCCGCACTGGCGAGTGCCGCGTCGAAGCTCACGTTCCGGGCGCGATGCAGGCCGTGCGTCCAGATGGAGACCTGCCACGCGGTGACGACGAGCGCGAGCACCACGAGCGGCAGCCGGTTCCCGAACGTCGTCAGCGTCGCCAGCCGCTCGACGGCCGCCTCGGGTTGGCTCGGCAGTGCGAGTCGCTGGATGCGGAAGACCGTGTACCCGACGCCAGCCACCGTCTGGACGACGAGTGGCGTCGCACCCCAGGCGGTCACGGCGAGCGTGTCGCCGAACGACCCCTCGCCGTCAGCGAGGGCGGTCAGGACGTGGAAGGTGACGGCCGTCCCGAGCCCGGCGAGCAGCCCGCCGACGAACACCCACGGCAACAGGCCGACGAACTCGTCCCAGACCAGTTCGCCGAGGTCGCGCTCGACCGTCTCGGGGACGTCGTCGCCGCAGCCGCTCGGGGTTGGCATATCGGTGAACATCTCGGCCTGCTGCTCGCAGACCCAGTCGGGGGAATGTGCGGGGTTGTCGACGGTGACGGTCACGTCGAGCGCGTCGACGAAGGCCCAGCCGACGAGGCCGGCTCCGGCGGTCGTGACGAGTGCGAGCAGGAGTCCGAGGACGAGCGCGCGGCCGACGTCGAGGTTCGGGACGCGCTCGTCGAAGAACGCACCGGGGTGGAGGAGGGGCGTACGGGGCACGCGTCGCCGTTCAAACGCCTCGGATAAGTGTCTTTTCGGCTCTCCGTCGGTTGCGATGACAGGAGATTTACCGCTCGACGGGCCACCTCGGGTATGAAACAGGCCATCGTCGCCCGCACGGACATCGGGATGGGGAAAGGAAAGCTCGCCGCGCAGGTCGCTCACGCGTCGCTGTCGGCCTACGAGGACACCGACGACCGGACGCGCAAGGAGTGGAAAGGCTCGGGCCAGAAGAAGGTCGTCCTGAAGGCCCAAGGCGAGAAGGAGCTGTTCAGACTCGCGGACCTCGCCGAGCGCGAGGGGCTGCCGAACGCCATCATCCGCGACGCCGGCCACACGCAGCTCGACCCCGGCACGGTGACCGCGCTGGCCATCGGTCCCGGCCCGGACAACATCGTCGACAAGGTGACCGGCGACCTCTCGTTGTATTAGGCCGTTTCGAGACCGTCAGTGTTCTCTTGAGTTGTGCCTGACAACACGGAGAACACCCCAAAAGCCCACGTGCTCTGAACTCCCGCCACTCGCCGCGCGCCTCGGTCACTTCGTTCCCTGCGGTGCTTCCGTCGCGGGGGTTCGTTCAGAGCACGTCCCCTTTCAGTCCCGCCCGCCACAGCCACATCCTCCCCAACCGATTCGCTCACTCGCTCCGCTCGTTCACTCATCCCTCGCGTGCGTGTCACGCGGCAACGCAAGAGCCTCCGGCTCTTGCTGGCATCCACTCGGTTCCCTCGCGGAGACACGGAGGCCGCGAAGCCACGCGCCACGGCGGTTGTGCAGCCGAGTGCATCCGAGCACCAACCCGAGAGTGGTGCGTTTATCCGCCTGCTGGCGAAACGACGGGTAATGACGAGCTTCGATCCGATGGAGGCCCGCCGCGATGCGTGAGGCCCACCCCATCGAGCGCGCGGTCGGGATGGACCACTACGTCAGCGACGCCGACGGCATCGGCGGGGTTCTGCGAGTGGACCCCGAGGACTTCCGCGTCACCGAGTTAGAGCGATTCGAGCCGAAGCCCATCGACGCCGACCCCGGCGACTTCGCCCATCTCGTCCTCCGGGTCACGCTGCGCGGCTGGGACACCAACGACTTCGTCCGTCAGCTGTCGAACCAGATGGACATCAGCCGCGAGCGCGTCTCGTGGGCTGGCACGAAGGACAAACACGCCGTGACGACCCAGCTGTTCACCGTCAAGCAGGGCGAGCCGGCGGCAGTTCCCGAGGTCAACAACGCCGACATCGAGATCATCGGCCGCGCGGGCCGCGGGCTCCAGTTCGGCGACCTCGCGGGCAACGCCTTCACCATCCGCGTCCACGACCCCGCCCATCCCGAGAACGCCGAGACCATCACCGACCAGCTGCACGAGTTCGCCGGCTCCGACGAGCACGTCGGCGTCCCGAACTTCTTCGGCCAGCAACGGTTCGGCAGCCGCCGTCCCGTCACGCACGAGGTCGGTCTCCACGTCGTCCGCGAGGAGTGGCGCGAGGCCGTCCTCGCTTACGCCGGCAACCCGAGCGACCAAGAGCCGGAGAGCACCCAGGCGGCCCGCAGATTCGTCGACGAGACCGCCGCGAGCGACGACCCAGACTGGCAGGCAGCATTGGAGGAGATGCCGAACCGCCTGCGCTACGAGCGGTCGATGCTCCACCGGCTGCACCAAGACGGCGACCAGAGCGACGAGGATTGGCGGCACGCACTCGAAGCCGTCCCCTCGAACCTCCAGCGGCTGTTCGTCAACGCCGCCCAATCCTACGTCTTCAACCGTATCCTGAGCGAGCGGCTGGAGCGCGGCCTGCCGTTCGGCAAGCCCGTCGAGGGCGACGTGGTCTGTTTCGCCGACCGCGACGCGCCCGAGGAGTTGGTCATGCCGGACATCGACCGCCTGCAGGAGGCGACGGGCCGCCGTGTCGACGTGATGGCGCGGCACTGCGAGCGCGGCCGGGCGTTCGTCACCGCGCCGCTCGTCGGTACGGAGACGGAGTTAGCGAGCGGCGAACAGGGCGAAATCGAGCGCGAGATATTAGACGAACTCGATCTCGAACCCGCGGACTTCGACTTGCCGGGGAACTTCGATTCGTCGGGGACGCGCCGGGCGATTCTACTGCGGACGGCGATGGACGTCGAGCGCGACCCGCTCTCGTTCTCCTTCGCGCTGCCGTCGGGTTCGTACGCGACGGCCGTGATGCGCGAGTATCTGAAGGCCGGGCCGCTGGACCTCTGAGGCTCAGTCGGCCACGGCGGTTCCGTCGGCTCGCTCGGCTTCGTCGGCCGGAGTGTCGTCGCGAGCGAGGAGCATCCCGGCCACCAAGAGTGGACTGCCGAGCAGCGGGAAGGCAACGCCCAGCACCCAGAGGAAGACGCCGGTGAGTCCGACACTCGGCGCGGTCACCGGAACCGCCGCCAGCGCGAGCGCGAGGAAGCCGACCGCGGCGGTGCCGACGGCCAGCAGCCGCTGTCGCCGAGCGAACGCGTGTCCCGCCGGAACGAGCGCGAAGACCGACAGGAGAACCGCGAACGTCGTCGGTACCGACACGAATCCGGGCTGAACACCCTGGAACAGGACCGCCCAGCCGACGCCGACGGCCGTCCCGAGGAGCGCGGCGGACACCGCTGCGGCGACTGTCACGCGGAAGCTCCGACCCAGTCGCAAACAGGCTACACCGAGCGTCCCGAGACCGAGACACAGCCCCAGTGCCGTCCCGGCCGAGGCACCGAACAGTCCGACCCCCGCGATGCCGACGAGTGCAGCGGCCGTGGTGACGACGCCCGCACCGACGAGGAGCGTCGGAACGGTGCCGCCCTCGGTTCCGAGTCGGTCGGCGGGCCACGAGAGGCTGGTCCCGACGGCCCCCACAGAGGCGGCGAACAGCCCACTCGACAAGAGGACGAACAGGCCGACGTTTCGGAGGAGCGTCGGTGCGACGAACCCGCCGACGGCGACGAGGCTCTGGAGGGGCGCGAGCGGAGCGTCGCGCGGGACGAACGTGACGAAGTGGCCCACGTCGCGCTCGTCGAGGCTGGTCAGCGTCATCGACCGACCGTCGTCGGCGACGGTCGACCCTGGAACCGACCAGCCGACGGCCATCCCCTCGGGCGCGACGACGGTCAGTTCGTCCGCGCCGAGACCGGCGAGCCGGAGATAGCCCTCGTGGTGGTTCGTGAACGCGGTCGAGCGGAGGACGCCCGTCGACCGTTCGGCGAAGCTGGGGTCGTGAAAGCGGGCGACGAGCGTGTCGCCGTCGACGGCGGACGACCGGAACCGGGTGTCTCGCACCGCGCCGTCGACGACGTCGTCCCGGAGCGTCGCGTTCGCCCGGAGCCGGTCCATCGCCGGGGAGTCGGCGTCGGCGACGCGGACCCGGACGACCCAGGTCGCGCTGGCGTTCTCGTGGACCCGAACCGTCGCGGTACTGCTCGCGGCCGTCAGGGCGAGACCGTGCTGGTCCACGCCGGACTCGACGGCGTCACCACAGCCACAGAGCGACTCCGGTGGCGGGGCGGCGGTGGCAGGGAGGACGCTCGTGGCGAGGAGGAGCGCGAGGGCGAGACCGATGACCGTGGGGAGGGACGGACGACGCGAGGAGACCATGTCCGAGGGTCACAGAGAGCGAACAAAGGCCTTGTGTCCGGTTGACAGGTCGCCCCCGGTAGCCCGAATAAACGGACTTATCCACGACGGCGGCAAGCACAGCATATGAACTGTCGGCGGTGTGAGGCCCCCTTGCGGAAGCCCGGAGACTACTGTCTCACCTGCAACACCGCCAACTGCGACGCGGTCGTCGTCGACTTCCGGCGGGACCGCGCGACGCTGACGATGCTCGACGAGGACGAGGTGGTCGGCGAGACGATCGTGACGACCCTCCCCGAACCGGACGAGGAGCGCGGCGGCGTCGAGCTCCGGAACTTCGCGGGCCGCGTCGCCGACGAGATTCAGCGCAAGCGGCCCGAGACGGTCTACGCTGCGGCCCGGCGCGACGCGAGCGAGGGCGGCGGGAGGCAGGGGACGAAGTACGACGCCCGCGACGCGCTGCGGGAGACCAAGGCCCAACTCCACCACGAGTTCTACCGCGTCACCGGCGACGACCCCGTCCACTCCGTCTTGGACCGTCGCGGCGAACGCTCGCTGGCGGTCGTCGAGACGCCGCCGCGCGAGAAGCTCGGCGGCACCCACAGCACGCTCATCGGCGGCCGGAAGGGCCGCAAGGCCATCGGCGTCGTCGCCGACCATCCGCACGTCAAGAAGATCATCCCCGGTCCCATCGACGCCGGCGGGAAGGGGTCGCGGACGGGGCTGCGGGCGAAGGTGACCCGCGCCGACGACAACGGCAACGTCCGGCTGCTCTTCCGCGACGGCTCCAGCGTCCAAGAGAACCGCGTCGTGACGACGGCGATGGACCGCGAGACGGGCGAGTGGGTCCGCGAAGACCTCAACGAAGCACTGTACGAGGCGGGGTTTCAAGGCGAGTGACGCTCGGGGGCGAGTCCCGAACGCAGCCGGCGGAGAAGCCGTGTGAACCGGCGGCAGGCGGCGGCCCGACTCGTAGCCTTTTTGTGTCCGCTAGCGGTAACTGCCAGTACTATGGCCGAAAAGAAGAAGGCACGAAAGACCGGCAGCTCCGGCCGATTCGGTGCCCGCTACGGACGTGTCGCCCGCAAGCGCGTCTCCGAGATCGAGAGCAACATGCGCAACGCCAAGCTCGAAGGCGACGACGTGAAACGCCTCGGTTCCGGTATCTGGATCAACCAGTCGACCGGCGAGAAGTTCACCGGCGGCGCCTACCGCCCCGAGACCCCCGGTGGTCGCACCGTCAAGCGGTCCATCCGCGCAGCGCTCTCGACCGACGAGGAATAAATGAGTTACAAGTGCTCCCGGTGCAAGCGCGACGTAGAACTTGACGAGTACGGCGGCGTCCGCTGTCCGTACTGTGGCCACCGTGTCCTCCTGAAGGAGCGCGGCGGCGGCATCAAGGAAGTCGACGTTAAGTAGCCGCGTGGAGCACCACGGCGCGCAGTCGGGCGACGCCCCGCACGCCCACACCGCTTCTCTCTCTTTCAGCTACCCCGACGAGCGACGCGCCCGTATCGTCGAGGCGAGCGTCGCCGTCGAGGTCGGCGACATCGACGACGCCCGCTCGCAGGCGACGGTCGCCCGCGACGGCGACACCGTCGAAGTGACGGTCAACGCCGCAGACCTCGTCGCCCTCCGCGCCGGTCTCAACTCGTGGACGCGGATGGTCGGCGTCGCCGAGGACGTCGCTGACGCCGCGGACCGCGTGACCGACGAGTCGACGAAATCGAAAGGCACGTAGCGGTCGCCTCGCTACGTCGACTATGGACCGACGTGCCTTCCTCACGACAGTCGCGGCCGGGAGCCTCGCGCTCGCTGGCTGTACCGGCAGCAGTTCGACGCCAGCATCGAGCGGCTCGGGGAGTTCTGGCGGCTCCGGCACCGACGACGCCTACGACGGCTGGTTCGAGGGCGTCGACAACTACGACGGCACCGTCGACCGCACGGGCGAGTCCGAGGTCGTCGTGAAGGTCGGCACCCAGGCCAACGGCGGCGGCTTCGGCTTCGGCCCGGCGGCCGTCGAGGTCAGCGTCGGCACGACCGTCGTCTGGGAGTGGACCGGCGCGGGCGGCAGCCACAACGTCGTCGCCGAGGACGGGAGCTTCGGCAGCCAGTATGCGTCCCAGCAGGGGGCGACCTTCGAGCACAGCTTCGAGGAGACCGGGACCTATCCCTACTACTGCCAGCCGCACATCAACCTCGGCATGAAGGGCGCAGTCCGCGTCGTCGAGTCGTAGCGCGCCGAACACGCCAGAATCTCGATATATCTCCCGACGAGACGGAATACGGGGCTTTTTCAGTCCGGACCACATCCCTGCTACCATGCAGGGTAACCTACCGCCGGACGCACAGGAGAAAATCGAGGAACTGCAGGATCTTCAGGAGACGGCACAGCAGCTGTCCGCCCAGAAGCAGCAGGCCGAGTCGACGCTGACCGAGTCCCAGAACGCCCTCGAGGCGCTCGAGGACATCGACGAGGACGCGACGATGTACCGCGAGATCGGCGAGCTCTTCGTCCAGACCGACTACGACGAGGCCTACGAGACCCTCGAAGACAAGGTCGACAGCCTCGAGGTCCGTGTCGAGCAGCTGGCGAAGCAGGAAGAGCGCGTTCAGGGCCAGTTCGAGGAGCTCCAGCAGGAGCTTCAGCAGATGCTCCAGGGCGGCGGAGCCCCGATGGGCCCCGGCGGCGCTGGCGGCGCGTAAGCAGGGAATGGCCGAACCAACCGACGAAGAGGTCGTCCAGACCGCGGCCGAGGCCGCGGAGGGCGTCATCTTCAAACACTACAAACAGTCCGAGGTCAAGGACTTCGACGTGACGGTGACGTTCGAGGACGGCGTGCTCGACGTCGACGTCTATCTGAACGCACCCGGCGACGACGTCGACCCCGACGCGGTGGTCGACGAAGCCGCCAAGACGGCCCAGGAGGCCGTCGACGAACTGTTCGAGGCGGCGTAACTTTCTCCGCCTCACTCGTCTCACCCGTTCGAGGCAAGGACTAAGCCCGCAGAGTGACAATCGTTACCGCATGTCAACCAAGCGTGGCTCCGGGACGACCCCGCTCGACCGACTCAAGACGCACTACGACGACGTCGACCTGACCTGTCCGAAATGTGGCTACGAGGACGCGGATGGCCACTGGCGCGTCCAGACCAGCGGCAAAGAGGTCCACTACCAGCATCTCTGTCCGAGCTGTGGCGCGAGCCGACGGCGGACAATCCGGCTCTAAGTGGATCTTCGACCGCCGAGTGACACTGTCGACGTGAGCGGCCGCGCTGGCCGCCCACTCACGCGAGGAAGAAGATGAGGACGCTGACGGCCATCGCCGAGAGGATGACCGCCGCGGCGAACGCCCCGCCCATCGAGACGGCCACGTTGGCGTGGCTGGCGAGCGTCTCGGTGCGGTCGTTGCCGAAGATGGTGACGGTCGTCTCCTCGACGGCCATCCCCGCCGAGACCGGTTCGCAGTCGTCGCGAGCCTCGCCGACGAGGTCGCAGACGAGGTCGACGAGTTCGTCGTGGTCGATGACGGCACCGACCTGGTTCTCCGCTTCCACCGTGTTGACGATGTGGGTGTCGGTCGTCATGACCTCCACGGCGTCGAGCGTCTGTGGCCGCGCCCCGTCGGCGGCGACGGCTCTCTCTCTCTCGGCCGTCTCGGCGTCCGCTTCTTCGGCCCCTTCGGTGAGCGTCGAGACGATGCGGTCGCGCAGCCCCGGCTCCATGTTGTTGCCGTCGACGAGCACGTAGCCCGTCGTCTGTCCGTCGACCTCGGTGACGGCGACGCGGATGCCGAGCGGGCCGATACCGTCGCGAGGAATCCAGTCGGTCTCGTCCCAGGCCGTCCCGAGCGAGAGCGCGCCGCGGTCGGCGTCGGCGAGTGCCTCGCCCGCGTGGCCGGCGGCTCGGATCATGTCGAACGAGCGTTGGCTGCCCGGCGTGACGTGGCCGAGGTCCGGCCCTTCCAGCCCGTTGTTGGAGTTGTGCGCGTCGACGAGGAGCACGTCGTCGAGACCGTGGGTTCGGGCCTCGGTTCCTGCAGCGAGACCGACCGCGTACTCCACGTCGTCGGCGAAGTTCGGGGCGTAGCTGTTGACGAGCACCGCGTCGTCGCCGAAGGCCTGGCCGAGCATCTTCGCCTCGCCGGACTCGGTGCGGACGCTCGTCGTCGCCTCCGCCGAGTATTCGATACGCTCGGCGGCGTCGTCGACGGCGTCGAGGATGGTGTCGACCTCGCGCTCGGTGACGAGGTTGAAGTCGTGGCCGGCGGTGGCGTGCGGCGGGAAGGCCATCCCCTCCGAGCGGCGGGCGACCCGCTCGGGGAAGTTGCCGCCGCCGATCTCGCCCATCGGGCCGGGGTGGATCATCGGCAGCACGAACCGCGCCTTCTCGGTCCCGTCGTCGCGCTGGAACGAGAGGACGGTCACGGGGACGATGGCCTCCTGGCCGAGCTGCTCGAAGAAGTCCTCCAGCTCGCGGGAGCCTTCGGCGATGTGGCCGATGAAGCCCCGGAGGAAGTCGAGCACGGAGACGCCGAGGCTGTTTCGCCACGGCCGGTCGACGACGTAGAGGAAGGCCCAGACGGCCGTCGCGTAGATGACGCACGTGACCGCGAGCAGGCCGAAGTGGCTCGGCTGGACCGCCGACAGCTCCGGCGGTGCCACACCCGAGCGGGCGAGATAGGGCATGAAGTAGGCGTTGAGCAGCGGCCCGCCGATTTCGAGAAAGCGCAGCGTCCCGCTGTAGACGAACAGCAGGGCCGCGGCGGCGACCGTCTGGATGCTGGCCGGGATGGCCGCGACGAGCAGCGAGGACTGCGAGACGGCCATGATGACCAGGAGGCGAAGGGCGAAGATGGAGGCGAGCGCGACGATCAGCGCGTTGAAGACGAACGTCTGGTCGAGCGGGAGGAAGACCGACGCGATGGCGGCGACGGTGACCACGGCGACGATGATGACCTCACAGGCGAGCGCGAGCAACGAAGAGCGGTTCGGGGTGAGCTTGCCGCCAACGAAGCGGTCGACGCCGCTCGTCCCGAAGGCGGCGATGACCGTCGGCACGCCGATGAAGAAGATTCCTTCCCAGGCGTCGCGGCCCAGGAGGAACAGCCCGGACCACGACCGCTCGGGGAGCCCGGACTCGAACGCGGCGACACCGGCCATCGCGGCGACGAGGAGGGCGAACGCGAGGCTGGTATACCATCGCGGTGCCCGGAAGATGAACCGCGACAGCCCAGCGAGATTGCTTTGCGTCGCTGTCATTGCGGCCAGGTTTCACGCGGGCGGGGTAAAACACTCGCGCTTCGTGTGTCGACGAAAACAGGTCCGAACCGGGGCGGAGAACAGGAGCCTTACCGGGGTTTGCGGGGCGTGTAGCCGCGTCTACTGCTCGCAGATGTCGATGAAGTTCTCGAAGACTTCCTCGCCCTGTTCGGTGTGGGCGACCTCGGGATGCCACTGGACGCCGTAGAGGCCGGCGTCGACGTTGCTCATCGCCTCGATGCCGCAGACGTCGCTCGTGGCGGTGTGGGTGAAGCCCTCGGGGAGTTCTTTGACTTCGTCGGCGTGGCTGGCCCAGACCCGCGTGTCGGGTGCGAGCGAGCCGATGAGCGGGTCGTCCTCGTCGAGGATCTCCACGTCGACGTCGGCGTAGCCGCCGTAGTCGCCCTCACCGACGCTGCCGCCGAGTTCCGTCGCGATGACCTGCAGGCCGAGACAGATACCGAGGACGGGGACGTCGAGCTCCAGATACTGCGCACAGCGGCCGATGCGGTCCATGTCGGGACCGCCGGAGAGGACGAGACCGTCGGCGTCGATCTCTTCGGGCGGGGTATCGTTGTCTACGATGTCGGTGTCGACCCCGAGGTCGCGGAGGGCGCGGCCTTCGAGGTGGGTGAACTGGCCGTGGTTGTCGATGACGACGATTCTGGTCATATCCCGCGTTGGATAGACGCGCCTAAAAGTCGTTCGAAGCGTGGTCGAGATGCGCATCCCCGTGCATCACGTCGGAGCAGTCACCGCGGCCGACCGGTGCAGCCACCGGCCGTCGACGCCGCCGCGTCAGCCGTCGTCGAACCGCTCGCGGGCCGACTGGAAGCCGAACTCCTCGGCCTCCTTGCTGCGGCGGTCCTCGCGGGCCGCGAGTGCCTCCACGTCGGGGCTGGCGTCGTCGTCGATACGGGCGAAGGAGTCGTGGACCTTCGCGTGACACCAGCGACACAGCGAGACGGTGATCTCGTGGCTGACCTCGTCGTCGTCGACAGCAGTGCCATACGAGAGATGGTGCTCTTCGAGCAGGGGGCGGGTCGACTCGTGGGCCATGCGGACCTCTTCGAGACCGCAGCGGATGCACTCGGTGCCGTCGGTGGTGGCGCGGTAGTGGGGACAGTCGCGCCACGTGCAGTCCTCACCACCGGCTATGCACTCGTAGTCCGCGGCGCGACGCTCGGCGGCGAACTCCGGGTCGTTACCGGCGTACTGGAGGGCGTAGCGACACCGGCCGTCGTTCGTCAGATGGTCGCACCGGCCCGCGACGTCGTAGGGGTCGTCCACGCCGACCGGGGTGCCGGTGGGCGTCTTCTCCATGGCGGGCGGTAGGGCCGGGGATGCTTCAAGTCTCCCGGTTCTTTTTGACCCTCCCCCTAGACTCCACAGCCATGCAACTCCGCCACGTCGCCGACGGCGACACACACGTCCTCGCCAGCGACGTCGAGGTCGCCGACGGCTTCCTCTCGCAGGCCCGCGGGCTGATGTTCCGCCGCTCGGTCCCCGACGACTACGCGCTGGCGTTCCCGTTCGGCTCGGTGGGGACACGCAGCCTCCACATGGTGTTCGTCCCCTTCGCCATCGACGCGGTGTGGGTCGTCGACGACGAAGTGCAGGCGAAAAAGCGGCTGTCGGCGTGGACCGGGGTGGGCTGGGCGGAGGCGGACACGGTCTACGAACTTCCCGCAGGCGCGGCCGACGACGTCGCTGTCGGCGACAAACTGGTGCTCGAAGGCAACGCGCGACGGTGAGCAGTGGACAGAACTGCCCACTGCCGGACGAAGATGACACCAAATTCTGTTCGAACCCGCTCTTTTATGCCACCCCACAGCATGGTACCGAGTACAATGTCGGAACACACACCGACAGACGAGGATAGAGTAAGTCGCCGCGAGGCGGCTGGCTGTGAAATTCTCCGAGTCAACTGATTCATCCACCGTGACCGAGTTATTCCGGGGTTCACCCGAGGTTCCCCTCACTTCTGACAGAAATGTACAGCTCTTCGATACGACGCTCCGCGACGGCGAGCAGGCCCCAGGTGTCTCGCTGACGCCCGCGGAGAAGGCCGACATCGCCCGCGCGCTCGACCGCGCGAACGTCGACGTCATCGAGGCCGGCAGCGCCTGCACCGGTGCTGGCGAGCGCGAGACCATCCGTCGCGTGACGGATCTCGGTCTCGACGCCAAGGTGACAAGTTTCGCCCGCGGCGTCCAGAACGACATCGACCTCGCACTCGACTGCGACGTCGACGGCGTCACCATCGTCGTGCCCGCCAGCGACCGCCACGTCGAGACGAAGGTCGGGACGACGAAGGACGACGTCGTCGCGAAGAGCCAAGAGCTCGTGGCCTACGCGAAGGACCACGGGCTCTGGGTGGAACTCCTCGGCGAGGACGGCTCCCGCGCCGACCTCGACTTCCTCGAACGGCTCGCCGAAGCTGGCTTCGAGGCCGGTGCGGACCGCTCGTGTTTCGCCGACACGGTCGGCCACACCAGCCCCGAACACACCTACGAGGCCGTCTCGCGGCTCGCCGCGCTCGGCCCGACAAGCACCCACACCCACGACGACCTCGGGCTGGCGATGACGAACGTCTACGCCAGCCTCGCCGCCGGGGCCGACATGGTTCACGGGACCATCAACGGCATCGGCGAACGCGCCGGCAACGTCGCACTCGAAGAGGTCGCCATCGCGCTGCACCACTGCTACGACATGGAGACGGCGAAGCTCGACGAGCTCTACGACCTCGCGCAGCTCGTCGCCCGCTCGACGGGTGTCGACCTCGCGCCCAACAAGGCCGTCGTCGGCCAGAACGCCTTCACCCACGAGAGCGGTATCCACACCGACGGTACCCTGAAAGACGACTCGATGTACGAGCCGTACCCGCCCGAGACGGTCGGCCGCGAGCGACGGCTCGTCCTCGGGAAACACGCCGGCCGTGCGGGTGTCAAGGCCGCACTGGAGGAACACGACGTCCACGTCGACGACGACGAGCTCTCGGCCGTCGTCGACCGCGTGAAGGCACTCGGCGACCGCGGCAAGCGCGTCACCGACGCCGACCTGCTCACCATCGCCGAGGAGGTCCAGGGCCGCGAACGCGAGCGTCGCGTCGAACTCAAGGACCTCACCGCCGCCAGCGGCGGTGGAACGCCGACCGCGAGCGTCCGACTCCTCGTCGACGGCGAGGAACGCGTCGCCTCAGGCACTGGCAGCGGTCCCGTCGACGCCTCCGTCGAGGCCGTCCGCGCCGCGCTCGGTGCGAGCGCGAACGCCCAGCTCGAATCGTACCACGTCGACGCCATCACCGGCGGGACGGACGCGATGGTGACGGTCGAGGTCGAGATGTCCCGCGGGGACCGCACGGTCACCGTGGCCGCCTCGGACTCCGACATCACCCGCGCCAGCGTCGTAGCGATGGTCGACGCACTCGACCGGCTCTTGGCCGCGGACCCGACCTCACCCGTCGCCGACGACTGACGCTTCGGACACGTTCTCTCCCTTCGCAGAAACCACTCTCTTCGTAGACCGTCACACGCGAGCGGCAGTGCTCCTCGGAGTCGAGCGGCCGAGAGACGCGTCGCTCGTCGGGATACCAACACACAAACACCGACACGCGGCCAGGTGTGCAAGGAAAGGGCCGCGTTCGGTGTGGTCCCGACACGTACACAGAGTTGGCCTAACGCAACGGTTGCACTGAAGTCGGAACACTAGCAAGGGATACGAACTCGATACTAAATCTATCGGCTCGCCCGCGGGGTCTCCTCGGGAACGCGACACGCCAGTGTTCATCGTTCGGCGGGCGACAGGATCAGGCGAACGCCGTGACCGTGCCGCCACTCGTGGCCGTGTAGACCGCGTCGCCGACGACGGCCGGACCATCGACGACCGGTTGGCCCGTCTTCTTCGACCACCGAACCGCACCGTTCGTCGGGTCGAGCGCGTAGACACGGGAGTCGGCCGAGCCGACGTAGAGGCTGTCGGCGGCGTGTGCCACTGCGGTCAACGGGGCGTCACCGACTCGCTCGGTCCACTCGACCCGGCCGGTCCCGGATTCGAGTTTGACCAGACTGTCGCCGCTGACGACGAACAGTCCGTCCGCACCGACGGTCACCGGCGTGGACACCGACCCCCCGAGGTCCGTCGTCCACTGGACCGCCCCCGTTGCCCGGTCGATGCCGACGACGTCGCCGTTGGTCACGCCGACGTAGACCGTGTCGCCCGCGACGGTGGGCGGTGCCGTCACCGTCGCGCCAGCCTCGTACTTCCAGACCTGCGCGCCGCGCGTGTTCAGGCCAGCGACGTTGCTGGCGGCGGCGACGAAGACGTACTCGCCGTCGGCCGCTGGCATCCGGATGTCGCCAAAGGGGAACAGTGCCGAACGGGCGACTTGGCTCCCGTCGGCGACGCTGAGGCCGTAGACCTTCGCGTCGGCCGCGCCGAAGTAGACGACGCCCTCGCCGACCGTGAGGCCGGTGACCGGGCCGCCGCCGACGGTCGACGACCACTCCGTCTCACCGGTCGCCGGAGAGAGTGCGTAGAGTCTGTCGGCGGCGACGAGGACCGTTCCATCCGTACAGGCGGGTGCACGGACGGTTCCCCCGAACGACCGCGACCACAGCCGCGCGCCGTCGGTCCGGCCGAGCGCGTGGAGTCCCGTCCGCGTGGCGACGAACAGTCGCTCACCGAACGTGACCGGTGGCGTCGTCGCACTCTCGCCGAGGGCGACCGTCCACCGAACGGTGCCAGTCGACGCGCCGACGTCGGTCGTCGAGCCCGTATTACCGGCCGTCCCGTAGACCTGACTCCACGCGGTGACGGTGGGCTGTTCGACCGTCTCGTCGGGCGTCTCGGTCGGGTCGGGTGTCGGCGTCGCGTCGGGCGTTGCTGTCGCCGTGGGCTGTGGGGTGGCCGTCGGGTCCCCGGTGGCGGGCACATCGGCGTCGACCGTTCCATCGTCACCGAGGCAGCCGGCGAGGCCGAGCAGGCCAACCCCGCCGACAGCTCTGACGATGTCTCTTCGAACGTATAATTTCGGCATAAGGTCTAATTAGGCGATATGTCGTCATAGCTGTTGTGCTGGCCAGTGACGGATGGTAGCGCGGCACTCGCAGCGGTCCTTTTCGTGGTCTCGTGGGGTCGCGGCCACGGACGAGGAGCGAGGAGTTGAAGCCGTCCGTGTTCCAAACACGGCTGTGAGCGACTACGTCGTCGACGTGAAACGCTCGGCTCGGCTCGCCAACGGGGCCGTCGGCCGAGCCATCTGCCGGGACGGGGCGCGCCGACGGTTCGACAGCCGCGCCGACGCGGAGGCATGGGCAGCAGAACTCTCGACGCGTGCGGAGGGCACGGTCTGGATTCGCGCGGCCGACCCCGCAGACCAGTCGCCCGCGGACGGCTATCTCGTCGCTCGCGCGGGCCAACCGCGACTCGACGGCGCGTACGACAAGCGGCGGCGTCGGCTCAATCCCCCCGGCTTCGACCAGTCCGGACTGGAGCGGTACGAACGCGACCCCTCATAGGTGGCCTGACCATACCGGCGATACGGTCGGCGTACCGTTCCGTTCAGCCGAGTTGCGAACCGTTCTACGAGGCCATATGCACCGGAGAGCGACCACGGAGCACCGAACGGTCCAGAACGAAATTGCCGCTTTATCCTCGTCGCCGACGTAGTACAGACGAAGAGCGATGAAGACGAGAGATGTGACGGCCGTGCTACTCGCGATGCTGCTCGCGACGGTGGGCGTCGCATCCGCCCTCCCGAATTCCGCTGTCAGCGGGACGCCCACGGACGGCGTCCCCGCAGAAGGTCCCGCGACGGAGCCGATGACTCCAGACGACAGATCCACCGACCGTCCGGATGAGACTCCGAACGCGAACACGCCAGCCTCCAACGACACAGCCCCCTCTGACACTCCAGACGCAGCCCCCGCTGACGCCCCCACCGCACAGCCCGAGACCGGCCCCGACGTACAACAGGCCCCCGAACACGTCACCCTCCCAGCGGCGGCCGCCCCCAACTCATCTGCCGGAACCACTGTCAGTGCCGCGAGCAACCCTCCGACCGACCGTCCAGCCCGCGGCCCCGACCACGAACTCCCGGAGTCGGTCCCCGAGAAGGTCCAGACCATCCATCTGACTATCGGTCAGTATCTCGACGACGCCGTGACCGGCAGGCAGGGCCACGCGGTCAGCGCGGTCGCCTCGGCCGACGCTGCCAATAGTGATCCTGCTGCCGACGACAGCGATGCCGACGGCGTTGGCGAGGCTACCGAGTCGGATTCGGACAGAGAATCAGCCAACAGCGTGGACGAAACCGTCGAGACGCGCGGTCCGGCGAGCCTCACGGAGCGGTTCCCGGACCACGTCGAGCAGGTCCACCAGGCAGTTCGCGACATCCTCGCGAGCCTGTTCGGTGGCGCGAACGACGAGTAACCCCGTTCGTTCTCCGAACAGCCGCCAGTCCCTCTTTTGAACTCTACTGCAGTCCGTCGGCGACCAAGTACGTCCGGTTCGCACGGCGTTCCAGTCGAACCGACGCCCCGCTGAGTTCGCTCCGCACGTAGTCGGTGACCGCTTTCGCGTCCATCTCGGTCACGTCGACTCGCCGGTTCGCCCGTGTCTCCTCCGCGTTCGTCGTCGAGATGTGAAGCACGTCCATACACGACTTTGCACAGGAACCGACTTGTAACTCATCCTAGTAGAGTGAAAGTGTAACCGCAAGACAGCGTCGGGGTGGTGTGCGACGACCGTCTGACGGTCGTGTGACTGCTGTCAGCGGTCGGACTCGGAACGTCGTACGAGCGATACAAGCGTCGCTCGTCGGGGTAGTTCTGGAAGAGGCACCGAGAGTGAGATTTGAACCACGGTCGCTCACTGGCGTTCGCTCCCTGCTTCAAATCTCACGTGGTCGTGTACAGCGAATCAGATGGTCCGAGCGATACAAGCGTCGCTCACGGGTTGGTGTCCGTGAGAAGCGCCGAGAGTGAGATTTGAACTCACGTGTCCGAATGGACAGTAGATTTCGAATCTACCGCCTTGGCCGGGCTAGGCTATCTCGGCTTCCACTCACAACTGCGCCGTGATACGTTTAATCGGTTTCGGTTTCTCGATGGCTTGAGAATGTCAACCCTGTAACGTGCAATCGGTTATCATAAGTGCGGGGGTAGTGTCCCTGCCCGCATGGACATCGCTGAGGCAAGCGACGCCTGCGACGACGTGTTCGAGACCGTCCGGAGCGCGGTCATCGCCGAGGACGAGTTCCTCGAGCGCGTCATGCTCGGCGTCCTCTCCCGTGGCCACGTCCTCCTCGAGGACGTCCCCGGCACGGGGAAGACGCTGACGGCTCGCAGCATCGCGACCGCACTCGGACTGTCGTTCTCCCGCATCCAGTTCACGCCCGACCTCCTGCCCTCCGACGTCACCGGAACCAACGTCTTCAACGAACAGGAGAGCACCTTCGAGTTCTCCCAAGGTCCCATCTTCGCGAACGTCGTGCTGGCGGACGAGATCAACCGCGCGCCGCCGAAGACCCAGGCCGCGCTGCTGGAAGCCATGGAAGAGGCACAGGTCACCGTCGACGGGACGACCTACCAGCTCCCCAAGCCCTTCTTCGTCATCGCGACGCAGAACCCCGTCGAGCAGGAGGGAACCTTCCCGCTGCCCGAGGCGCAGGTCGACCGCTTCATCGTCAAGACCGCCATCGGCTACCCCGACCTCGACGGCGAGGTCGAACTGCTCCGTCGCCGCGCAGGCCGAATCGACCGCAGTCCGTCGGTCGAATCGGTCTTGAGCGAGCAGGAAGTCCTCGACATCCGGCGCGCGCCCGAGTCGGTCCACGTCGACGACGACCTGCTGACCTACATGGCGGAACTCACCCAGGCGACCCGCCGGGACCGCCGCGTCGCCATCGGCGTCTCCCCCCGCGGGACCCAGCGGCTATTCGAGTCCGCCCGCGCACAGGCGGTGCTTCGCGGTCGTGAGTTCGTGACGCCCGACGACATCAAAGGAATCTGCCAGCCGGTCCTCGCACACCGACTGGTGCTCACCCCGGACGCGAAGGTCAACGACGTCTCGAAGGCCGACGTCGTCGACGACGTGCTGGCCGAAGTCGCCGTCCCGACGGTCGAGTGAGGGTCGGGCACGGAACGAATCACTCTCGTCGCCGAAGAACGGTCGGCGAAATCGCCGACGGCCCATTCAGGGCGACGTCGTATGTCGTGTCGCCTCGTCGTTCAGCGTCAGCGACGGGCTGACGACGGCACCGCAGCAGTCGAGGACGGCCTCGTCCGGGCCGACCGTGACGACCAGACCGGGCGTTCGGGTACAGTGTTGGTTGAATTCACACATGGCTTGGGAGCGCGAGCCAGCCCCGAGGCCTCGGTCGACGGCGACCGACGCTCTCACGTCAGCCACCCGGCGTGACGTGTGGATGACTCGCCTTCTCACTATGTTACTTTTAGAGCACAGGTGATAAAACTATTCGCCGCTTCGGCGGTGACAGAACGGTCAGCGACCGAGTGCCGAGACGAGGACGACCGCACCGAGCAGCAGGAAGACGAGTGCCGTCAGCGGCTGTCCGGCAGCGGCCGCGAGGTAGACCGCGTAGCCGACTGCGGCAGTGACACCGCCGACCGCGAGGCTCGCCGCCGCGTGGACGAGTTCGGTGTTACGCGTGCGAGCCGCCCGGCCGAGTTGCTGGCCGACGCTGATGGCGTTGTCGCCGACGTCCCACGCGACGACCGCCCCGACCGTCCCGAGCAGTAGCGGCTCGGCACTCGCACCGGAGGCACCCGCAAAGAGGACACCGGCGAAGAGCAGGCCGCCGCCGACGGTGACCGCACGGCGCGACGCGAGCAGCAAGCCGAGTCCGAGGACGACCAGTCCGGCCGCCCCGCCGAGCGCGCCGGTCGGCGCGCCGAACGCCGTGCCGACGACGCTGACGCCCGCCGCGACGACGGCGAGACCGCTGCTGACGATGGCGGGCGAACGGTCGATCTCGCGGGGTTCACGGGTCATGCGGACCACCGCCGTGTCGCGGTCGTGAGCGTCGTCGCCAGCGGCTCGTCGCCCCAGTCGACGACGCGGATCCCCGCCTGCCGGAGGCGACTGGCGCGGTTGCGGCGTTCGGCCGTCGCGAGCCGGTGGCCCGTGGTCTCCTCACCTGTCGGGTCCGGGCTGACGACCGTCACGAGATGGCCCGTCGCGTCGAGCCGGCGGGCGACCGAGACGGGGTAGTCGTCGGCCAACGGCGAGAAGAGGACGACCTGTGCGTCCGTCGGCAGCCGTCTGAGCAGCCGCCGCAGCCGAATCGAGGGGAAGAACTTCCCGTCGCCCGGCGTCGCCGCCAACGCCGGATGCGTCGCGAGCAGCTGTCGGGCACGGGCGCGGTGGTCGTTGCCCACACCGGGCGCGAGCCAGCACTCTTCGGCACTGAGCGCGGCGATGCCGACGCGGTCACCGCTGTCGAGCAGCGACGAGACGACCTGGCTGGCCGCGTCGACGCCGCGTTCGACCGCGTTCTCCTCGCCCTGGTCTCCCGCGAGATAGGCCTCCTGGCGGGCGTCGACGAGGGCGACGACCGTCGCCGCACGCTCCTCGCGGAACTCTAGGGTCGCGAGTTCGCCGCTTCGGGCCAGCCGCTTCCAGTCGACGCGGTTCAGCGGGTCGCCGTGTTTGTACTCCCGCGTCGAGTGGAACTCCAGCCCCGAGCCGCCGACGTTGGTCGCGATGCGGCCGGTGTACTGCGTCGTCAGCCCGCGCAACGGGATGTCGGCCGCGCTGTCGAGCCGGGGGAGACACCGCATCGTCGTCGCGGCGTCCACCGCCGAGACGCGCTCTCGCGACCCGCTGGCGTTGCGCGTGATGGCCTGCATCGGCTCCCACTCGTGTTCGCCGCGGACGGCCGTGACGGTGTAGCCGAACGACGCCCGCTTGCCCGGCCGGAGTGCCGCGCCGTGTCGCGGCGAGCCGTCGACGACGGCCAAGGCGGGCGGGACGCCGTCGACGAGTCGGAGGTCCGGCAGCGTCGACTCGCCGGTGTTCGTCACGGTCACGGTCACCCGAACCTCGTCGTCGCCGTCGGGCGTGTCGTCGCTCAGTTCGCGTTCGACCCGGAGGTCGGGAACCGGTGCCTCGCCGCTGCGGGCGTAGGCGACGTAGGCGATGCCGACGACCGCCGCGAGCAGGAGCCCGGGGCGACGGCCGAAGAGGATGGCGACGCCGACCGGGAGGAACGCGACCGCGGTCGCACCGACCCACCGGTTCGTGTCGAACGCCCGCCGGGACTCCACCGGCTGGTGCGAGTCGTCGGCCACGACGGTGTCACCCCCGTCGGCCGAGTCCCGACCGACCGAGTCCTCCTTCGAGTTCGTGGCGGATTCGCTCACCGGCGACCCTCCTGTACCGCGTGGATGGCGTCGACCGTGCGCGCGACCCGGAAGGCGAACCCGGACTCGCGGGTGAGCAGTCGCCGAAGCCGCAGCCGCAGCGGTGGCGACGGCACCGAATCGGAGAGGAGGCTGGCGGCGACCTGGTCGTCGGTCCACGCCCCACTCTCGATGCGTGCTCTCGCTTCCTCGGCCGTGCAGTGCTCGTAGGTGACGAGCGCGTCGACGGCGGCCCGGTGGAGCCGGTCGCGCACGTCGTGCCGTCTGGAGACGTTCCGGAGCGACCAGCCGGTGGTGTCGCCGAGGAGCCGGTCGAAGTCGTCACCGGGCGTGGGCACCCGATACCGCAGTTCGGGGTCGCCCGTCTCGGTCGCCTCGCCGTCGGTCCGCCTTCGGCCGCTCACGGCGCGAAGTCCCTGTGCGACCGCCAACAGGCCGACCAGCGTGACGAACGTGTAGCTCACGGAGAAGCCGAACGTCTCCCGTAGGGCGACGCTCACCAGCCCGAAGCCGACCGCGCCGAGCCCGACCGCGGTGACGACACGGCTCAGCCGACTCGCCGAGGCCGTGCTCATCGGTCACCTCCCGGGCCGCCGTCGTCGCCGTCGTCGGCAGTGGCGTCGCCAGCGGCGTCGGCCGGCCCGGCTCCGTTCTCGGCGTACGCCGACTCGATACGCCGGAGCGCGGCGAGCGCCCGCTGCTCGCGCTCGGCCGTCGCGTCGGCCCCACCGTAGCGGACGTCCTCGAAGAGACCCGTCAGCTCGTCGACGTCGTCGCGGGCCATCCCCGCGTCGATGGCGGCCGTCGCGAACTCTCCGGCCGTGCTCGACTGCGGATGGGCGACGTCCAGCGAGCGGGTCATCTCCGCCCACGCGCGGAACACCTCGTTCTCCACGTCGGCGTCGGCCTCGATCCGGTCGGCGGCCGCACCGGCCGCGCGGCCGACGGCGGCGATATCCGGTTCGGGCAGCTCCTCCGCGGCCGCCTCGGGCCGGGGTTCTTCCTCGTCGCCGGTCGCGATGAAGAGCGCGAGGACGCTGCCGACGACGGCGAGCAGGAGGACGACGCCGAGCAGCGCGGAGGGCGTCGACAGCGTCTCCCCGGCCTGATTCAGCCCGGTCGCGCCGCTCGCACCGGGGAAAAAGGAGGTGTTGTTGCCCGCTCCGGGGATGAGGGAGCTAGGTCGGTTCAACGCGGCACTCTGACAGCTCGTGAGCAGTGCGTGGACGATTCCGGTCGGGATGCCGGTCACGAACAGGATGGCGACGACGACGAGCAGCGAGCGCGACCGCCAGTAGACGAGCGTCGCGAGGAGCGCGAAGGTTGCGAGGAGACCGGCGATAGCTCCCTGCGAGGCGAGCCACGGCACACAGATCTGGATCGGGGCCCCGCCGCCGAGGGGGTCTCCCTGCAGTCCGACGTCCCGCTCGGACGACGAGTCACCGCCGAGACCCGAGTCGCTGGTCGGACCGCCGCCGAAGGCACCCCCCGACCCGACGTTCGTGGCGGTGTCGAGGGTGGCCGCCGAGAGCGAGAGGGCGACGACCGCCGCGAGCGCGAGGACCACTGTCAGGGCAGTCTTGCGGTTCACTTTCGAGTCACGCTACGAGGTAGCAAGAAACGAGGTAAAGACGTTTCGAGGCCGTCGTGGTGTTGGGAAGACAACAGAACGGTCGGGTCGACCGCGGATGCATGGCGTGACTCCCCCAGTCGCTGGTCCCATTGCCCGTCGTTTCTGAGTGCTGTGGAGAGATAATCCAACACTAGCAGGACAGAAATTTTAAACCTGAGAAGGACACGAGAACCAGCCATGTCAGCCACCGGACGCGAACCGAGTTCGTCGACGACGGTCCCGCCGCCGCTCCCGCCGGACGACGCCGACGCGTGGTACGCTCCCGACGTCCGTGCCCAGTACGAGGTTCATCCGAACGTCGTTGCCACCGTCCGAGAGACCGCAACGGGCTTCGCGTACAGAGTCCGCGAACCGGTCCTCGGCACCGCTGGTGCGGACGCGATGGCACGGGTCCGCGAGCATTTCAGTGCCGCCAGCGGCCGCCGACCGCTGACGCGCGAGGGAGCCGTCGAGCGCGCCGAATCCGGCTTCGCACCGAAGTACGAGCGCGTTCTCGACCGCCTGCTCGAGACCTCCGCGGCGACCCGCCGTCGCGTCGACTACCACGCGCTCTGCGAGTTGCGCATGCTCGGCGACCTGACGCCGCTCGCGCTCGACGGTCGAATCGACGTAGTCGACGCGGGCGGCGACGCGGCCGCCGAGCCGGGACACCGTCGCCTCGTCGTCCACACCGAGGATTACGCGCCTGCGACGACCGAGTTCGGTGCCGACGCCGAGTACGTCAGCAACGTCGCTGGCGAACGGCTGACGCGCTACACCGTCCCCTTCTGTGGCTTCGGCGTCGACGTCGCAGTCTACCGCCAGCACGTCCTCGGGAGCGACCAGTTCACGACGAAGTACGCCGTCCTCGAACCGGACCTGCTGCCCGGCGACGAGGAACTCATCGAGGAGTGCAAATCCCGCATCTGGGAGGCGAACGTCGAGCGCGTCGTCGAGGATCGCCGCGCGTTCGTCGGCGACCGGGCCGAACAGTTCCTCTCGCGGCGGCTGACGGCGCGGAACACCCGCGCGTGGCTCGACGCGGCCACGTTCCGTCTCAAGCGCGCGCTCGCCGAGTACGACCTCGCCGTCCCGCCCGTGAACAGCCGCTTCGCCGACGACCGACTGGACGATCTGGTCTACTACGTTCTCAGAGATTACGTCGGCGAGAGCATCCTGACCGTCCCCATCCGTGACCCACATCTCGAAGACATCGAGGCCAACCGCGTCGGCGAGCGCGTGAAAGTCGTCCCGCGCACCGACGTCGTCGGCGACGAACGTCGCGACGGCCGGGTGCCGACGAACCTCCGGTTCGACGAGGAGACGGCCTTCGTCAACGTCGTCACCCAACTCGCCGCCAGCGACGGCACGGAGTTGAACGCGACGACGCCCTCCGCGAAGGTCAACCTCGACCCGCCGACAGTCGACGAGACGATTCGGTGTGCGGTCGCACTTCCGGTCATCAGCGAGGGTGGGCCGCACGTCTCCATCCGCAAGCAGTCGCCGGAGGCGATGACGCCCGTCGACCTCGTCGACGCCGACGCGCTCTCGACCGAGTTGGTCACGCTGCTCTGGTTGCTCTACGAACACCACGGCGTCGTGCTCTTCTCCGGACCGACCGGCGTCGGCAAGACAACGTTGATGAACGCGCATATGCCCTTCATCCCCTACGACGACCGGCCCATCAGCATCGACGAAGGGTCTCGCGAGGTCGACCTGCCCCACGAGACGGGCGTGTCGCTGACGACCCGCGACCACGAGAACGAGTACAAGCGCGTCACGATGGCCGACCTGATGACCGAGACCAACTATCTGAACCCCGACGTCGAGGTCATCGCCGAGATCAACACGCCCGCGAGCTTCGAGACCTTCGCGGAGACGCTCAACACCGGCCACGGCGTCATCGGCACCACCCACGCCGAGGACATCGAGACGCTCGTCAACCGCGTCGTCGAACAGGGACTGCCCCCGTATCTGCTCCGCGAACTCGACCTCGTCGTCTTCCCGCGGAAGGTCGACGGCGAGCGGTACGTCGGCGAGGTGGTCGAACTCCTCTCACCCGAGGAGTACGAGACGGTCTCCGGCCGCTGTGGAGTCGTCGAGAAACAGGGCGTCGAAGTCTACTGGAACACCGTCGCGTGGCGCGATACGGCGGGCGAGTTCCACCTCGACTACGGCCATCCCCAACTGGGTGACGACAGCCGAACCGTCGACGTTCGGACCTTCGAGCGTCTCGCGAGTCGGACCGACCGCGACGTCGATGCCGTCGAAGCCGAGTTCCACCGCAAGCACCGGTACGTCCAGTATCTCGTCCGCGAGGGCGTGAGCGACGTGACGGCACTGTTCGAGTTCCTCGCAGACCTCCGAACCGACGAGGCCGCGACGGTCGAACGCGTCAGCCGACAGTTGGAGTTGGCCGAGCGACGACGCGAGACTGGTGCGGAGTCAGAAGCCGTCGCCGACGGTGGAGTCGGAAACGAGACCGTCGACGGCGATAGCCGCGCCGGGAGCGGCCGATGAGCCTCGGAAACTCGTCGACGACCGCGTCGACGAGCGATGCGGCCGATACGGCCGACTCGGCCGACTCGACGGCGGGCGCGGGGTCGCTCTCTGTCCCCGACCGGGCACTCTACGCGCTCTTCGCCCGCCACGCCGACGCCGACGGCCACGCCGCCGACCGACGACAGTACCGCGGGACGGACCTCCGGGTGAGCTTCGACGTCTATCTCGCCCGTGTCTACGGCGCGTCCTGGCTGGCCTTCGCCGCGCTGCTCGTTCCGACGTTTCTCGTCGCCGTCGCGGTCCCGGCGTCGACGCTGGCGGCGGTGGCCGACTTTCTCGAGACGGGCATTCCGGTCGTCTCGCAGGTCGGCGTGCCCGCGATGCCGCGTTCCTACGCCGCCGTCGGTCTCGCACTCGCCGTCGCCACCGCGGGAAAGTGGGCCGTCGTCCGTCTCGGCGGACTCCACCTGCGGTGGCTCGCGTCGGCCCGCCGGACCGACATCGAGCGGACCCTTCCGGGTGCGGTTCGCTATCTCCACGCGCTCTCGTCGGGTAGCGAGAGCCAGCGCGAGATGCTCCGGAAGGTCGCCGACAGCGACGCCTACGGTGAGACGGCCGTCTCGGTCCGGAAGGCACTCAACACGGCCGCGTTGACCGGGAGCGTCGGCGAGGGACTGCGCCGGGTCGCCCGCGACACGCCGTCGCGGGATATGCTCGCGCCGTTCCTGCTCAAGTTCCGCGAGCACGCCAACCAGGGGTCCGACGAACTCGCAAACTATCTTCGGATGGAGAGCCGGATGCTCGGCCACCGACAGGCACGGGCCAGAGAGCGTGCGGAGGGGTTTCTGGAACTCCTCGCGGAACTGTTCATCGTCCTCCTCGTCATGCCCTCGCTGCTCGTCATCGTCCTGACGGTGATGAGCGTGCTCGCCCCCGGCCTGTCGGCTCCCATCGTCACCCCGCTCGGGAGCCTCTCCGTACGGGCGGCCATCGTCTACGGGAGTGCCGTCTTCGTCCTCGTCGTCGGCGTCGGTGCGAGCGTCCTGGTCGCCGACCTGCGACCGGCCGACCAGTCGACGAGCTACCGTCGGCCCGCGGGTCTCGTCGAGACGCTGCGGACGGCGACGACCAACCCCGCGAGTGCCGCAGTCGTGCTCGCGGTACCTGCCGTCATCGCGGCGGCCGCCCTGTGGACGCTGGACTACCATCCCGTCGACGTCATCCTGCTCAGCTACGTGGCCTACGGGCTGCCGGTCGGTGTCGTCGCCGTCCACCGCGCCCGACTGGACGATGCGAAGGACAGAGAGATCGAGGACTTCGTCCACGCCGTCTCCGGCCACGTCAGTCTGGGGCGGCCGTTCCCCGAAGCGGTCGAACTCGTCGCCCGCGACGTCGACCTCGGCGCGCTCAACGCCGACGTCACCGACCTCGCGTTCAACCTGACGCTGACGACGCGGGAGGGCCTCGGCGGAGCGATGGCGGACGCGGACGACGGGACGGACGACGACGGAATGGGCGACGACGGCGACACGGATCTCCGCTCGGCCGCGTTGGACCGCTTCGTCGACCGTGTCGGGACGCCGCTCGCCGAACAGTCGATGGGATTGGTGACCGGCGCGCTCGACGCTGGCAGCGATACCGAAGCGGTCTTCGAGACGCTCCAGGCCGAAATCGCCAGACTCTACCACGAAAAACAGGCACTCCGGTCGAGCCTCTTGGTTTACGTCGCCGTCGGCTGGACGACGGCCCTCCTCGTCGTCGGCATCACCGTCGCCGTCAACGGCTACGTGCTCGACGGCTTCGCCCAGCTGTCGTCGCTCTCGGGGGGTTCGGGCTTCGCGTTCGACCCGACGGCAATCGACCCCGCGCGTGACCGCTTCCGGTTCTACGTGGTCACGCAGGCGACGATGCTCGCCTCCGGCTGGTTCGCGGGGATGGCGAGCCGTGGAAAGTACGAGGCGTTGCTCCACTCGAGCGCGCTCGTGACGGTCTGCTACGTCGTGTTCACGGGGGCGGGGATGGTATGAGCCGAGAAACCTCTCTCGACGGCGGGACCGAGCGCAGAGGCCAGTCCGCCGTCGTCGGCGTCGCCCTCCTGTTGGGACTGACGATGCTCAGTCTCGGCGTCCTCACTGCCAGCGTCGGTACCATCGTTCAGAGCAACGCCGCCACGGCCGACGCGGGCCGCGTCACCGCCGACTTCGAGAGCACGCTCGAGCCGGTCGAGGCGACCGGGCCGGGGAGGGGGACCGTCTCGTTCACCGACGGCACCCTCCGCCGCGTCGACCGCAGCGTCCGAGTCCTGAACGACTCGGGGGTCGTCGCCACCGAGTCCGTCGGTGGCCTCGTCTACGAGAACGCCGAGCACCGTGTCGCGTTCCTCTCCGGGGGCGTCGTCCGCGGGACCGGCGAGGGTGCACGGTTCGCTACGGAGCCGCCGGTCGTCGCCAGCGACGACGTGCTTGTCATCGGCGTCGCCCGGCTGAACGCGAGCGGCCCCGACGCCGTCAGCGGGTCTGAGACCAGCGTCACACTCCGGACGGACGTCAGCCACAGCCGCCGGACGCTGGGCAACGACAGCTACCGCGTCGCCGTCGAGACCGCGACGCCCGCCGCCTGGGAGTCGTACTTCCGGCGAGCGAACGCGACGACCAGTCGCCGGGATTTCGACGGTGACGGCGTCGACAGCGTCGTCGCGGACTTCGGCGAGGATAGGACCACGTATCTCGTGGTCCACGACCTCCGCGTGGAGGTGAACGGTGGCTGACGCGGGCGACCGCCGGTCGGACGTCGGCGGCGGTCTCCGTGCCGACCGCCGTGGCCTCTCGCCGGTCGTGGGGAAGACGCTCGAAATCGGCATCGTGCTCCTGTTCGTGAGCCTCGTCACCGTCGCGCTCTACGGTGGTATCGTCCCGGAGTACCGGACGGCGGCGGCCGACGAGGTCGGTGACAGAACGCTCGTCGCCGCCGCCGAGCGTATCGAAGTGGCCGTCCCGCCGGACGCAACGGGAGTCCACAGCGAGACGCGCGTAGACCTGCCGCGGACCATCCGCGACGAACAGTACCGACTGCGCGTCACGAACCGGACGCTCGTGCTCGACCATCCCGACGCGGCCGTGTCGGGACGGCTGCCGCTCGCCTTCCCCGACCGGGTGACGGACGTCTCCGGCGTCTGGGACAGCACCGACGACCTGCTCGTCGTCGTCGACGGCGGGGCGGACGTCAGCGTCCGGCTGGAGGTGGCCGGATGAGCGCGAGAGCGCAGGCGAACCTTCCCGTCCTCGCCGTCGCGCTCGTCCTCCTCACGACCGTGACGGCCGTGAGCGTCGCGCTCGCCGACGGGGCACTGATCGGCGCGGACCGCGACCCGATCGACAGGCGGGCCGCGAGCGCGGTCGCCGACAGACTCGTCGCCGCCGACAGTGCCGCGACCGAGCGTGCGAACGTCCTGAACGCGACCGCAGTCGAGCGTCTCGACGCGGGTCGGCTCGACGAACTCGCGCCAGCGGCGCGAAACGGCTCGGTCCGGGTCCGACTGGGTGACCGAACCCTGGTCGAACGCGGCGAGCCAGCGGCCGGTGTGACCGTCCGCCGGGTCGTCCTCGTCGCCGAACGGGAGGCGACGACGCGGAGCCTCGATCTCGCCGAGTCGACGACGCTGACCCTCCCGCGACGGACGTCGGAAGTCACCGTCGACGTCGACAGTGCGAACGGAACGACAGTCGAGACGGTCCGCGCGAACGACCGCGTCGTCCTCCACGACGACGAGGGAGTCGGTCAGGCGGGTGACGGCGAGTCGACCGTCGAAGTCTCTCGCTTCGAGACCACCCGGCTGGCGTTCACGACGACGCCGAACCCGCAGGGAACGGCGACGGTCACGTTCTATCCGACCGAGACGACGAAGGCGGTGTTGGAGGTGACCGTCGATGCGTGACAGTTGCGACGAGCGGGCCGACCGCGGGGAGCCGTCGGCCAACAGGGGTCAGCTCTCACTGTCGGCCATCGAGGCTGGCGTCGGCGTGGTCTTCGTCCTCGCAGTCGCCGCGGGCTTTGGGCTGGGATTGCCACAGCCAGAGACCGCCGAGACACAGCTCGACGCCTACGCGACCGACGCGACGACGGTGCTCTCGGGGGAACCGCCACGACACGCCGGGGCGACGCGGCTCTCGGAGGTGACGCGCTCGGAGGCGAGCTTCGACCGCGAACAGGACGCCCTGGACCGCCGCGTCGACCGGATCCTCCCGGCGAACCTGATGTACCGCGTCCGGACACCCCACGGTAGCGTCGGCTACGCGCGGCCGACCGGCGTCCCGGTGGGTGAGTCGACCGTGACGACGCTCTCCGGCGAAGTGACGATCTGGGTGTGGTACGCATGAGTTCGCAGAGCCGAGGCCAGCTGGTGCTCGTCGCGGCCGCCGTCGTCGCAATCGCGCTCGTGCCGATGGTGGCCGCGTATCTCCAGTTGGGCTACCACGCCGACGTCGAGGCGACCGGCGAACACCGCCATCCGGCCGAGGACGCCGAACGCGTCCTCGAACGGGCGGTCCACAACGCCTCCGTCGCCGCCACCGGCGAGTACGACTGGTCGGAGCGAGACCAGGCCGCCGACGAGATAAACGACACGCTCGCACCGTTCGTCGCGCAGGTCGAGGAGTCGCGGGTGGAGTCGGGTGTCGTCTACCGCGTCGACCGGAACGTCTCGGCGGCGACGACGTGGGCCGCGGCGAACTGCCCGACCGGCCCGAACCGCGAGTTCGGCGCGTGTGAGTCGGTGGGTGGCGTCGTCGTCCAGGAACGCGCCGGTGAGACGCAGCCGTTGGCGGTCGCGCTTGACGTGCGGGTCACGACCGACGAGACGACGACGCGGCTGACGTTCGTGTTCCGTAGCGTGGGACGCTAGGGCGTCTCGTCGCGTAAATTCCTCGAGACGGCCGTTCGCCACAGCCGACACGACGACCGCTCGCAGTTCATCACGCAGGCTGGCGATGATTGACGCTGACAGAGCGGGATACCAAGCGTTGAGCCACTCTCAACGGCTTATCTCTCTAAATTCTATAGAGTTGGCCTCGATATCCACATACAAGCTACTATACGGACTCTCGTCTGCCCACCACGCATATGTCTCTGAGAACTGGTCTGGGACAACAACTCGGATCCGATATCTTCCCGCTTCAGTTATTACTTCGCTATACGACTTCTTTTCATCTGGACTGAGACCAACTGTCTCTGAATAGAATGGATCGTCGAACCCGTCTGAATAGAACGGATTATCAAATCCGTGTGAAGACACCTCAACAGTCACCTGTTTGGCAGAACCCGTTGAATTATCTATGCTGAAATCGTGATTGTTGGGATTACTACTACAGCCAGAGAGGATTGGTAACGCGCCAAATGCGTATGTGACATAGTCCCGCCTGCGCATATTCGTATTGTCAGACCTTGAAATAATATGGCTGTTGGCTCAGGCATTTTATTGGACTGGTTTCAATACAACATTCGAGGGAACGGTCGAGTTCGGCACTCTGAACAGTGTGGGTAGAGATCAACGACGGCTGAGAACCATTGAATCACCGCCAGCGGATGCTGCAACTCATCGGTCGTCTGCTACTGGTGTGATGTTGCAGTCGGAGTCGCTGATCTGAGCGAGGAAAAGTTAGTTCTCCCATGGCGAAAAACGATAAGCAGTACCAACGCAAGCAGCATCCCGATGAACACCTGTCCACCGATGTCGGATTCAATCGCGGGAAACGCCCACAGCGACCAATTGAACGAAGCGTGGAGCAAAATCATCGGGGCGAGACTCCCGCCAGTGTTCTGAAAGACCCACGTCATAACGACAGCCAGGAGCGTGATCGTAATCATGAATCCTACGAGGGGGCGTTGGTAGTACATCGTCATCGACGGCATGTAGAACCACGGCAAATGCCAGACGCCCCAGACGAGTCCCAGCACGAGACTCCCTGCGAGGGCACCAAACCGTTCGATCAGCGGTTCGAGTGCGTACCCACGCCACCCTAACTCCTCTTGAAGCGGCCCACCAAGAAACAGAATGTAGACGAACGCGATTGGGAGCGCATACACCTCACCCGCCCACGGAAGTGTCGGTTCGATTCCCCAGACGACGGCAACACCGAGTGCGCCGATTGCGAGCACTGGGAACAGCACTCCCGCCAGAACAAGCCACCCTCGGGAAACCGACAGATCGATAACACGCTTGAGGAGCCGGACGACACCGTCCCGCCCACCGTGGAGATACACGAGGAGCAGTGCAGACACGGTGGGACCGAACGCTCCGACCTCCGGCAACACGGCGATTCCGACGATCAGGTCGTCTATCACCGCACTGCCCGTCTCGGCACCCGAGGACACGATGACCTTCGGGAGCCACAACGCCCACGAGAACACGAATGTAAGCGAAAAGAAACCCACGAGCAATTTGGTGGCGTTGCTCGGGCGTTCGTCGGCAACTGGTGAGGCGGTCATCGGATGGCATTGTATAACGCGTAGCTGTAACAAGAACGTTCGGACGGTCTCGGTTCGCCGCTTCAGGTCGCTAGATAAGCGGGTTCCGTGGGAGAGACGCACTGTGCACGTCGTACGCTCGCAGAATTGTCTGTCAGGAATATAGTTTCACCAACCAGCAGTCCGGTTACCTGCCCAAAGGCTATTCACGAAAGGTATGGATAACACAGGATTTCAACAACGCCGTTGAGATGTCGAAGCGTCTGCCGCGTCTGTGGCTCAGTCGAAGTTGAACCCGCTCGGCGGTGTCGCGTCGCCCGCGACGATGTCCTCCAGCGTCTCTCGGGGGAGCGTGTCGACGATGGCGTCGGGCATCCCCTCGGGCAGCCGGCTCCGGAGTTCCGCCAGCGACAGCCCCGAGAGGTCGGTTCCGGTCGGTCGGCCGCTTCGGCCCGACCCGTCGGCGCGGGCAGGTCGTTCGGCTCCGTCAGTCCGGTCTGTCCGGTCGGTTCGGTTGACGTCGACCTCCTCGCCGGTGTTGAGCCGGGCGAGTGCGGCGTCGAGGTCGTTTGCGGTCTCGGACTGCTCGCGGATGTTCTCGGAGATACGCGCAATCTCGGTCGCGACGTCGTCGGCACCGGCCGCCGCCTCGTCGACCAGATGCGACAGTTCGCTGCTCGTCGCGGCCTGCTCGTCCGTGGCGGTGGCGACCTCCTCGATACCCGCGGAGGTCTCGGACACCGCGTCGACGATGGCGTCGAGGCTGCCGAGCGAGGATTCGACGCTGTCGACACCCTCGTCGATGCGGTCGTCGGCGGTATCGAGGCTGTCGGCGGTGTCGTCGATGTGGTCCGTGACGACGTCGATGACCTCCTCGACGCGCTTGGCCTGCTGTTTCGACTCGTTGGCGAGGTTCTTGACCTCCTCGGCGACGACGGCGAAGCCGGCACCGGCCTCGCCCGCCCGCGCCGCCTCGATGGAGGCGTTCAGCGCGAGGAGGTTGGTCTGTTCGGCGATGTCGTCGATGACCTCGACGATCTCCTCGATCTCGTCGACGGCGTCGACGAGTCCCTCGACGTCGTCGGTGATGTCCTCGCGGGCGTCGTCGATGCGGTGGATGCTGTCGATGGCGTCACTGGCTGACTCCCGGCCCGTCGTGGCCAGTTCCTCGGCCCGGTCACTCGTCTGGGCGACCTGCTCGGCCGTCGCAGCGACCTCCTCGACCGTCGCGCTCATGTTCGCGAGTTCGTCGGAGACCTCCTGCATCCGCGCGGACTGCTCGCTGCCGAGTTGGTCGATGGAGTCGGTGCTCTCGGCGGCCTCGGTCGTGGAAATCTGCAACGAGTCGACCGTGTCGGCGACGGTGTCGCGGAGCGCGCGGGAGCGTTCGATCTCGGTCCGCATCTCGTCGGAGTACGAGTGGAGATACGTGTCGTTGACGACCTGCATATCGAGGTTCAGCCCGCGGATAGCTGCCTTCGCGTTGTCGAAGCCGTCTTCGACGGCGGCGGCGACCTCCTCGCGCCGCTCGTCGGTGGCTCCCTCGGTCGCCGCGGCGACCGTCAGCTCGCAGATAGCGTCGAGAAAGAGCGTGTTGATGTTGCCGAACATCCCGCCGAAGTAGTGCAGCGGCATATCGATGCGGTCGTGGAGCATCCCGATGCGGGTCCGGCGGGCGAAGTGGTCCGCATCGTAGGACCCGCCTGTGAACGTCCGGAGATAGCCAGCGACGATGGCCTCCAGTTGCTCGTCGGTGACCGGCGAGCGGTCGAACACTTCCGTCGTCCGGTCGTGTGCGTGCACCTTGTCCATGAACGCGCCGGTGAGGCTGTCCATTCGCCCTTCGACGGCGTCACCCATCGCTTCGAGTCGTGCCGCGTCCTCGCCGGTGAAGCCGACGAACTCCTTGCGCCACGCGACTTCGTCGACTGTCAACCCGATCTCCGCTGCCAGTTGCTTCGCGGACCGCTCGGTTCCGCCCGCTCGGCCTTGCACACCAGATGCCATTGGCCACGCTGCACGCGGATAGTGTAAAGACTTGTGCCCCTGATTACAACATCTGATAACCACACGTGAATATTTCCGGTAACTCCCCGACGCTGGTGTCGGACCGTCTCACACGCGACCACCGAACCCAGCCGGAACGTCTCACACGGTAGCCAGCGAATCCACACCGAAATCCGCTGGTACGGAAACCAATAGGTGTGCCCGGTCCTGAGCGGCGGTATGGTCACACTCCAAGCGACGGCTTCGCTGTCGGTGCCCGCGCTCATCCTCGCCGGGATCGCCGCCGCCGTGGTGGCGACGCTCGCGATGGACGCCGTGATGGCCCGCATCGACGAGGGCGAGACGCCGCCGTACATCGCCAGCGGCGTGCTCACCGAGACGCATCCCGACGACGCCCCCGACCGCCTCGCGTCGGTGGTCCACTACGTCGCTGGCGCGCTGACGGGACCGCTGTTCGTCTGGCTCGTGCTCGTCGCCCAGGCACTCGTCGGGCCGGGCGCGCTCGCCGTCGTCGCGGCGACCGTCGTCTGCTATCCGCTGATGGTGGGCTTCTTCGCGCTCGTCGTCCTCCCGCGGTCGCAGGGGTTGGCCCGACAGCGACTCCGGGCGATTCGCCGCGCGTGGACCGTCGAGGCCGCCGTCTACCTGCTCGTGCTCGCCCCGCTCGTCGGCGTCGCTGCCGCGGTGTTGTAGTCTCCGAACCGGCCGGTGTCGCAGACGGCGAGGAGTTTTAACCCCCGAGCGAAATTCCCGAGGAGATGAATCTCCCGCTCGAACTGGTCTCCATCGTCGGTCTGGTCGCCGTCGGCTGGGTCGTCAACCGGTCGCTCGCGGTCGTCTCGGCGTACGAACAGGTCGTCGTCACCGACGGCGGTGAGGTGGCCGACGTCCTCGAACCCGGCATCAACTTCGTCCGCCCGTTCGGTCGCGGACGGACCCACTACGATATGCGCCAGCAGACGCTCACGATGGGCGAGCGGGTCACCACGGCCGACGGCGACGAGCGATCCGTCAAGACGACGCTACGGTTCCGCGTCGACGACGTCCGCCGGCTCCACGAGACGGCTCCGGACTACCAGGACCGACTGGTCGACGTCCTCCGCCGGGAACTACACAGCAGCGTCGGCCGCGCGGACGGGGCGACGCTCGCGGACGACCCGGCGGCAGTCGCCGACCGGCTGGCCGAGCGAGTGAGCCGAGAGGTCGAGTCGTGGGGGCTGGCCGTCGAGAGTGCGGAGCTACACGAGTAACCGTCGGCGACGAACGCGCTGTCGGCGAACGCGTCGTCACCACGTTCGACGTGGAACGCCGCGGCTCACACCGCAGCCAACCGTTCGCGTTCGTCGCGAAGCAGCCGTTCCCAGAGCCCGAACAGCGCGCTGTCCAGCCCGTAGACGGCGTCGATGTCGCGGACCCACGCGTCGTCGGTGAACAGCAGTTCCTGAAACCGCCGGACGTCGTCGGACAGTTCCTCGCGGTGGCCGGTATAGTACGTGATCGTCTCCGCACGGGTTCGCTCGACGAGCGACGCGGGGACCGCGATACCGGACTCGCGGGCGACGTGGTCGTACCACTCCAGATGGAGCAGGGCGTCGGCGAAGACGAACTGGTCGACGAAGCCGTCGACGTAGCAGAGTGCGGACCGGCCGTCGACGTAGACGTCGCGCGGGCGGCTGAACCGCGGGACCGAGACGTGGTCGAGACCGTCTGCGTACTCGCGTGCGACGCTCCGGAGTTTCGTCTCGGCGAGTTGGTTGAACGGCGCGAGTGCGAGTTCGTACCACAGCGGCATCCACTCGCAGTACGGGTCGCAGAAGACGGCGTCGGCGAGGAGGTCGGCAGCGACGGAGCGGGCGAGGTCGGGAGGGAGGTCGGTGTCGCCCGCGCGCATCGCGGCGGTCGCTTCCTGGTATTCGGACTCGAAGGACCCCGTCTCGAAGTCCATCCCCTCCGAGACGGTGAGGACGTACTCCGCGCCGATGCGGTACCAGTCGGCGAAGTCGGCGGGCGAGGTGAGCGAGAGCAGCGAGAGGACTGTCACGGACGGGCCTTCGGACCGGAGCGGGTTGTCGCTGTCGCTGTCGCGGTCAGCCGGGAATGTCAGTCGTCGTCGCCGGTCGTCCCCGAGTCCCGTCCACGGGGGTCGCTGCCGAGCGACGTCGCCCCCGACGCACGCGGGCCGAGCGGCTTGCCGTGCAGCAGGTCGCCGAAGACGACGTTGGCGAACTGCGCGACGAGGACGGCCGAGAGCGGGCCGAGGAAGAGGCCGTACCAGCCGAACAGCGCGGTCCCGAGGACGTACGAGAAGAGCACCAGCCCGCGGTGGAGCGTCTGTCCGGAGACGACCGGGCGGAGCACCGCCTGCGGGAGGAAATCGAGGACGACGAAACAGACCACGAGGAAGGCGACGGGGAACCAGCCGAGTCCCGAGGCGTCCGTCCGGGCCGCCTGTAGCCCGAGCCACGCTGCGACGGGGACGTAGACGACCTTGCCGACGACGAGCGGGATGAACGTCGCGAGGCCGGTAAGGACGGCGAGGAGCGTCGGGAACGGCACCGTCAGCGGCGACGGCGCGAGATAGCCGAAGCCGTTGTAGACGACGACGGAGACGACCGTGACGAGCAGGACGGTGAGGACGTTGCCGAAGTAGACCGTCTCGAGGTCGCGGTCGACAGCCGAGAGATAGGCGTAGGCGGCGGTGTGTTCGTCGCCGACTTCGGCACGGAACCACCGCTCCAACCGGTCGCCGTCGCGAAAGAGGAAGAACGCGAACGTCAGCGAGAGCGTGAGATGCAGTAATCCAGTACCGACGGTTCCCAGCGTGGTGAGAACGGTGTTGACGCCGGTCTGGAGCCGGGCGAGTTCGTCGAGGCTCTCGACGAAGGTCGTCGGCCGACCGACGAGCGTCGACAGCGACCGCGGGTCGCCCGGCACTCGCGAGAGGACGAAGTCGACCATCGTCGCGCCCGCGACGGCACTGAACTCTTGGAAGGCGACGAACGCGGTGTAGCCGAGCAGTCCGAGGACGGGCAAAACGAGACAGAGCAGTGTGAGCGACGCGGCGACGCCGTCGCCGAAGCGGTCTTCGAGCCGTATGTGGATGGGCCTCGCACCGTAGTAGACGAACAGCCCGAAGACGAACGTGCCGACGAACGAGTACAGAAACAGCCCGAGGATGCCGAAGAGCACCGCCGCGACGGCCCACCAGCCGAGGCGTCTCCGCCCGATGCCGAACGGCAGCCGCTCGTCCATGGCCGAAGTGAGGTGGGCCACCGTCTTTTAGCTACTGCCCGGCCGAACCGTGTGCCCGGAGTGGGGTGCCCCGTGGATGGATGACAGTGCCTCCTGAGTAGAGTAGATGCCCGGTCCGGTCGAACCGAGTGTTCGGAGGGGTGGCAGGCGAGTCAGTCCCACGTCACCCACGCGAGCACGGCGAGCGCGAGCGTTTCGAGGACGTGGAGCGTGAGCATCGCCTGCCACGCGACAGCGGGGACTGCCGTCGAAAACCACACCGAGAGCGTCGGGTCTACCTGGTAGTAGTAGAGCGCGAAGGCGTTCTCGGCGAGGAGGAACGTCGCGAACGTCGCCAGCCCGAGGGTGTGTTTCGAGCGGAACTTGACGAAGTTCCGCAGCCACACGGTCCCCAGTCCGAGGAGGACGAGGACGTTTACGGCGGCGGCGACGCGTGCCACGTCGACCCAGCGGTCCATCTACTGCTCGACGATGAACTGCCCGGCGACGTCCTGCACCTCCGCCATCGTCATCGGCTCGTCGACCGCCACCGGGAACGGCGACTCGACGTTGAGTTCGTTGAGGAAGCTGGCGTGCCGCGCCTCGACGCTGTGGATGCCGATGGCGGCCGAGAAGACCGCGTCGGCCGAGACGGAGGGTGCGGCACCCTTGTACGCGGCGACACCGGTGTTCTCCAAGGCCTGCGCGACGCCGAGGAACTCGGAGGCCGTCTCGTAGCCGAAGTCGTATTCGGCCTCCTCGACGGGCGTCCCGCCCAGCTGTTCGACCGTATCCGCGATGGCCGAGACGTGGGCGGCCTCGTGCTCACCGGCCATCGCGAGGTGGCCGGGAACCTTCATCTTCAGCGCGTCGTCGTAGTCCGAGAGCACCGAGGCGTTCATCAGCTCGTCGTCGGAGAACGTCTCCAGCCCCTCGCGGTAGAAGGCGTTCTCCAGATGTTCGAGCGTCAGCGCGTAGTTCAGGACGTCGACGTCGCTGGTGCCGTCGTCGGCCTTGCGGTCGGGCGTCGGGACCTCCATGTCGTCGCTGCGGGTGATGGCACTCGCGTCGACCTCCGAGGTGATGAAGCCGCCCGCGATGTCGAGGACCTCCTGCACCGAGCTGGCCTCGTCGACGGCGTTCGGGAAGGGAGCGTCGTCGTTGACGAGGTTGAGGAACGCGGCGTGACGCGCCTCGACACTGTGGATGCCCGCGGCGGCCGCGAGGATGTCGTTGTTGACGACCTTCGGCGCGGCACCCGCGTAGGCGGCGACGCCGGTGTTCTCGAGGGCCTGTGCCGTCGCGAGGAACTCCGAGGGAGTCCCGTAGCCGAAGTCGTACTCGGCCTCCGCGACGGGCGTCCCGCCGAGTTGTTCGATGGTGTCCGAAATCGCCGCGACGTGGGCGGCCTCGTGCTCGCCGGCGACGCGGAGATACTCGGGGACGTCCATCCGGACGGTCTCGCCGAACTTCGAGAGGCTGTCTGCGCCCATCAGCTCGTCGTCGGAGAACTCGTTCAGCCCCTCGCGGTAGAAGGCGTTCTCCAGATGTTCGAGCGTCAGCGCGTAGTTGAGAATCGGGACGTCGGGGTTGCCCATCGGCTCGGGCGTCGCCGTCGGCTCCTCGGTCGGTGCCATCGTCGGCTCGTCCGTCTCCGTCATCGTCGGCTCCATCGTCCCCTCGTCGCTCGGGCTGCTGCCGGCACAGCCTGCGAGGGCGGTGCCGCCGATGACCCCCAGGGTGGCGAGGATCTTCCGGCGAGAGGTGCGGGTGGCGGAGCCGCTCGGGCCGCGCTGGTTGGTCGGATGCTGGTCGGTTCGGTCGTCGCGGTCGGCGTCGGAAGTGTTCCGGCTCATCTGTCTTCATCCACTGGAACGGCGGTGCCCTACATGAGCGATTTCCGAACTGTCTCCGACGTGTCTCCGAGGTGGCACCGAACTCGGGGCGAACTCTCTCCAAACTCTCTCCAAAATCGGACTGTTCGGGTCGCGCCGGTCCGGTTGGTGACGAGCACGAACGTTCGGCAGTCGTCCGCCGAGCGCGCCCGAACGGAAACGACCGCCTCGCAGAACAGTCTAGCTATCCAACTGGTCGTCCAGTCCCCACTCCTCGGCGCGCTGTTCGGCCTCGGCGCGGGCCTCCTCGCGGATGGCCTGTATCTTCTCGTCGTCGGCGAGGAAGGCCTCGACCGCGCTCTGGTCGTCCGCGTCGCCGTCCGCGAGTCGCGCCTCCGGCGCGGCCGACCGCGTCCGGGCGGCGAGGTCGGCGTCGGCGGCGAGTTCCTCGGCGGGCATCCCCGGCGGGACCCGCAGGTCGGGCGTGTCGTGGACGTCGGCGAGCGTGCTGGCAGGCAGTTCGTACAGCTCCGCGCGGTACGGGCCGGGGACCGCGAGATCGCCGAGCGCGTCGGGACCGCCGCGCTCGGAGTGCGCATCGTAGGCGAGGACGGGCACGCCGGTCTCGAAGGTGAGGACGGCCCGGCGGTCGCCGTCGAGCAAGAGTGCGTCCTGTGGTTGGAGCACCGCATAACCTGTCAGCTCCCGCTCTAAGGCCGTCACCAGCGCGACGCCGGGGTCCTCGACGACCCGCGAGCGGACGAGCGTTCCCTCGGGGAGTCGGAACCCGGTCCCGAGGCTGTCTGCCCCGACCGTCATGGCGTCTCGGGGACGACCGCGCTGCGGAAGCGGTCGGCGACGTCCTCCTCGTCACCCGAACGGACGTCGATGGCGGCGGCGGCCTCGCGGTAGGCGTCGGCGGCGACGGAGTCCGGGGCGTGTGCGAGCAGCGGTTCGCCCGCCCGGCGCGCGCCGCGGACGACGTCGCTGTCGGGGACCGTCGCCAGCGTCTCGCCGCCGAAGTAGCGTTCGGCCTGGTCCGTGACCTTCCCGATACGCTCGTCGTCGTGGACCTTGTTGAACAGGACGCCCGCGGTGTCGGTCCCGTAGGACTGGGCGTACTCCTGCACCTTCAGCCCGTCCGAGAGCGACGGGATGGTCGGCTGGAGGACGACCACCACCCTGTCGGCCAGCACGACCGGCAGGACGGCACTCTTCGAGCCGAGGGCGGCTGGCGAGTCGAGCAGGACGACGTCGGTGTCGGCGGCGAGGTCGGCGACGACGTCTTTCAACCTCCCTGGGTCGGCGGCCTCGAAGGCGGCGAGGCTCGTCCCGCAGGGGACGACCGACATCCCGAAGCGGTCGTAGACGGCCTCGTTCACGGAAGTTCCCGTCTCCTCGACCAGCAGGTCGTGAAGGGTGACTTCGACGTCGTCGAGACCGGCGTGAAAGAGGAGGTTCGCCATCCCCGTGTCGGCGTCGATGACAGTCACGTCGTGGTCGGCCGCGAGTGCCATGCCGAGCGCGAGGGTCGTCGTCGTCTTGCCCGTCCCGCCCTTGCCGCTCGCGACCGCGAACGCCTCGACCATGAAACTTCGTTGGACCCTCGGCGTGTTTAAAACTTGGGCTATTCGAGTGGAAAAATCAGCAATAGCGCGAAGCGACAGCCCGAAGCGATAACCGACCTGTCGCCGTAGCTGGCGCATGACCCGTCCAGAGCCCCCCAAGTCGTCACGGAAACTGACGCTCGTGGCCGGCCTCGTCGTGCTGCTCGTCGCCCTGCTCGTCGTTGCCGCGTTCGTCGTCGGCCAGCGCGACCGCCAGCCCGAGCTGGAGCCGCCGTTCTGACCTCCATCGGGTCGGCTTGCCGACCACGGAGAAACCGGCAATCGGTGTGCTAGCACGCTCCACAATACTTTCCTCCCGTCCACCCACAGGTCCACGAGATGACGGAGACGAACGGGACGGCGAGCCACGCCGTCCGTATCTGTACGGGAGCGCGGTCGCGCTCGCAAGCTCGCCGACTCGTGGCGGCCGCACGCGACGAGGCGACGACGGCGACGGTCCACGAGGTCGGACCGGCCGGTATCGGCGACCTCGCCCCGCTGGTCCTCGTGACGGCCGACGGCGAGACAGCCTTCCACGCCGGCGTGTCCGAGGACGACGTCCGAGCCCTGGTCCGCGCGCTCGAAGCCGACGACCTCAGGATTGCCGAGGCCCACGCGGTCGTCGCCCACGACCCGGACACGGCGACGCTCCCGGTCCCCGACGAGGGACCGCTCGCGGTCGGCCGTCGGCGCGTCCTCGCACGCGCGGGCTGGTCCGTCCCTGACGAGGTCGGCGACGACGAACGGTTCGCGGCCGACGTCGTCGGCGACGACCCCGAAGCGGCGGACGAGCGCGTCCGGACGACCGGGCTGCTCGGCCGGGGTCGCGGCGACGCCAGCACCGACGAGCCGGTCGTCGAGGAGTGGGACCGCGCCCGTGAGACGATGGAATCAGGAAGCGACCCGGTGCTCGTGGTCAACGCCAACGAGGCCGACGAGCGCGACCGGACCGACAGCCTCCTGCTCGAATCGGACCCGGTGAGCGTCGTCGACGGCGCGCTCGCGGTCGCCGACCTGCTCGACGTCGCGGACGTCGTGTTCTACACGCGGGAGGGCGACGAACTGGCCCGCGAGCGACTCGACGCCGCCGTCGACGCAGTCTGCGGCCACCTTTCGCCGCCGAAGCGGCCGCAGGTCGTCGCCGGTCCCGACCGCTACGTCGCGGGGGAGATGACGATGGCCCTGGAGTCACTGGAGGGCAACGACCGGCTGGAGGCCCGCCTGCGGCCGCCGACGCCCGCCCAACACGGTCTCTACGGCCGGCCGACGCTGATTCACACGCCGCGGACGCTGGCACAGCTCCGACGGCTGTGGCTCCACCCCGACGACTTCGACGCCGACGACGCCGACCCCGGGACGCGGCTCGTGACGGTCTCCGGCGATGTGGCTGCCCCTGCGACAGTCGAACTGTCGACGAGCGGGTCGCTGGCGGCAGTTCGCGGGACGGTGACGCTCGACGGGCCGTTCAAGATGGCCTGTGTCGGCGGCCAGTTCGGCGGTCTCACACGGTCGCTCGACCATCCGCCGAACGCGCCCGCCCTGTCGGGTGCCGACCTCGGCACCCACGGCGCGGTCGAACTACTGGACGACTCGCGGTGCGCCGTCGCGACGGCGGGCACGCGCGCGCGGTTCGCCGAGGAGGAGAACTGCGGCCGCTGTGTCCCCTGCCGGGAGGGGTCGGTCCAGCTGACCGACCTCCTGCGGGCGGTCTACGGCGGCGACTACCGGAGCGGGACGATTCGGGAGTTGGCCCGCGTCATGCGGACGACGAGCACCTGCGACTTCGGGCAGGCCGCGGCGCGGCCGGTCACGACGGCGATGGACGCCTTCGAGACGGAGTTCCGCGCCCACGCCGAGGGCCGGTGTCCCAGCGGCGAGTGTGAAGCAGTGAACCGAGCCGGGCGGCGCGGCGAAGAGCGCGAGACGGGCGAGGTGAGCCAGCCATGAGCACCGACGAAAGAACGGACACGACCAGCGACGACGCACCGCTTCCCAGAATCCCTGACGTCGACGACCCCCGTCCCAGCACGCCGCTGACGGAAGATTTCAACACCGGGACGGCCAACGACCCCACGGTCGGGACGCGTGGCGAGGAGATGACCCACGTCACCGTCGACGGCCAGCCCGTCGCCGTCCCACCGGGGTCGACGCTCCTCGACGCGATGGAGACCGTCGACGTCGCCAGCGAGGTTCCCGCACTCTGCCATTACGACCGCGACACCGACCAGGGCGACAAGGTCGGCCCGCGCAGCGAGTGTCGGACGTGCATGGTCGAAACCGACGAACACGGTCTCGTCCCGTCGTGCAGTTTCCCCGCGGAGGACGGCCTGACCGTCCGCACCGACGCCGAGGACGCCGCCGAAGCCAGAGACGTGAACCTCGATCTCGTCCTCTCGAACCACAACCTGCGCTGTACCACCTGCGGGAAGAACGGCCGCTGTGAACTGCAGGACACTGCCATCGACAACGGCGTCGAGGAGCCGCGGTACGGCGTCTTCGAGGAGCGCGACGAGTACGAACCGCTCGACGCGTCGTCGTCAGTCATCCAAATCGACCGCAACAAATGCATCCTCTGTAACCGCTGTGTCGAGGCCTGCAACGACGTGCAGGTCGAAGGCGTCCTCCGCATCGAAGGCTCCGGCTCGGACACGCGAATCGGCTTCCAGTCGGACGTCGACACGATGCAGGAGTCGACCTGCGTCTCCTGCGGCCACTGTGCGACGGTCTGTCCGACCGGCTCGCTCGTCGAGAGCGACCTCGCCGAGAGCGCGACGATTCCGTTCCCCGGCTTCAACCAGAAGAACTCCATCGGCACCGTCGTCCAAGGAGAGCGGGCGGAACGGGCGGACACGAAGCCGACGGACGCGGCCGACTCCACCGATCCCGCGGACCCCGCCGAGCTGTCGGGCGTCGCGCGCTTCATGGCGAAAGCCAAGCGGCGCGCGCAGTCGACGGCGAAACATCTCGGCGACGAGATGCTGAAACAGGCCGAACACGCCAGCGAGGCGGTCGCCTCGAAGACCCTCTCGACCGGCCAGCTGTTCGACACGGCGACGCTCGTCGCCGACGCCCGGCTCGGCAAGGTCACGAAGGCCGAGACAACCTGCAACTACTGTGCGGTCGGCTGTCGGTTCGAGCTGTATGGCAAGGACGGCAGCGTCCTCGGCGTCCGACCCGCGGACCCCGAAGCGACGCCCGCAAACGACTTCTCGACCTGCGTGAAGGGGAAGTTCGGCTACGACTTCGTCGACAGCGACGACCGGCTGACAACGCCACTGATTCGGGAAGATGATGGGAGTGGTGACTTCCGGGAGGCGACGTGGGAGGAGGCCTACGACCGCATCTACGAAGAACTGAGTGCGATTCAGGAGAAGAGTGGCAACGACGCCGTCGCCGTCACCTCCTCCTCGAAATGTACCAACGAGGAGAACTTCCTGAACCAGAAGTTCGCGCGCCAGGTCCTCGGGACGCCACACGTCGACAACTGCGCACGGCTCTGTCACTCCTCGACCGTGACGGGTCTCCAGCAGACCGTCGGCTACGGCGCGATGACGAACCGCATCAACGAGGACATCGGCGAAACCGACTGCTACCTCATCACGGGCTCGAACACGACTGAGGGTCATCCGGTCCTCGCGACGCGCATCAAGCAGAACGTGCGTGACGGAGCCGATTTGTTCGTCTTCGAGCCGCGGGAGATCGGTCTCGCCGAGCACGCGACGCAGTACACCCGGACGAAGCCCGGCTCGGACATCGCGTGGCTCAACGGGATGGTTCGCCACATCATCGCCGAGGACCTCCACGACGAGGAGTTCATCGAGGAGCGCACGAAGCACTTCGAGGAACTGAAGGAGAAGGTCGAACCGTTTACGCCCGAGAAGGTCGAGGAACTCGCGGGCGTGCCACCAGCGGAGTTGAAGAACGCCGCCGAGACCATCGCCACGGCCGACACCTGCATCTTCGGCTGGGCGATGGGGATGACCCAGCACGCTCACGGGACGCGCAACGTCCTCGCCATCACCAATCTCGCGCTCGTGACGGGGAATCTCGGCAAGCCCGGCGCGGGCCTGTCGCCCTTCCGCGGGCAGAACAACGTGCAGGGCGGCGGCGGCGACATGGGACCCGCCCCGCACAACCTCCCCGGCTACCAGGACCCGACCGACGACGACGTGGCAGACAAGTTCGCCGAGGTGTGGGGCGAACGGCCGCCGCAGGAGATCGGCCTCAGACTGCCGGAACAGTACGAGGCGATGCTCGACGGCGAAATCAGGGGAATGTTCATCATGGGTGAGAACCCGGTGCTCTCGGAGCCGGACATTCGCGAGGCGCGTCACGCGATTCAGGAGTTGGACTTCCTCGCGGTGCAGGACATCTTCCTGACCGAGACGGCCGAATACGCCGACGTCGTGCTCCCGGCCGCCTCGAACGCCGAGAAGTACGGCACCTTCACCAACACCGAACGGCGCGTCCAACTCGTCCGGCCCGCGGTCGAACCGCCGGGGGTCGCGAAGACCGACCTACGCATCCTCACGGACCTCGCCGAACGCTTCGGCTACGACTGGGACTACAGCTCCGCGGCGGACGTGATGGACGAAATCGCCCAACTGGTTCCCATCTACAGCGGCATCAGCTACGACCGCCTGGAGTCGACGCCCGCGGGTCTCCAGTGGCCCTGTACCGACGCCGAGGACCCGGGAACGCCCTTCCTCTACGAGGACGAGTTCAACTTCTCGGACGGGCTCGCGCGGTTCGTCCCCGCGGACTACGCAGGACCCGCAGAGCTGCCCGACGAGGAGTTCCCCCTGATGCTCACCTCCGGCCGGGTGCTCTACCACTGGCACACGGGAACGATGACCCGCCGGACGCAGGTGTCGATGGACCACGTTCCCGAATCGTTCGTCACTATCCACCCCGACATGGCCGAGCAGTTGGGCGTGACTGACGGGGAGTACGTCCGCGTCGTCTCCCGCCGCGGCGACATCGTCGTCCGCGCGGAGGTCGAAGACGTCTCGGACCCCGGCGTGGTCTTCATCCCGATGCACTTCGCGGAGGGAGCCATCAACGAACTCACCCAGCACGAACTCGATCCCGACTCCTACATCCCGGAGTACAAGGTGTCGAGCGTCCGTATCGAACCGCTCGGCTCGGACGCCGAAGCCGACGAGTTGACGAGTCGGCCCCGGACCCGTGGTGACGGCGAGTTGGACGAAGGCACCGCAGACGACTGAAGCAGAGACAGAGGCTACTTCTCTTCCCCGGCTGAACCCCCGACAATGCGCTCTGCAGTCATCGTCGCTGGCGGCCGCTCGACCCGCTTCGGCGACGCCGACAAGGCCGTCGCCGACCTCGCGGGCGTCCCCATGGTTCGCCGCGTCGCCGATCGAATAGCACCCGTCGTCGACGAACTCGTCGTGAACTGCCGCGCCGACCAGCAGAAGGCCATCGAGACCGCGCTGGCCGACTTCCCGCTCCCCCTTACATTCGCGCTGGACCCCGAGACCGACGAGGGACCGATGGCCGGCATCGGCACCGGCCTCGCCGCCTGTGACGGCGAGTACGCCGCCGTCGTCGCCTGCGATATGCCCTTCGTCGACGCCGCCGTCGTGGCGTATCTGTTCGAGCGCGCCGAATCCGAGGACGTCGACGCCGCGGTGCCCAAACTGGAGGACGGCTGGTACCAGACGACGCAGGCGGTCTACCGCGCCGACGCGATGGCCGCGGCGTGTGAGGCCGCGCTCGCTCGTGGTGAGCGGAAGGTTCTCGCGCCGCTGGAAGAACTGGAGTGGGTCGTCGTCAGCGAGGCAGAGGTGGCCGAGCACGGCAACCTCGGAACATTCGAGAACCTCAATACTCGCGAGGAGTTTGAGGCAGCGCGGGAGGGGTTCTAAGTCGACGAGAGTATGCAGAAAGCATTTACTCGGCGGGTCTGAGTAGTCAGTTGACAGACACGATGGCACTGCCCTCTACTTCCAACCTCCGACTGGCCGGTCTCCTCGTCGCACTGTTGCTCGTCGCCAGCGGCTTCTACCCCGGTGCGTTCTGGTCGCCGTACAGCAACGACCACTACGAGTTCACCGTCGCTCCGGAGTCCTCGGAGATGTACGAGGAGTATACGGAGTATTACGACCCGGAGGTCCTCCAGTACGAGGACCTCTCGCCGACGGCACAGGAGTTCATCGAACGAGCGAAGGCCGGCGAACCGGAGGGCAACGGCTGGGGGCGGAGCTACGAACCCACTGTCTGCCACGAGTTCCTCCTCGTCTGTGACGAGGTCCCCAGAGAGGAGCTGCCCGAGGAGTTCGGCTATGGATTCAGTCTCAGTGAGCGAGAAGCCCTCCACGTCATCGAGGAGGACGGCGAGCGGTATCTCCTCGAAACCGGGACGGTGGAGAGTGCGTTCTTCGGTCCCGTCCCGATAGGGTTCATCGTCGGTTGGCTGACGGTGATCCCGCTCGGCTTGTTCGTCGGAATCGTCACACAACGCTCGGAGCGTGACCGACTCCGCTGGGGGCTCGTCATCGGCGGCCTCGTCGTCGCCGTCCTCGGCCTGCTCGCACCCTATCTTGAGATGTTCCTCGGCGTGTCGGCGGTGACGCTCGGCCTCGTGTGTCTGGTCGCGGCGTGGGTCAGTATCGTCGTCTACGGCTGTTACAGCCTCGCGCAGTGGGTCTCCGACTGGAAAGCGCGTCGCGCTCGCACATCGTAGCCCGCCGACTACGCCACCACGTCGACCAACGGCTCGTCGGTGTTCATCCGCGCCAGCACCACACGAGACACGTCGACGCGCTCGTGAATCCCCGCGGCGATCTCGCGACCGACAGCCTCCAGTTCCGCGTCGTCGACCATGTTTATCAGAGGCACCACCGTCGCCCGCGGCGGGACCTTCTTGCGACCGCCCTGCTTGCTCGCCACGACCTCGGCGACGTCGTCCGCGCCGATGGTGTCGCCGACGTCGAGTCCCGTCACGGCCGCGACGCGCTCGGGGCGGTGAACGTACTCGTCCGACAGAGGCTTTCCGACGACCTTCGCGCTCGCAATCGGAATCACGGTGTCGGCCATCGCGGGGATGCGCGGTTCGTGTTCGTCCGGTGCCTTGAGCCACCGGGTGCGCGCGCCGTCGGCCTTGACGAAGACCGCGTCGGCGTGGCCGCTGGCGCGCATCGCGGTCACGAGTGCCGGGTCGTAGCCGCGGTAGCGGTCCTCGCGTTCCTGTTCGGGGACGACGCCGAGCGGCCAGTCGGCGTTCGCTCGCATCGCTTCGACCGGCGCGTCGGTGACGGCGACGCGGGCGACCTCCTCGTCGAAGATGGGGATGCGGACCGTCGCGGTGACGACGCCGCGCTCGACCCGGTTCGCGAGCGAGTAGAGCGTCGTCTTCTTGCCGCCCGCGCCGACGACGCAGACCATCCCCTTCTCCGCGGCGAGTGCTTCGACGATGTTCATGGCTTCTGCACTCACTCGACCGCGAAAAAGGGTGTGTTAGACATCCGGAACGTTCTATTCAGAAACAGGTTGTCGAAAGCGTGCTGAATAGAGCGCGCGTCTGTGTCAGTATCCGCTCGGTTGACAGAAGATATTTCCTTTCCCGAAGCGAGGAACCGATATGAAGCGCCGTGCCCTCCTTGCACTTTCAGGAACCACAATCACAGCTCTCGCAGGTTGTGTCGATGACTTTCGACGTGAGTCGCAAACTGCCACACCAAGCTTTGATTTTGCTGGCGTTATCGTAGAATCCCTTCCAACTGCCGAGCAATACCAACCACTTGACGTCACCGTTACTGTAGAGCAAAACGGTAACGTGAGGTATCACGACAGCCACACAGTAGAAGAGATCGTGTACGGCGAGGCAGTTCGCGTGACGAAAGATTGGATGAGTGAGCGAGTTCCGTACCGAGTCACCATCTCCACCCCTGTTCATGAGTCGACAGCGTACTCCACGGGGAGACTGGACAATGAAGACAAGCGGGGGAAATACTCAGACGCCTCTCTATTTTTCCGGTTTCAGTTGACAGCGAACACCATACTCTTCCGACCAACCCCTGTGAAATAGCTCCAGTACCTGCAAGAAATCACGTTCTTATTGCAGATAACCGCGCAACTCCCAGGGCTACTCGGAAGATACTCGTGCTGCATACACCCTCTAAGTCTTGCACGCCGCTTGTGACAAGAAATGGGTCGGTTTCTGTGGCCGTGCTGAATACAGCGCGCAAGTTGGTTACATCGGATCACTTTCAGAGCTATTTGGTGATTCCTCACTGTTACGCTTCCAGCGAAGCCTCGGGCAAGCGACTTCCGGAACGATTCGGATCTGGCCGTTCACCGAATGGTACCACCAGAGTAGCAAACCGATACCGATAGCTGCCCCGAAAATCCGAATGACAACTGCCTCAGCCGGAAGGACAAGCGCTTCCGCAACCGTTGTTGGTGACATCACTTGGACGAGCGTCGCCTGTTGCGGGGCTGATCCACCGATCATTCCGGCGAAGTTCACACCAAAGTGAATGCCGATTGGAACAGCGAGATCACCGCTGAGGACGTATGCAACACCGAGGAGAACAGCCAGCCCACCAGCCATAAGGCCGAACACTTCTCCCCGGGTAGAGTGAGTAAGATAAAAGAATAGTGAAGCAATCACCACAGCGACGCCGGCGGCCACGCTTCGTGGTATGGATGGAAATCCATCCAGTCCTTCGAGGACGTTCGTGATGATGTATCCTCGGACGAGGAATTCTTCTGCGACGACGATGACGAGTTGTGAGATCGCAGTACCAAGTACGAGGAGTATCCAAACAGCAGGCCCCCCGGTCATCTGGATGCCACCTATTTCGTAGAATCCGACAACTGCTCCGACAGCGATGCTAAGACTGGTGATTCCGATCCCGAGCGCAAGTCCCCCCGTGAACGAGAGCCACACGCCAGATCTGAAGTTGAGGCCCAAATCGGTGAGTATTCGTCGGTCAAGGACCAGCGAGACGAGTATCACACCGAGGATAATCCCCGCTGCTTGGGGGACTCCACCAATCAACGTGTTCACGGTCTCGGTGATAGGGCCGTCTCCTCCGAGAACCGAGGGTTGGATGGTCCTGCCAGTATTGGCAAGGGTGAGCACCAGTACGATTCCCACGACAAGACGTATGGGGGCTCTGGGCCGGCGTTCGTTGTCGTTCCACAGCAGTCGGAGCGGCAGCCATAATTGCCCGTTCTTGTTCCGGAGTTTCGCTGACATTGAACGAGGACCTTCTGACAATTGTGTCAGACAGTATGATTAAATTTGTGGACGATCTCTATCGCTCAGTTCGCTGCTTTAACGACGAAATTGAGGACAACAGACTGCTGAATACACCCTCTAAGTCTTGCACGCCACTCCTGACTGCGTTCGGTGAGGTCTCTGAGATCGTGCTGAGCTCAGCGCGCAAATCCAGCACGAGCGGTCGCGATTCCGGGACGTGTTCGGAGCGGTCGGGAGAAGCGAAGGCAGTACCGAAGACGTGACTGCCTCTCTAATCCGCACTGAATGCCCACGCGATCAGATTCGGAATAGGGTTATCGAGACGCGATGTCTCTCTTGAACCATGAATCCGATATTCTTCGACGCTCGCAACGAGTTCCGCACCTGGTTGGAAGCGAACCACGACACGGCCGAGGAGCTATGGGTCGGTTACTACAAGGTCGACGCCGAGCGAGACGGTATCGACTACGGCGAGTCCGTCGAGGAAGCGCTCTGCTTCGGGTGGGTCGACGGCCTGATCAGGGGCATCGACGACGAGACGTACACGCGTCGCTTCACGCCCAGAAGACCCGACAGCAAGTGGTCCAAGGCGAACAAAGAGCGGGTCGAAGCGATGATCGCGGTGGGGAAGATGACCCCGGCTGGAATGAAACTCGTCGAAGCGGCGAAGGAGTCGGGCGAGTGGGCGGCTGCCTATCGACTCGCCGACGACCACGAACTCCCGGCCGAACTCGAGGCGGCACTACGTGAGAACGAGACTGCCTGGGAGAACTTCCAGAACTTCTCGAACACTGACCAGCACGCGTTCATCGCGGCTGTCGAGGAGGCAAAGACGGACGAGACGAAGCAAAAGCGCGTCGAGCGAGCGGTTTCCCTTGCGGCGCGAGACCTTCGAGCGTACGACGAGAACAACAAGCGGCGGCTATAGTGTGGTCTTACGTTATGGCTTCAGAGCAGCTAACAGGACTGACTCTGGAGATGGCATCTGATGTATGTAGTATATCTACTCAGGCGTCGCTACTGATGTGAGGATTGTAATGTCTACAAAACGCGTGGCAGCCGAAGATGACGTCAGAGCGGCATCCGACCAGTTCTATAGTGCACTGGAAGCGATGGCGAACGGCGATGCCAGTTCCATGGCGGACATCTGGTCGCACGAGGATGACGTGACGACCATGCACCCCATCGGTGGGCGAGAGGAGGGCTGGGAGGCCGTCTCCGGGTCCTTTGCGGGAGTCGCATCGGCGAGTACGGACGGCACGGTCACCCGGTCGGACCAGGCCATCCGCGTTATCGGCAACAGTGCGTACGAACTCTGCACCGAGTCAGTATCGTGGACGTTTGCGGGTGAACCGATGGCTCTGGAGGGTCGGACGACCAACGTCTACCGGAAGAAAGGCGGCAGGTGGAAGATCGTCCATCACCACGCCGACCTCCACGCCGAGTTCGCCGAGAAAGTGGCGAACATGGGTGCCTGAGCGAGCGACGAACGGACGGCCCCACTGACCGATGGCTGTCCACCTACCGAATAGACATCTCGGATTCATTTTCACGTCGCGACGGAGCCGCCACCGAAGAGAGCGACCGCGCTGCGTTCATTCTCTCAGTTCAGCACGCTTGCTCTATCAGACTCAATCGGTTTCCACAGCACCTGTGTGTCCCGACTCGACGTCAAGGCCGAGCGGGCGGAGGTCGACGTTGTCGGCGACGAGCCCCGCCGCACGGTCGTAGGGTGAGGCTGCCCGGTCGCCGTCGACCGTGGGCCGCGCACGACCCGCTGCCGCGAATGTCGCGTCGACGAAGGCGTCACGGGCGACGCGGTTCTCGAACAGCCCGTGGAGATACGTGCCGAGCACGTCGCCAGCGGCCGCGCCGAGTGCGGCCGACCCGTCCTCGCCCTCGCCGCGGGCGAACGGCGTTTCGACGGCTCCCGTCGGCCGCGTCTCGCCAGCGTGAATTTCGTAGCCCGAGACGTCGCCCGCGGCACCAGCCAGCGGTCCGGTCCCATCGAGTCGCCACGTCGCCTCCGAGACGCGCTTGTCCGGAGAGAAGGCCGTCTCGACCGGGAGCAGACCGAAGCCCGCGACGGCACCGTCACTGCCGACGCTCTCGACGGCGGCGTTCGTGATCCGCTCGCCAAGCAGTTGGTAGCCGCCGCAGAGACCGACGACCGGCCCGTCGAAGTCGCGGACTGCCTCGTGGAGACCAGCCTCGCGACAGGCCAGCAGGTCGTCGACGGTGTTCTTCGTCCCGGGGAGGACCACCGCGTCGGCGTTGGTGAGGTCGTCGTCGAGCGGGACGTAGGCGACCCGGACGCCCGGTTCGGCCGCGAGCGGGTCGAGGTCCGTGAAGTTCGAGATGCGCGGTAAGCGCGGGACGGCCACGGTCACGCTCTCGTCGTCCGAGACGCCATCGTCGTCTCCGACGACGGACCGCTCGCCGACCGGGGGCAGCGACACGCTGTCCTCGGCGGGCAGACCGGGGTCGTCGTAGGGAATCACGCCGAGGATGGGCACGCCGGTGCGTTCCTCGAAGGCGTCGAGACCGGACTGAAGCAGTGAGACGTCGCCGCGGAACTTGGTGATCACGACGCCGACGACCTGCCCGCGGAGGTCGTCGGGCAGGAGTTCGAGCGTGCCGACGAGGCTGGCGAAGACGCCGCCGCGTTCGATGTCGGCGACGAGGAGGATGTCGGCACCACTCCGCGGCTCCGCCGCTCCGTCGCGGTCCGCCGACCCTTGGCCGGCGAACCGCGCTGTCTCGACGTTCGCGAGGTCCCGGTCGTGGAGGTTGATCTCGGCGATAGAGCCGGCACCTTCGGCGACGACGACGTCGTGGTCTCGGGCCAGCCGGCCGTGGGCCGCGACCGCCGCGTCGCGGGCGTCGTGCCAGTGGTCGTCGTAGTAGTTGCCCGCGGCGAAGTGGCCGACTGCGACGCCGTCGACGACGAGCTGTGACTCGCCGTCGCCGCGGGGTTTGAGCAGGACGGGGTTGTGGTCCGTGGTCGGTCGGACGCGGGCGGCGCGCGCCTGGGTGTACTGCGAGACGCCGACTTCGCCGAAGGCGGGCGCGTCGTCGCCATCGGCCTCGTGGAGGGCGGCGGGCCGCGGCACCGCTCGGGCGTTGTTGCTCATGTTCTGGGCTTTGAACGGCGCGACCGAGACACCCCGGTCGGCGAGATAGCGACAGAGACCGGCGGCGACGGTGCTCTTGCCGACGTGGCTGGCGGTGCCGGCGACGAGGAGCGTCCGGGGCATCGCTCAGTACTCGGTTCCCTTCCGGGCGCGCTGGCCCGTCTCGAAGGGATGCTTCTCCATCTTGACCTGCGTGATGAGGTCGGCGACGTCGTCGAGATACTCCGGTCGATCGTGACTCCCGGTCAGGACGAGTTCGAGGTTCTCGGGTTTCGACTCGACGAAATCCACGACGGCGGACTCGTCGAGCAGCCCCATCGACACGGCGTACAGGAGCTCGTCGACGACGAGCAGATGGACGCCGTCTTCGGGGTCGCCGTCGAGTGGGAGTGGTTCGGAGAGGTCGGCCTCGCCCGCGGCGGCGACGAGTTCTTTCGCGCGCTCGAAGCCAGCCTCGGCCTGCGTGGCGTGGTCGGCCTCGTCACTGCCGTCGCGCATCCCGGCCCAGCCGTAGTGGCCGAGGTTCTCGTAGGAGATACCTGGAACCGCAGCGATGGCATTGTACTCGCCGCGGACGTCCTCGACGCTGTCCGCACCGCCCTTCATCAGCTGGAGGACGTGGACGCGGAAGCCGTGGCCCGCGGCGCGGAAGGCCATGCCGAGCGCGGCGGTCGTCTTACCCTTGCCACCGCCCCACCACGCCTGCACGAGCCCGAACTCGTCGGGCGCGGCGGCTTCGATGGCGCGGGCGTCCGGTTTGCGGCCCTTGCCTGGAGTGTTGCGTCGGACGTCGTCGGCGGCAGTCGCCGTCGACGTGGTCGCTTCAGTCGGTTCGGTCGGTTCGGTCGGTGCGTCGTCAGTCGTCTCGGTGGTCTCGGGTTCGTTGTTGCTCATGAGTGATCAGTCGTCCAGTCGAGATACAGCGCGGCACTCCACGAGAAACGGTCGCTCCCGCGGCCCGCGCCGGTCTCGGGGTTGAAGTATTCGCGGAATCCCTCGCGGTCGAGGAGTTCCAAGCTGTCCTGCTCAATTCGGTCGGCCGTCTCCGTCGCGCCGTAGCGTCGCAGTCCGTCGACGAGCAGCCAGTTGACGTTCATCCAGACCGGCCCGCGCCAGTAGCGGTCGTAGTCCATGTCGGGACCGACGTAGGACGGACAGCCGTAGTCGTAGCGGAGGAAGTTCTCGCGCAGGTTCGTCCGCAGGCTCGCGAACTGCTCGTTCGTCGGCACCTCGCCGAAGACGCTCGTCAGGCCCGCCACGGAGTTCACTCGCAATTTCCGGTCGTTGACACGGTCGTAGGAGACGAACGTCCCCAACTCCTCGTCCCAGAGCCGCTCGCGCATCCCGGCGCGGCTGTGTTCGGCCTGTCGCCGCCACTCGTTCGCTTTCGATTCGTCGCCCGCGGCGGCGTAGAGCGCGGCGAGGTCGTCACACGCCCGGACGAAGATGCTGTTCGTCAGGACGTCCTCGACGAGGAACGGACACGCCTCGCGGAGCGCGGCTTCGTCCCAGTCGAGTGCCTTCCCCTGGCGGACGAGCGCGACGTAGCGGTCGTAGTCCCAGTCCGTCGGCCGCTGGTCGGAGAGTTCGTCGGACTTGCGGTCCTCGCGGACGTAGTCCAGGTCGTCGGTGATGTCTTCGGGGTCGAAGGAGTCGAGCACCGAGAGCCACGCCGGCGAGTCGTCCATCCCGGTCGCCCACGGATGGCGGACGTAGACGGTGTCGCCGTCGAACGAGCGTTCGTCGACCCACCACGAGAGATGGCGGTCGAGCAGGGGCAGGAGTTCGTCGCGGAACGCGTCGTCGCCGGTGGTCTCGTAGACGTGGCGGGCGGCGGGCACCACTACCGGCGGCTGGGTGATACCGCTGGTCTGTACGTCGCCGTTGCCGGCCTCCCACTCGTCGGGACCGGGGAAGTAGCCCTCGGCGTCGGCCCAGAAGGCGATCTGTGGAGCCATCCCGTTGTCCCACATCGCCGACAGCAGCGTCCGGAGTTCGCGCTTTGCGGCCTCGGGGTCGACGCCAGCGAGGCCGACAGCGATGAACGCCGAGTCCCAGTTCCACTGGTAGGGGTAGAGCGTCGCCGAAGGGATGGTGTAACCGTCGTGGCGGTTCTCTCGGAGCACGCTGACGGCCTCGTCGCGTCGGTCGGTCATGCCAGCATCTCCCACGTAGCGGGAGTTCGGGTTTTCGGTCCGCCCATCACCCTCCCTCCGCAGCCGCCACGAACCGGTCGAACGCACCGCTCGCGGCGTGGACGTGGGCGTACGTTCCGAGCGTCCGGTACTCGGTCAGCCCATCGTGCTCGCCGTCGATGCCCGACCCGCGAACCACGTCGAAGGCGAAGCGGGCGTCGTCGGCGACGGTGGCACTCGAATAGTGGAACTCGTGGCCCCGGAGCGTCCCGCCCGCGTCGGCGGTGAGCACCCCCTCTCGACCCTCCAACTCGACGTGGTCCAGGGCCTGATACCGGTCTTCCATCCGGACGTCGGCGGGGAGGACGCCCGCCATCTCGTATGTGTCGCCCTCGGCCGTCGTCAGCGACTCGGCCAGGGCCATCAGGCCGCCGCACTCGCCGAGGACGGGCAGGCCGTTGGCGGCGCGGTCGGCGAGAGTGGCGAGGCCCGGACTCGATTCGAGGGCGTTGGCGTGGAGTTCGGGGTAGCCGCCGGGAAGATAGACCGCGTCGCAGTCGGGCAGGTCGTCGCCCGCCGTCGGCGCGAAGGGGACGACCGTCGCGTTCGCGCGGAGCCGTTCGCGGGTCGCCGGATAGACGAACCGGAAGGCGGCGTCGTCGGCGACGGCGATGCGGGGACCGTCGTCGCTCCCGTCTGCGGTGTCACCCGCGGCCGTCGCTCGCGACGACGCGGACTCGACGGACTCGCTCGGTGGGGTGGCCGCCCGCGCGACGTCGAGCAGGCGGTCGGTGTCGAGACCGTCGGCCGCGGCGTCGAGTGCCTCGCCGGTCAGTGACTCCTCTTCGCCGAGGACCAGCCCCAGATGTCGCTCGGGGATGGTCAAGTCCTCACGCGGGGGAATCCGACCGAGATAGGCGATGTCGTCGGGGAGCGCGTCCTCGATTCCCTGCTCGTGACGGCCGCCGTGGGCGCGGCTCGCGAGGACGCCCGCGACGTCGATGTCGTGGCCGGAGTGCTCGGCGTAACGCTTGAATCCCAACGCGGTGGCGGCGACGCTCTCCATCCCCGCACTCGCGTCGACGACGAGCACGACGGGCAGGCCGAGCAGTTCGGCCACCCGCGCGGTCGACGTGTCGGGGTCGCCAGCACCGTCGTACAGCCCCATCATCCCCTCGACGACGCAGACGTCGCCGTCGCCGCGGGCGTAGTTCTCGCGGAGTCCGTCGACGCCCTGCATCCACGGGTCGAGCGTCCGCGACGCGCGCCACGTCGCGGCGGTGTGGTGACTCGGGTCGATGAAGTCCGGGCCGGCCTTCGCGGGCTGGACGGTTCGCCCCTCGCGCTGGAGCGCGCGACACACCGCGAGCGTCGCCACGGTCTTCCCGACACCCGACGCGGTGCCAGCGACGACGACGCCCTTCACGATCTCACCTCGGATTTCATTGAATCTGTGTTACTGCAAGTCTACTTTAATTCGATGGTCGGCGCGGGCGGCGTCCTCGCTGTGGGAGTGCAGACGTGGAAGCGGAGCGGGGTGGGTGGAGATGGGAGAGAGAAACCCGACTAGTCCAGCCGCGAGACGGTGGCTCGCTCGTCGGTGACGACGCCGTAGGCCGCGTCGGCGACGGATTCAGGTAACTCGACGTCACCCACCGCGTACCGCGAGTCCAGCGAGGCAGTCAGCGCGTCGCGGACACAGGCACGGGTCGCCGCGCCGACCGCGGTCGCGCTGCCGGAGAAGGCGGCCTCCTCGCCCGCCGGGTCGCAGCCGACGACGACCGCGTCGGTCGTCGTCCCCGTGAATCCGGTCGTCGCCAGCAACGTGGCCGTCTTGGCCTCTGCGGCGACCGTGAGGAGGTTTTCGAGCGCGCCGGGCGCGAGCGACCGGGTCGTGCCGACGACGACGTTGACCGTGCCGACGGGGCGGCCGTCGGACGGGGCCGTCTCGTTCGCTGTCGCCGACGCGGCCTCGGATACGAGCGGCAGCGTCGCCGGGTTCGAGACGCCCGCCGTGACGACGGTCTCGACCGGGCCGAGTCGCGCGCGGTGAGCGTGTTGCTGTTCGACGCCGGTCAGGAGTGTCGGTCCCGGCTCGGAGAACCCGGCACGGTCGCGCCGCTCGCGGACGTACTCGCCGAGGTCGGTCTCCGGCCATCCCTCGGGGACGGTGACGTTGTAGGCCGTGGGACCGCGGGACTCCCCGCCGTCGTAGCCCGTCGAGAGCCAGCGCGTCCCCTCGCGGCGGAGCCGACAGACGCCCTCGCGGACGGTCGTCTCGAAGACACGCTCCATCAGACGTCCCGCAGCGCGTCGAGCAGCCGGTCGTTCTCCTCTGCGCGCTTGACGGCGACACGGATGTGCGAGTCCAGCCCGCGGAAGGTCGTCGCGTCGCGGACGGCGACCCCGCGCTTGCGGGTGGTCTCGGCGACGGTCTGAACGTCTCTGTCGCCGACGTCGACGAGCAGGAAGGGCGCGTGCGACTCGCGGACGTCGAACTCGTGAGTCAGGACGTCGTACATCCGCTGCCGCTCGCGGGTGACCCGCGCTCTGGTCTCCTCGACGAACTCGTCTTGGCGCATACAGTACGCGCCGACGTCGGCCGCGGGCGTGCTCAGTCCCCACGCGGGGCGGGCGGTTTCGAGTCGTTCGCGGAGGTCGCCCTCGGCGGCGGCGTAGCCCGCGCGGATGCCGGGCAGGCCGAACATCTTCGTCAGCGAGCGGGCGACGACGACACCGCGGGTCCCCGCGATAGAGGGGGAGTCGGTGAAGTCGAGGAAGGCCTCGTCGACGAGCAGCGTCGTGTCCGCCCGGCGGCACTGGCGGGCGAACCGCTGCAGGTCGTCCGCCGGGTAGAGCTGGCCCGTCGGATTGTTCGGGTTGCAGACGACGACCACCGAGTACGGCTCGGGGTCGAGGTCGAGCAGCGTGTCGGCGTCGACGAACTCGGGGTCGCCGCCCTGCAAGCGCGCCTCGCGGGCGTACTCGCCGAAGCTCGGCGCGGGGACGGCGACCGCGTCGCCGGGGCTAACGGTGACACCGAGCGCGAGCCGGATGGCGATGAGACCGCCCGCCGTGGGGACGACGTGTTCGGGTTCGCAGTCGGCGTAGTCGGCCGCGGCGAGCCGGAATTCGGTGTAGTCGTCGGCGTGGTAGCGGGTCGACGCGCCGAAGGCGGCGTCGTAGACCTGTGTCACACCTCTGGGCCGCACCGGGTTGATGTTGGCACTGAAATCGAGGAGGTCCGCGTCGGTGACCCCACCGTGCGGAACGTGGTCGACGTCCGAGAGGGCCTCAGGGTCCATTACCGGTGCCAAGACGGTCGAGCAAGTCAAGCGTTGCGCCCGTCACCTCGTCGACCAGCCCCTCGCGAGCCGCGAGCGCGAGCGCGCCGCCCATCCCGGCACCCTCCTTTGCGACGCCGTCGGCGTAACTCGCCAGCCCGGCGTGGTCGACCGCGTCGAAGCCGGGGTCGGTGACGGTCAGCCCGAGATCGAACGTCGCCGCCGCCTCGCGGAAGTCCGGGACGCTGTCGACGACGTAGCTCGTCGTCGCCAGCGACAGCGGGGCTTCGATGCCCGCGTGTCGGACGAGCGCGGCGGCCGCGAGCATCTGCGTCCCGCCGCCGAGGACGACGCGCGTGCCGGATTCGAGCGCGCCGACGGTCAGTCCCGCGACGACCGCGAGAACGGGGTCGCCCATCCGCCGGACGGCCATCTTCGGGTCGCCCGCGGCGTCGCCGGGGGAGAGACCGCTCGCATCCAGCCCCTCGGCGACGACCTCTTCTTTCAATTTCTGGGGGTTCTCCGGCAGCGACGACGAGACGGCCCAGTCCTCGCCGAGCGCGCGGAGGACGCCGAGTGCCGTCGTCGTCCCGCCGGGGACCGTCTCGCCGACGACGAACTCCTCGTTCGGCAGCTTCCGGCCGTACTGGCGGGCCGCCACGAACGACCCCGGTGCAGACGGCACGGGGTCCTGTTCGCGGATGTCGTCGCCGGGGCGGGCACCGACGGTCACGGTCGGCGCGCCGGTCGGCACGCGCAGGCCGCCGTCGACGGTCACGACGTCGAAGCCGACGACCTCGCGGGCGGCGCGGGTGACGAGCGCCGGTGTCGGACAGCCCGTCGGACTCATCGGCACCTCGGGCGCGCGCACCACGTCGCCGTAGGCCAGCAGTTCGGCGTCGGCACCCGGCGTATGTTGCAGCAGGTCCGCGTCGGCACCAGCCGCGCTGATGCCGTCGATACCGGCGGTCGCCGTCGTCCCGGCGACGAGAATCAGTCGCACAGTTCCTCCGCGAGTCGGTGGTCTGCGGGGCGGTTGACGTTCACGCTGAGTCGCACGTCGTGGCTCCGATACAAGTGGTCGTCGCTTCCACCCACGACGTTCAGGCCGGTTGGCACGAGTTCGATCCCCTCGGACTCGAAGCTCGTGTCGACGCTCGCGCCGAGCGCGCGCTTGACGGCCGCGGGGACGCAGACGGTGACCGAGTCGCCGTGGCGGTCGGGGCGCGTCGCCTCGTCCAGCACGCGGTTGACGATCTCGGGCGCGAGCAGCGGCAGGTCGGCGACGACGGTCACGACGGGTGTCTCGACGCGTTCCAGCGCGTAGCCGAGGTCGTCGACGTAGCCCTCGCCGGGGGCGTCGACGACGGTGCAGTCTCGCCCGCGCAGATGCTCACGCGTCGCGGGCGTGTCAGGCGAGACGACGGCGTAGACTTCGCCGCCGTCGCTCGCGACGCGACTCGCTGCGAGCGCGTCGAGCACGCGGTCGACCATCGGCGTCCCGCAGACTTCGACGAGCGGTTTCTCGACGCGACTGCCGAGGCGGGTTCCCCGGCCGCCGCACATCAGAAGAACGTCCACGCGACCACCCCCGCGTGGAGCGCGACGAGGCGCGTGAGTTCGTTGGCCGCGCCGAGCACGTCGCCCGAGACGCCGCCGACCGTCCGCGTCGCCCACCAGCCGACGCCGCCCGCGACGAGCGGCGCGACGAGCAACGCGGCCAATCCGGCCGAGACGGCCGGGCCGGGCACCAGAAACAGCGGCAGGGAGAGCGTGAGCACGGGGACGACCCACCAGCCGTCGACCGCGCCGACGAGCTGCGAGCCGAGTCCCTCGTGGGGCGCGCGGCCGAGACAGACCAGGAGTGCCATCGCCGTCTTGGCGGCGACCTCCGCGGCGACGACGATGCGGACTGCGGGCAGCGCGCCCCAGCCGTTCGTCGGCAGGCCGAGCGCGCCGAGCGCGAGGCCGACGACGACGAGGACGACCGCGAGCGTCCCGCCGACGCCGGTCTCTGAGTCCTTCATCACGTCGACGCGCTTCTCCACGCTTCCGTGGACCGCGAAAGCGTCGCCGAGGTCCGCCAGCCCGTCGGCGTGGGTGATGCCGGTCACGGCGTAGAGCGCGAGCAGGTAGCCCACGATGGCGACGTTGAGCGGCAGCGGCGGGAGTCGCGGGACGAAGGGCAGCAGCGAGAGCAGGTCGGGCGCGAAGAACGGGACGGCCGCGAGGAGCCCCACGAGATAGCCGACGAGCGGGAAGGTGATCGGCGTCCGACGGAAGGCGTCCCAGCCGGACTCGCCGCCGCCGACCGGAAGTCTGGTGAGGAACGAAACCGCGCCGCGGAGCGCGGTCAGAACCACGCGACCACCCCCGCGACCGCGACGGCGAGCAGGCCCGCGACGGCGACGACGCGGACGCCGCGTTCGGCGTCGGCGACGGTCGGGAGGTCGCCGTCCGCGTTGAGCCGGTAGTGGCCGGACTTCTCCAGACGCGTCCCGAGGACGACGGCGAGCGTCGCCATCGGCCAGCCGGAGTTCGGGGATGCCGGGACGCGGGCGTCGTCGCGAGCACGGACAACTGCCGCAGGCGCGCCAGCGGCGAGCGCGATCAGGAGCGCGCTGACACGCGCGGGCAGCCACATGGCCGCGTCGTCGAGGCGGGCGGGTGCCCAGCCGACCGGCTTCGAGCGGTAGCCGAGCATCGAATCGAGCGTGTTGACCGCCTTGACCCACGCCGCGGCCGCCGCTGCGAGCGGGAGCGAGAGGGGAGCGAAGAGCGCGAAGCCGAGCAGAGGTGCGACGAGACCGTCGGCGAGGTTCTCCGCGAGGCTCTCGACGGCGGCACTCCGAATCTCGGCTGCGTCGAGCGTCGAGGCGTCCCGCCCGGCGAGCGCTCGGAGTTCGAACCGAGCGTCGTCGAGGTCCGACTCGGTCAGCGCGACGACGTCGCCCGCGGCGTCGAGAAGCATCCGGAGGCTCGTCGTCGCGAAGAGGACGAGTCCGGCGACGGCGGCCGCGGCGACGGGATGCACGAGACCTGCGCTCGCGACGACCCCCGCGACGACACCGGCCGCGAGGAGCGGGAGAGCGAGCGCGACGGCGAGTCCGACGAGTTTGGGAGAATCCCACTCGCGGTCGAACGGCGCGACCAGTTTGCCGAACCAGACGACCGGATGGAGTCGGGTCGGGGGTTCGGCGAACAGCCGGTCGAGACCCGCGCCGAGCGCGACGGCCGCCGTCGCCGTCAGGGGCATCAGTCGGTCCCTCCGCCGTCCCGGTTTTTTAGCCACGCGGAGAACTCAGACAGCGGGACCTCCGCCACGTCGACGAAGGTGCCACCGAGAGCCTCGATACCGCCATCGGTCCGGGGGTCGTCGCCGACGTGAATCAGGTCGCCCACGTTCACGCCGAGACCGCGCGCAACCGTCTCGAAGGCCTGAGCGTGGGGTTTCCGCCAGCCGCAGGCGACGCTCGTCGTGATGGTGTCGAAGACGTCGCGGTCGACGTCGGCGCGGATGAGCGTCCGGGCGACGAGTTCGGGGACCGAACAGTTCGAGAGCAGTCCCACAGAACCGCGGTCGGCGGCGGCGTCGAGAGCCTCGCGTGCGCCGGGGCGAGTCGTCACCTCGGGGTCGAAGGCACTGACGACGGCGTGGCGGGAGGCGTTGTTGGGGGCGTCGACGCCGCGGGAGGCGAGCGCGGCACTGACGTGGGCGGGGAGCGGGACCTCGGCACCCTCGGGGGCGTCGATGTGGACCTCGCGGTAGGCGTCCCCCCAGTCGTCGGGGACGGCCACGCCGCGGGCGTCGAGTTCGTCGGCGACGACGGCCGCGGGGTCGTCGGGATACGAGACGTCGACGAGGGTTCCGAAGAGGTCGAACGAGACTGCCACTGTACTGTGGTTAACGAAAGTAGACTTGAAGATAGTGGTCGGTGGGGGTGAGACGCGACGTACAGCTGTCGAGAGCCCACCGAGCGACCACCACAAGATATGTGCGACTGACGACAGAACGCGGTCGTATGTCCCTCCACCGCCGCACTGCCCTCCGACTCGGTGGGAGCATCCTCGTGGGTGCACTCGCCGGCTGTCTCGGCCAGACGGACGACCGGCCCGGCACTGACGACACGGCGACGACACAGCCACCGACCGACCAGCCCGCGACCGAGACGGAGACGTCCGACGCGGACGACCCGGCGGCGTTCCCCCGCTGGGAGCCCTCGTGGAGCGTCGTCCTCGGCGACGGCTCGCGCAACGTCGTCGGCCTCGACACCTTCGACGGCCTGCTCTACGCGACGACGAGCGACGACGCCTTCGCGTCGGGCGTCGCTGCCATCACACCCGGCGACGGCGTCAGATGGTCCCGGACGTTCGAGGGCAGCCCGCTCGACTGGGAGCGTGTCGTGACCGACCGGAGCGTCTACGTCGTCAGCGGGACGCAGGCACCGGGTCTCGGCTGGAGCGAACTCTACGCACTCAACCGCGAGACGGGCGAGACGCGCTGGTCGGAGCGGCGTGAGCGCTCGTTCGACGTCTACGGCGTCGTCGGCGACGTCGTCGTCGCCAACGCCCGCGAGTACAACGACGAGACGCACAGCCACGCCGAGTCGTTCGTCGGCGGCACGGTGGTCGGTCTCGACGTCGAGACCGGCGAGGAACGGTGGCGCTACGACGTCTCGAAGCCGGACAGCGGCGTCGTCGCCGGCGACACAGCGCTCGTAGTCGATGGCACGGAGCTCGTCGCCCTCGCCGGGGACGGCACCGAGCGACGGACGGTCGACATCGGAGGGCCGACCAACGAGCCACTGGCGACCGACCACGGGGTCTACCTCACGACCGACGCCGGGGTCCGTGCACACGAACCCGACGGCCAAACGCGGTGGACGAAGTCGCTTCCCCGCGGTGCCTTCCACCGCGTTGCCGGCGACAGCCGAGTCTACGTAAGCAGCGACGGTATCTACGCCATCGAGGCCGATGGGAGCGTCGCGTGGCACCACGAAGAGCTCGGGAGTGCCCGGTGGGCATCGCCCCGGAACGGCCATCTCTACGTCGGGCGGAACGGCAAAGAGAACGACCAGTACGTCGAGTCGCTGTCGACGGCCGACGGGTCAGTGGAGTGGACGTTCGACCCCGACCCACCCATCCTCAACCAGGTGGCGGCGACGGACGAGCTCTGTCTCGCCGAAGAGGCCATCGACGACATCCTCTACGGGATCCGCGCCGCCGACGGCAGTGTCCGCGGCCGATTCCAGCCGGGGTCGACACTGTTCGACGTGGAACCACTGGACGGGACGGTGTACGTCGCGGACTCGACGGCGACGGTCTACGAACTCCCGCCGTGAGCGGCTAGACCGCCAGCGTCTCGTCGAGCACGCGGAGCCAGTTGTCGTGGGCGACCTTCTCCACCCCGTCCGCGTCGAAGCCGCGGGCTCGGAGTTCGTCGAAGACTGCCGGGAGTCCGCTGACGTCGCCGAGGGAGTCGGGCACGGTCGTCCCGTCGAAGTCCGAGCCGAGCGCGACGTGGTCGACGCCGAGGCGGTCGGCGACGTACGCCACGTGGTCGACGAGCGTCGAGAGCGGCACGTCGGCGTCGAACTCCCCGTCCGGTCGGAGGTCGCTCACGCCGAAGGTGATGCCGACGACGCCGCCGGAGTCGGCCACGGCGTCGAGCTGTTCGTCGGTCAGATTGCGCGAGGAGGGACAGAGTTCGTGGGCCGCGGTGTGGGTGACGACGAGCGGGTCGTCGGACGTTTCGGCGACGTCCCAGAAGCCCCGTTCGTTCAGATGGGCGCAGTCGACGACGATGCCGAGGTCGTTACAGGCGGCGACGAGTTCCTCCCCGGCGTCGGTCAATCCGGGACCGATGTCCGGCGAGGCAGGGTAGCGGAACGGGACCCCGTACCCGAAGGCGTTCTGCCGACTCCAGACGAGACCGATCGACCGGATGCCCGCGTCGTACAGGTCGGTGAGGTTCGAGAGGTCGGGGGCGACGGCCTCCGCCCCTTCGAGATGCGCGAGCGCGACGAGCGTGTCGCCGTCGAAGCAGTCCGCCAACTCGGCCGCGGTGCGGACGAGTCGCAGTTGGCCCTCGGACTCCTCGACGAGGGTCGTCAACAGGTCGAACAGTCGCTGTGTCATCTCGTGGGCGCACTCGTGACGGACGGCCGGGGGATGGGGGACCTCGTAGCCCTCGTCGGTCTCGACGAGGTCCAGGCCGTCCTCACTGGGGACGAACATGGCGAAGAAGCCGCCGCCGAAGCCGCCGTCTCTGGCACGCGGGAGGTCGAGATGGCCGCACTCGGACGCCTCGAAGAACGACCGCTCGCCGCTCCGACCGTGCAACAGGTCGAGCAACGTGTCGTTGTGGCCGTCGAAGACGAGCGGTGAAGAAGACATGATGAGAACCGTGTGGGTACGCTCACCTCCGGCCGCTGACTACCTCAAGCTTCCGTCCGGGCGGGCGAACCGCTCGGGGTCGATGAGCGGGAGAACAGGCGGAGAACAGGCTGTCCGACGGTTGAGGCACCGCTTGCCACGAGCGTCAGACAGCCGAGAAACGGAAAGACAGCGGAGTCGTCGGGTGAAAGATCAGGCCAGCCGGGCGAACGCGAGCGTGCCGCTCACGTTCTCGATGTAGATGTTGACGACGTCGCCCTTCTGCGCGCCGGGGACGAAGATGGTGTATTTGCCCTTCTCGGCGACACCGTCGCCCTTGCGGCCGGTGCCGGTGATCTTGACCTCGTAGGTCTTGCCCTCTTCGACCTCGGGCCCGCTGGAACGCTGGCTGGCGCGCTTACGCTTTGCGACCGGCCGGAAGGCACCACAGGCCTCACAGCGGAGCATCTGGTTTCGGTCCTCCATGACGAGGCGGGTGTCGGGCAGGCCACACTCCGAACAGGTGACGTACTCCGCGATGTAGCTCGTGACGGCGGCGTCGAAGTCCTGGCCGGAGAAACTGCCGTTGTAGCGGGCACGGCCGTCGGAGTACTGGCCAGCGGTCCCGAGTTCGCGCTGGATGGCACTGTGGAGATGCTCGGGATCACGCGAGAGGGCGTCGGCGATGGCCGAGAGATTGGTCAGTCGGGTGAACGCCCCGTCTTTCTGTGCCTGCGCGTCGGGAACGGAGAGACGCTCGTCGGACCCGCCGAGGTCGGGGACCTCGTCGAGTGCTCGGTCGAGACTGGCTTGATAGTCCATAGAGGTGCGTGGAGAAGGAGACGTATAGGCGTTCCGAGAGAGTCATTCACGAGTCTGTCACGCGAGCACGAGCACGCGTTCACGCGGGGTGCGGCGGGCCGTACGCACGCAGGTCGAGATCGGACGGTCGCCGACCGTAAGACGGCCGGAGTTACCAGCGGTGATGAACGTGCTCGCGGACGTACTCGTCGTACACCTCGGCGACGCGGTGGTGCTGGTCCGCCGTGAGCGGCGGGAGGTCGGCGGCGGCGACGTTGTCTTCGATGTGTTCCGGCGACGTCGACCCCGGAATCACCGTCGTCACGGCGTCGAACGAGAGGATCCACTGCAGCGTGAACTGTGCCATCGTCGTCCCCTCGGGGACAGCGGGCCGAAGCTCGTCGACGGCGTCCAGCCCCGCCTCGAAGGGGACGCCCGCGAACGTCTCGCCCACGTCGAAGGCGTCGCCGTCGCGGTTGTAGTTGCGGTGGTCGTTTTCGGGGAACTCCGTGTCGCGGTCGAGCTTGCCGGTCAGCAGCCCCGACGCCAGCGGCACGCGGACGATGACGCCCACGTCGCGGCGTGCGGCCTCGCGGAAGAACAGCTCCGAGGGCCGCTGGCGGAACGGATTGAAGATGATCTGGACGGACTCGACGCCCGGATACTCGATGGCCTTCAGTGCCTCTTCGACCTTCTCGACGCTGACGCCGTAGGCGTCGATCTTCCCACGGGCTTTCAGGTCGTCGAGGGCGTCGAAGACCTCGGGCTGGTAGTAGACCTCGGTCGGCGGACAGTGCAGCTGGAGGAGGTCCAGCGAGTCGACGCCGAGGTTGTCGAGGCTGCGGTCGACGAACTGTTCGAAGTTCTCGGCGTTGTAGCCCGCCGGTTCGTGCGGGTCAAGGCGACGGCCGGCCTTCGTCGCGACGGTGACGTCGTCGTACGCGTCGCGCTCGTCGAGCACGTCGCCGATGTTGCGCTCGCTCTTGCCGTCGCCGTAGACGTCGGCGGTGTCGAGGAAGTCGATACCGGCGTCGAGCGCGGTCCGGATGGCCTCGCGGCCCTCCTCGTCGCTCACGTCGCCCCAGTCGCTGCCGATGTTCCACGTGCCGAGGCCGATCTCTGTGACGCGATACCCCGTGCTACCGAGTGTCCGATGGTCCATGGTCGGACGTCTCGCTGGAGGCGTGTAAACGTCTGTGCTGCGGCAGAGATAGACGGTGTCGGGAGGGCGGCGTCGGGACGAGCGATCTCGGACAGACCGTGCCTCCGGAACGCCGTCGTGTCGGCTCAGCCGCGAGAACAGTTATCAGGCTGGTTTGCAGAGAGAGGACGATGGATATCGACCCCGACGAGGCCGTCGACGAGATGTACCGGCTGCTCACGAGTCTCATCGTCCCCCGACCCATCGGCTGGGTCTCGACCCGGAGCACCGACGGCGTCGACAACCTCGCGCCGTTCAGTTTCTACATGGGCGTCATCGAGGCGGACCCGCCGGTGGTGATGTTCTCGGCGGAACACCGGTCGGACGGGACGCTGAAGGATTCCGCACGCAACGCCGTCGAGACGGAGGCGTTCGGTCTCAACCTCGTCACGGCCGACCTCGTCGAACAGATGGACGGGACGAGCCGCCCCGTCGACCCCGAGACCGACGAGTTCGACGTCGTCGGCCTCGACCGCCGGGAGGCGACCACGATAGACGTCCCGCTCGTCGCGGCGGCGAAGGCGACGATGGAGTGCTCGCTCCACGACACGATGGAGGTCGGCGACCACACCGTCGTCTTCGGCCGCATCGAACGCATCCACGTCGACGACGAACTCCTGACCGACGGGAAGATCGACATCGAGAAGGTCGACGCCGTCGGCCGCCTCTCGGGGTCGTACTACGCGCGACTGGAGCCGTTCACGGTCGAACGGGACTGGGTCTACAAAGACTGAGCGGGCGACGGTCGGGGGTCGACGCAGTGCTCGCCGGTCGGAATTAGAGAAGTCCGCTCTCCCCGATTTGAACGGGGGACAAGCCGATCTACAGTCGGCTGCTCTGCCAGGCTGAGCTAAGAGCGGTCACTGAATCGTATCCGGCACTGTCGTTTAACGATTACTGTTTTTCGCTCGTGACCGCCACGGTATCGTCTGACATGAGGGAAGATTAAAATAGTCCCGCGTTAATGTGCCGCACAGACGATGAGCAAGATCACGTTCCGTGCGGACGAAGACCTCGTCGAGCGTCTCGAAGCGCTCGATGCCTCGAAGAGCGAGGCTATGCGCGAGGCACTTCGTGCGTATCTCGACGGTGCGGAACGTGACGCGGGACAGTCGGCCACGGTCGACGACGCCCTGGCCGCCCGCGTCGACGAACTCATCTCCGAGCGACTGGACGCGGCGATGGCCGAGCGCGAGCCGAGAGACCGTCGGACGAGCGACGTCAACGTCAACGTGAGTTTCGACGGCGTCGCCCCGGCAGACACGGCCGTCGACCGAGAGCCGGAACCGAACGACAGCGTCCGTAAGACACCGGTGGAGACGACGGCAGACACCGCGACGACCGCCTGCGGACAGTGCGGCGAGGAAGTCGACGGTGACCACGTCTACTGTCCGAACTGTGGCGAGAAAACCGCGAGACGTGCCTTCTGTGACTGTGGTGACGAGGTCCGGTCGGACTGGGCCTTCTGCCCGAGCTGTGGAAGGCGGACGCCGGCGGCAGACGTGCTCGACCGCTCATAGTCCCAGTAGACGCTCTGTAAACGGCGTATTCGGGATTTGTCTTACAACCGCCGATACCTTTATAACCTGTCGGTCTGTGCCTACTTCTGCGTAAGACGGTTGTCTTACACGGCAGAACCCGGCGGGGGATGACCCTCCCGTCATGGGGTTTTGGTGTGTCTGACGTCCGCACGGGGCAGACCCGCCGTCTTACCGGGGGAATGTAAGCATGGAGCGTGTGACACTACGAATTCCGAAGCAGCAGATTGAAGAGGTCGAACAGATGGTCGAAACGGGGAAGTTCCCGAACCGAAGCGAGGCGATTCGCTCGGCCGTCCGTGAGATGCTCAACGAACAGGGCGAGAGCCGCGACGCCCAGAAAAAAGAGAAGACCACCAAGCGCAGCTGGGCGAGGGTGTAACCGATGCAAGACATCGTTCAAGACGCACTCGACAACGCGGAAGCCGAGCAGCGTGACATGGATATCGACGACGACGACGACGATTTCGGGGAACCGCGAATCGTCATCGTCGGCGCCGGTGGTGCCGGTAACAACACCATCAACCGACTGTACAACATCGGTGTCGAGGGCGCAGATACCGTCGCCATCAACACCGACAAGCAGCACCTCAAGATGATCGAGGCCGACACGAAGATCCTCGTCGGCAAGTCCCTGACGCAGGGGCTCGGTGCCGGTGGCGACCCCTCGATGGGCGAACGTGCCACGGAGATGGCACAGGGTACCATCAAGGAGGTCCTCGGCAACGCCGACCTCGTGTTCGTCACCGCCGGTATGGGTGGCGGAACCGGGACGGGTGCGGCACCCGTCGTCGCCAAGATCGCAAAGGAGCAGGGCGCAATCGTCGTTGGCATGGTCTCGACCCCGTTCAACGTCGAGCGTGCCCGGACGGTCAAGGCCGAGGAAGGGCTGGAGAACCTCCGCAACGAGGCGGACTCCATCATCGTCCTCGACAACAACCGCCTGCTCGACTACGTGCCCAACCTGCCGATCGGCAAGGCGTTCTCGGTCATGGACCAGATCATCGCCGAGACCGTCAAGGGCATCTCCGAGACCATCACCCAGCCGTCGCTCATCAACCTCGACTACGCCGACATGTCGACCATCATGAACCAGGGCGGCGTCGCGGTGATGCTCGTCGGCGAGACACAGGACAAGAACAAGACCCAAGAAGTGGTCAACGACGCGATGAACCATCCGCTGCTCGACGTGGACTACCGGGGGGCCTCGGGTGGCCTCGTCCACATCACGGGCGGCCCCGACCTCACGCTGAAGGAGGCCGAGGGCATCGCGGACAACATCACCGAACGGCTCGAAGCGAGCGCAAACGTCATCTGGGGTGCCCGCATCCACGAGGAGTACAAGGGCAAGGTCCGCGTCATGGCCATCATGACCGGCGTCCAGAGCGCGCAGGTGCTCGGCCCGACGACGCAGAAACAGGCCGACAAGTCCCGCGCGAGCCTCGACAATCAGGCTTCGGACTTCGGTTCGAGCTCGAGTTCGAGTAGCGGTCAGAACACCAACGAAGCGTGGCAGTCCGACGGCGGACGCGACGAGGTCGAGAAGAACAACGGTCTCGACGTCATCCGCTAAGCCACGACTCGAACTCTCTACTTCGTTTTTACAGTCGCGAGCGACAGCCACGAGCGACGACGCTGTCATACGGTGTGAAGGGAGCCGACGACGAGACACGTCTTACAGCCGTCTCGACTACACGGCCTCGATGGCTTCGACCAGCTTGCACTTCCGACAGACGTCGCGCGCGGTCATCGACCCACACCGCTCGCACTCGTTGAGGTCCGGCCCCTCGCCGTCGTCACCGTCGCCACGGTACCGCTCGGCGGCGAGATGCGCGAGTTCCTCGTAGCCGGCCATGATGGAGTGGCGCGTGCCGGGATGGTTCTCCTCCAGTTTCAACATCAGCTCCTGAATCTCGCCGCGGAACGCCTCACTGGCGTGGGGACATTCGGTGATGTGTGCGGGGAGGTCTTTCAGGTGGGCGTACAGCGCGACCTCCTTCTCGGGGACGTCCCGCAGCGGCTTCGCCCGCGGGATGAAGTCGTCCTGTTCGTTGCGGTCGTCGAAGCCGCCGATGCTGGCGTCGAAATGTTTGGCGACCTGTTTGACGTCGCCTTCGAGGAAGTTCATCAGCGCCGTCTCGGCCTCGTCGTCGAGGTTGTGGCCGGTCAAGAGCTTGTCCGCGCCGTACTCGTCGGCGAAGCGTTCGAGGAGGTCGCGACGGAAGACCCCGCAGTAGGCGCAGGGAGCCATGTCCATCGGGTCCTTCTCGGCGACGTCGTCCATCTTGACGCCGATTTCGTCCTCGTACGTCACGAGTTCGTGGCGCATATCGAGGTCGTCAGCCAGCTCGACGCAGGCGTCGACGCTCTTGTCGCGGTAGCCCTCGATACCCTCGTGGATGGTCAGCGCGATCATCTCGATGCGCGGGTCTTTTCCAAATGTTTCGTCGAGGATGTGGGTGAGCACGACGCTGTCTTTTCCGCCCGAGAGACCGATGACCCACGTCTCTGGGTCCTCGGGTGTCGCGTCGGACGGGAGCATACTATCCTCGCGGATGCGGCGGCGGACGCGTTTGTCGACCGAGGCACAGAAATGGTCCTCACAGAGATGTGCCCCGGAGTAGCCCGCGTGCATCACCGCGTCGCGACTGCACTTGTCGCACTCCATTACCGAGTCGTTGCCGACGAGTGGGCATGACCGTTTCGTCTCAGGGAGGCGCGAGCGTCCGCCACGTGCTCGGCACGTCCTCGTCGCCGACGACCCGGATCTCCCGGCTGCCGTCGTCGGTCTCCCGGAGTTCGACGACCACGTCGTACAGCGAGCGGAGCGTGTTACGCTCTTCGTCGCTGTGAGCCGTCGGGTCGACCGTCGAGACGCCGAGGTAGCCCGCCGCCGACACCCGGCCGGTCAGGACGTGCAGGAAACCGAACAGCCGGTTCATCTCCGTATAGCGGAGCATCGTCGACAGCGAGAGCGTCGACAGCCGAACGCCATCGTCGTCGGCGTCGGCGTCCGCGACGATCTGTCTGGTGCATTTGACGACACCCAGTCCGATACCGGTGAGGTCTGCAGGCGAGGAGACGTATCTCACCCCTTCGGCGTCGTCGAACGACTCCTTGCCGCTGGCACCCGAGCAGTCGACGACGTGGAGCCGCGAGGGGTCGCCGTCGACCGCCTCGAACCGCTGGCGGAGGCGTGTGCCGTCGACGTCGGCCGTGACGGCGATGGCCTGCTCACCGGTCGCCGTCCCGCGGGCGAGCAGCCGGAGCGCGAGCCGCGTCTTGCCGGACTGCGGCGGGCCGCTGACGAGGACGTTGGTGCCCGCCGACACCGCGTCGAAGCCGTCGACGGGGACGATGTCGGCGACGTCATACGCCGACCGGTTCGTGTCTGCCGACCGAGTCGCGGGAGGCTGTTCACTCACTGGTCTCACCTCGCTCGCCCGCGATATCGCGGATCGTACCGACGAACGTCGCATCGTCGAGCAGGTCCGTCTGGTCTTCTTCGAGTTCGGCCGCTACTTCCTCGATATCGCGTTCGAGCCGTGCGTACTCGCGGTTCGACGCGAGTGCGTCCGGCGACTTCTCCGACGCCAACGCCGACCGCTTGGCGAGCAGCGCGTAATACTCCCGGAGCTGTGCCGTGTAGTCGCTGCGGTCCAGCAGGTCCTCGATCGTCTCGACGAGCGTCTCGCGCGTCGGCGGCTTCTGGATGTACTCGTCGAAGCCCATCTCCAGAATGTCGAAGTCGGGGTCGACGGCGGTCACCATCGCCACCCGGCACTCGTAGCCGCGGTCGCGGATCGCTGCCAGCACCTCCTCGCCCGACAGCCCGGGCATCATCCGGTCGAGGAGGACGACGTCGACCGCTCCGTCGAGACTGTCGAGTCGGTCGAGCGCGCGCTGGCCGTCCGGGGCGTGGTGGACGTCGTAGCGGTCGTCGAGCCACCGCCGATACGTCTCCGCGACATCGGGTTCGTCTTCCACGAGGAGGACGACTGCTTCGGCGGGGTCGTTCATTAATTCGTGTCGTCAGTTGCTCGCCGACGTAATGACCGTTTCCCCGAACTATCTCGCGGACAGCGTTGTCGACGGCCACCTCGCGGTCTCAGGCGAGCGGCAGTTCGACGACGAACACCGCGCCGGTCGGCTCGTTGTCCTCGACGCGAACGCTGCCGCCGTACGCGTCGACCATCGTGTCGACGAAGAAGAGACCGAAGCCGGTACCGGCGGATTTCACGTGGCCCGTCTCGTCGCGCCGGAAGATGCCGTCTTTGAGTTCCGGACGGACGCCCGGCCCGTTGTCGGCGACGCAGAGCGTCGCCGTCCCGGCGTCGTGGTCGGTCTCGACGGCCACCGTCACCTCGGGGTCGTCGCCCCGGTTGTGCTCGACGGCGTTCGTCACGAGGTTGCCGACCACCTCCGGGAGGACGGCGTTGGCGGCCACGGTGACGCCGTCCGCGACGTCGGTGTGGAAGCCGACGTCCGGATAGGTGGTCCGGACGCGGTCGACCTCGGCCTCGACGACCGCCGAGAGGTCCGTCGGTTCCGTCTCCGTCCGACCCGACCCGGCGAAAGTATCGAGCAGTGCCCGCACGTTCTGCACGAGGTCGACGATGTCGTCGGCCCACCGCGAGACGGTCTCGGCGTACCGCGTCTGCTCCTCGTCGAGGTCGGTCTCCAGAAGGAACTCCGCCCGCGAGTCGACGACCATCATCCCGTTGAGGATGTCGTGTCTGAGGAGGCTGTTGAGGAACTCCAGTCGGTCGCGCTGTCGCCTGAGGTCGGTCTCGCGGGCCGCCCGCCCGAGGGCGACCTCGGCGTTCGCCGCGAGGATGGTTGCGAGACTCACGTCGTGCTCGTCGAACTGCGCCGGTTCGGGCGAGCCGATGATGAGCACGCCGTGCGGGCCGAGCGGCAACAGCAGTTCGCTGCGGACCGGCGTGTCGGGGTTGTAGACCCGGTCGTCGGTTCGGACGTCGTCGAAGACGAGCGGGTCGCCGGTCTCGAAAGTGGCCCACGCGAGACTCTCGCCCGCCGCGGTGAACGTCGGTAGCTCGTCGAACAGTGCCTGCGACCGCACCGTCGACGCGACGGGCGTGAGCTGTGTCTCGTCGTCGTCGACGAACCAGACCCCGGCGATGGGGTAGCCGAGGATCTCGTCGGTCGTCTCGGTGACGAGCTCGGCGACCTCGGCCGCGTCGCCCGCCTGGACCATCCGTCGCATGGCCGACTGGAGCGCGTCGATGGTCCGGTCGCGAGCGACGCGGTCCAGCGTCGCCGTCGCCTTGCGCGCGAGGATGTCTGCGAGATAGCGGTCGGCGGCGGTAAACTCCCCGCCGTCCTGTGCGGCGATTCCCAGCAGTCCGTGCTCGCCGAGCGGTTCGTAGAGGACGCGTTCGAGCGGCAGGTCGAACCGCTTGCTCCGGTCGACGTCCTGGTAGTCCTCCAGGAACTCGGGTTCCTCGCCCCGGAAGGCGGCCATCTGTCGCATCCCCTCGTGGACGACGAGCGACTCGACCGGCAGGTCACGCGACGCCAACAGCGACGCCGCCTGCGTCGACGTGGCCATGGGGACGAGCCGTTTTTCGGTCTCGTCGTACGACCAGACGATGGCGAGCGGCTTGTCGAGGACTTCCTCGACGATGTCGGCGACGGTGGTGGCGACCTCGGTCTCCGAGTCGGCGTCCCGCAGGGTGAGCGTCGCCTCTTGGAGTGCCTTGAGCCGACTCTCCCACTGCTTTCGCTCGGTGATGTCGCGGACGACGCCGACGAGACCGCCGTCGTCGAGCGTCGTCAACGAGACCTCCTGGGGGAACGTCGTCCCGTCGATGCGGCGGCCGACGGCCTCGCCCCGCCACTGGCCCGCCTCCCACAGTTCGGGCATGACCTCCTCCTCGAACCGGGCGAGTTCCTCGTCGTCGTAGAGGAGCCGCCACGTTTCGTCGAGGAGGTCGTCGGCGTCGTCGAAGCCGTACAGCTCCGCGTGGGCGTCGTTGACGTAGACGTATCTGCCGTCCTCGTCGAGGATGGCCATCCCGTCAGTGGCGCTGTCCATCGCCGTCGCCTGCGCTTCGAGCTGTCGCTCGCGCGCCTTGCGTCGCGTGATGTCGCGGGCGACGACGACGAGTCCACCCTCGTCGGTCCGGTTGACCGTCAGCTCCTTCGGAAACGTCGACCCGTCGATTCGCTTGCCGGTCACTTCGCCGTGCCAGTGGTCGGCCGCCTGGACGGCCGGGACGACCTCGTTGGTCAACCGGTCGACGTCGGCGACGAGCTGATACTCCTCGTAGTGGTCGTTCAGAAACGCCGACTCGTTGTCGATGCCGTGGATGTCCAGATACGCCTGGTTGACGGCGCGGAACGTGAAGTCGTCGTCGAGGACGGCGATGCCGTCCGTGGCGGCGTCGACCGCCATCTGGACGCGCTCTGCCATGGCCGCGTTCGCCTGCTGGCGGACCTCGTAGTAGCCGACGAGCGCGCTCACCAGCCCGCCCGCCGTGAGATACATCACGCTCTGCTCGAACGCCTCGGCCAACGGGAGGTCGTCGAAGAGGAGATGGTAGCCCCCCCACACCGTCAACAGGCCGAAGACGACGAGTCCGCTCGCGGTCCAGGCGGCGATACGGACGATCTCGTCCGGGTCGAAGGCCAGCCGTGACAGCCGGACGCCGAACCCGACCAGTGCCACGGAGAGGAGCACCGGCATAAAGAGCAAGAGCCGCTCGCCAGGCTCCGCGCTCGTCACGTAGGTGACCGTCGAGAGCACGACGAGCAGGAGACCGAGGCCGGTGACGGACGACCGGCGGAGACGAGTCGAGAGCGAAACCATGTGTCTGCTTTCCCCGACGTGGACATGAAATTTGGGCACGAGTCGCCGACTGTCGCGGGAGGAAACCGTTTTGCGCGTCCGTCGGCAAGAGACCGCCAATGGAGCGAGCCGCCGCCCTCGACCGCGTCGAGACCATCGTCGACACAGTCGCGTCCGAACCCATGGCCGTCCCCATCCGCGAGGTGTGGGTCTACGGCGACGTCGCGCTCGGTCTCGACCCCATCGAGCGACTCGACGTCTACGTCACCAAGGACCTCATGCTCCGCGGCGACGGCAGCGACGAGCAAGAAGCCCGGTTCGAGACCGAGTACGGGGTGAAAGGCGTCGGCAAGAGTGTCTCTGCCGACTGGGCCGAACAGTTCCCCGACCATCTCCGCGCCAACGACAACGGCTACGCCGCCCCCGAGAAATGTCTCGCCGCCCATCTCGTCGACGACAGCGAGCCGATCCATCTCGAAGTCTGCAACGCCAGCTTCGAGGACAACGTCACCCAACGGCTGCGCGGCGCGGTTGCCCGCGACGCCTACGAGCAGATTCTCGACCCGCGCGGCGTGTGTCTCTGGATGGACGGTACCTACGCCGAGGAGACGATGGCGAAACTCCGCGGCGGCGAACTGCCGTTCCCGACGCTCTCGGGCGCGCTGGAGATGCTCGGGCTGGAGGAAGAGAAGGCGAGCGAGGCGGCCGACGCCATGCGACAGCACCGCGCCGAACAGACCGGCTCGACCGTCCGCGGCGACGTCATCTGAATCTTCTCGACGCCACGGCATCCGAGACGCCTTCTCGACGCCACGATTTCTCGACGGCGTCCCATCGCGACGACACGCCGCCGTGACGCGGTTTAATCGGTGCTTATGGCTCCGATAGGCCTCCTCAGTACAACTCCTCGAAGACGGCGTCGCGCTGGCTGGCCTGCGTGCCCGTCTGTGAGCCTACACCGCGACTCCACGCTTCGAGCGTAAACGTCCGAAAACGAACCGTAGCGGCGTTTTCGCTGTCGTGACAAAGACTGGCACAGAAATACGCGTTTCGAGGAGAACACGTGGGGGTGTGCGTCGGGCTGATTTCTCCCGCTCGAATTTGGGAACCTCCCGACAGGTAAGTAGTCACGACAGCGCGCGCTGGTCACACTCGGCCGACGGTCACGTCGAACGGGACGACCTCGACGCGGCGGTACGCCTCGCGCTGTATCTGGTCGGCGACGGCCCGACCCATCTCGCGCCAGTCGCGTCGGAGGTCGTCGTACGCGTCGGCCGAGAGCACGCGTCGGAGTTCGGTTTCGTGGTCCGCGAGCCCCGCCCCACTCGCTTTCCGCGCAGCGTCCTGCAACGCCATCTCGTCGTACGGTGGCTCGACGACCTTCCGGTGGTGGTACCGCCGCGTCCGGACGTCCGACAGCCCGCAATCGCCGAACAGTTCGGGCACCTGTTCGCCGAGGGCGACGTCCGTCTCGACGCCGCGCAGATAGGTCTCGCGGACGCGTGCTTCCAGGTCGACCTCGCTCTCGACGGTCGAGTCGACGTCGACGTCGGCGTTGTCGGGTTCGACGGCGGCGACGAGGTCCGTAGAGACACGGGCGAACTCGCGGAGTGCCGCAGCCGGGTCGGGGAGATTGACCAGGAGTGCCTGACAGACCACGAGGTCGAAGCTGTCGTCGGCGACGGGCAGCCGAGTCGCGTCGCCAGCGACGGTCGGCAGGCCGGTCTCCTCGCGGGCGACCGAGAGCAGCGACGGGTCGGCGTCGAGACAGACGACGTCGGCGGGACTCTCGGCGGCGAGCACGCGGGAGAGTTCGCCGGTTCCGCAGCCGACGTCGAGAATCCGTGTCCGCGAGTCGAGGCCGAGATCCGACAGTGCCGCTCGCGAGTCGTCCCACATCCCCTCGCGCGTCCGACGGAGATATTCGGCAGTGAATCTGCGCACAGACGCGCTTCGCGACTGCTCGGCAAAAGTGGGTCGGACGAGTCGTCTCCTCGACGGTCCCCGTAGGCGTCGATGAAAAAGCGCGTCAACAGGTCGTCGTTTCCAGTGTCGGACATGACCGTCGTTTCCAAATGTCCGACACGGCCGTCGTTTTCAGGCTCCGGCTCAGGCGTCGCGTTCGAACAGCAGTCGGAGCATCTTCTCCAGGCCGACGCGGGTGTGTTCGTGGAACGTCGCCGCCGAGAGATCGAACGACTCGGCGACCTCCTCGCCGGAACTCTCGCGCGGCCACTCGAAGAAGCCGGCGTGGTACGCCGCCTGCAACATCGACAGCTGGCGGTCGGTCAGCCGTTCGGTCAGCTCGTCCCAGTAGTCGTCGATGGTCCGCGTCTCGCGTTCGACTTCGCGTTTGGCGACGAGTTCGGCACTGTCGAAGTGCGCGCTGACGGCCTCGACGACCTCGCGGATGTCGGCGTCGGCGACGGCCTCGGCGACGACGCGCACCTCGCCATTGGCCGCGGTCGCCGTCCGGACGTTGACGCCGTGTTCGGCGAGCAGCGCGACGAGCGAGGTGTCGCTGACGGCGTATTCGAACCGGACGCTGTCGTCGTGTTCCGAGATGATACTCACGTTCTCGACGGTCTCGATCTCGTCGGCGAGCACCTCGACGAGAGCGGCGTCGGTGCCCTGGGCCGTGACGTACTGGAGGACGGCGTCGGTCGTCAACGGAACGAACCCCGTCAGCTCGACGTCGCAGTTACAGCGCGCCGAGAGCTGGGTCAGGAAGGAGGTGGGGTCGCTGACGGCGAACTCGACCTCGGTCACGAAATCCGAAAAGAGCAGCCGGCGGTTCTCGATGGCGTTGCTCGCGTGGCCGAGCGTCTCGCCGAGCACCTCGAACGCGGCGCGCTCCCACTCGCTGAAGGCGTCCTGGGTCGTCGAATGGACGACGAGGACGCCGTACTCGGCGTCGCGGTAGCGGATGGGGACGGCCGTATACGACTGGTTGCCCTCTTCGAGCGCGAGCGACTCGATGGCTCCCGCGGTCCGGTGGCTGGCGCGGACGACCTCCGGCCGTTCGCCGTTCAGCGCGGTGGCGACGCCCGTCCGGTCGACGTCGTCGGCATCGATAGCCTCGACGCTGTCGCGGAACGATTGGGTCGTGTTGGCGTGAGCGCGCATCTCCAGCCCGCCGTGGTGGGTGTTGCGGCCGGCGACCCACGCCGAGTCGTAATACTCCGATTCGGCGAGCCGTTCGCAGACGAGCGTCTCCAGCTCGTCGCGCGTGTCGACTTCGAGCAGCGACTGGATGATCTCGCGGATGAGGACGTTGATGCGGTTGACCGTCGAGAGCTGGGTGTTGTGACGCTGGGCGGCCAGCTCCGACAGCTTCCGTTCGGTGACGTTGAGATGGAGGACGAGCGCGAACCGGTCGCCGTCGTGGCGAAACCGGATGGTTCGCATGGTGAACCACCGACGCTCGTCGGGACCGTGACAGGGGTATTCGAGCGAGAACTCGTCACGGTCGCCGTCGAGGACGGAGCGGATGCCCGTCGCGGCGTCCGTCGCGTCGGCACCGCTGCTGCCGTCACAGACCGAGAGATAGTTCTCCCCCATCATCTCCGGGGGGCCCGGATAGTCGTTGTCGCGAGCGAACTCCCGCCACGAGCGGTTCGTGTAGACGATATCGCCATCGTAGTTGATAATCGCGACCTGGGTCGGGAGCGCGTCGAGCGTCGCTTGCGCAAACGGATGTGTCTCGAACGTCCCCGCTGTCGGAACGGTACCGGTGTTTGACCCGGCTGAATTTTCCGTACTGTGTTCCATCTGGTAGTAGCCCTTGGTATCCCTTCAACAGCTACAACGGCTACGTACTCAAAAATCTATTCACTATGGAACATTCCCGAACTGTCATTTCTGCCGGAGTCAGGACAACAGAACAGGGCGGTCAGGACAGGTCGCTCGGGCCGACGTCGATGAAGACGTGACAGCCTTCTTGAATATCAGTTCGCCGACGCGGTCTCACTTCGACAGCCCGGTGACGCCGACGACGACGGCGTAGCCGCCGATGGCCGCGAGGACGATACTCCCCCCGGCCGCCAGCCCGTAGCCGTAGGACAGCGCGATACCGACGAGGACGGCCAGCTGGGCGGCGACGACCGAGATGACGACCGACTCCCGAAAGCTCCGAGCCACCGGCGCGGCGGTCGCGACGGGGACGACGAGCATCGCGGCGACGAGGATGACGCCCAGAATCTGCATGGCCGCGACGACGACGAGTGCAGTGAGGACGACGAGCAGCCGCGTCGTGCGGGTCACGTCGACGCCGCCGACAGCGGCGGCCGTCTCGTCGAACGTGACCGCGAGGAACTGCCGGTAGTAGCGCGCGACGACCGCGACGACGACGAGGCTCAGGACGACGAGCAACAGCGTGTCCTCCCAGCGGACGGTCGCGAGGCTGCCGAACAGATACTGGCTGATACTGACCGCGATGCCGCCGTCGGTGAGGCTCACGAGAACCGTTCCGAGGGCGAAGCCGCCCGAGAGGACGATGGCCATCGAGACGTCGCCGTAGGCGTCGGTCCGCTCGGCGATGACCTGCACCACGAGCGCGCCGATGACGGCGACGACGAGCGCGGTCAGCGACGGCGACAGCGGGAGACCGAGCCGCGAACCGAGAAACAGACCGACGGCGACGCCAGCGAAGGCGGCGTGCGCCAGCGTGTCGCCGATGAGCGCCAGTTCCCGGTGGACGAGAAACGAGCCGACGAGCGGCGCGACGACGCCGACACAGAGTCCCGCCACCAGTGCCCGCTGCATGAACGGATAGCAGACGAGATCGACGCCGAGCGGCGCGAGCAGGCGACAGAGCAGGTCGCCGACAGCCCCGAGCACGGCCGAGAAGGCGTCGAGGACGGCGGTGAACGGGTCGGCGACGGCGAGCAGTCCGGTGACGACGTCGGCGAGGAGAAGCGTCGTCAGCGGGTCGGTCACTGGCCGTGGCCTCCGTCTCGGCCAGTCGCGCCCTCGGCCTCGCTGTCGTGGTCGTGGACGACGACGTGGTGGTTCGCGCCGTAGGCCGCCGAGAGCGCGTCGCTGGCGACGAAGTCGTCGGTCGAGCCGTGGAAGTGGAGCTGACGGTTCAGACAAGCGACCCGAGTCGCGTGGGTCGTCACGACGCCGATATCGTGTTCGACGAGGACGACCGTCAGCCCCTCGCGGTTGAGTTCCGAGAGCAGGTCGAAGAAGGCCGCTCGGGAGGTGGCGTCGACGCCGACGGTCGGCTCGTCGAGCGCGAGCACGTCCGCGCCGGTCGCCAGCGCGCGGGCGATGAACACCCGCTGGCGTTGGCCGCCGGAGAGTGCTCCCACGCGGCGGTCGGCGAGGTCTGTCACGTCGACCGTCGCCAACGCCTCCTCGACTGCCTCGCGGTCTTCCCGCCGGAACCGCCCGCGCGGGACGTGCGGATACCGGCCCATCCGGACGACTTCGCGGACGGTGATGGGCATCGCCCGCCCGCCGCTGGCGACGTCCTGGGCGACGTAGCCGACGCGGGTGCCCGTCGCGGCCTCGTGGGCTGGCTCGCCGAACAGCTGCACCGACCCCGAGTCGGGGCGGTGCAGTCCGAGAAAGAGCCGGAGCAGCGTGCTCTTGCCGCTGCCGTTCGGGCCGACGAGCGCGAGGAAGTCGCCCGGCTCGACGGTGAACGAGACGTCCTCGACGACGGGCGTCGGGCCGTAGCCGAAGGTGACGTCCTCGAAGCGGGCGACGGGGTGGTCGTCCCCGCTTCCGACAGCTGTCGAGTCGTCTGCCGACCCAGCGTCTGCGGGCGTCATTTCGCTCCCAGTGCCGTCGCCAACGAGTCGAGGTTGACCTCGCGCATCACGTCGAGATAGCCCCAGCCCTGGTCGGCCCACTCGGCCGTGAGCGTCGGGATGGGCGTGACGGGCAGCGTCGCCGTTGCGTCCGTCTCCTCGACGAGCTGTGTCGCCGCGCGGTCGGACTCGAAGACGGGCGCGAGGACGTGCTCGATGTCGTGGCGGTCGATGACCGCCTGTGCCTCGCGGATGGCCTGCGGCGACGGCGTCGCGTCGGGAGCGATGCCGACCAGCGCGTGGACCTCGAAGCCGTACCGCTCCGCGAGATACTGGAAGGCGTTGTGGCCGGCGACGAGGACGACGTCGCGCTCGCGGTCGGCGAGCGTCTCCTCGAACTCGGCGTCGAGGTCGTCGAGGGCGGCCGCGAACGACTCGGCGTTGGTCTCGTACGTGGCCTCGTTGCCAGCGTCGAAGTCGGCGAAGGCGTCGCGGACGTTCATCGTCGCCTGCTTCGCGCGCTGGGGGTCGAGCCAGAAGTGCGGGTCCGCCGCGCCGTGGTCGTCGTCGTGTTCGCTCTCGTGGTCGTCGGTCTCGTCGTGAGAATCCTCGTCGGCGTGCTCGTCGGACTCCGGCGCGGGCAGGAGGTCGATGCCCTCGCGGACGGCGACGACCGGGAGGTCGGGCGCGTCGGTCGCGAGGTTGGCGACGATGTCGTCGGCCCACGGCTGGAAGCCCTCGCCGACGTAGACGAAAGCGTCGGCGTCGGCGACGGCCCGCTGAATTTGGGGACCGGGTTCCCAGCCGTGGCCGTGCTGGCCGAACGGGACGAGGTCGCTCACGGTCGCTTCCTCGCCCGCGACGTGGCGGGCGATGTCGCCCGCGACGAAGAACGACGACTGGACGTCGTGGCCGTTCGGCGACTGCTGGCCATCTGCGGCTTGACTGTCAGGGGCGGCCGAACCGCCGAGACAGCCGGAGACGGCGGCGAGCGTCCCGGCTGTCGCAGCGGCGAGAAAACGGCGTCGGGTGGGGGAAGACATCTTGATAACAATTTTGGCGTTTTAGTTAATAAAATCTGCTATCCACACACCAGCTGTTGTTAACGGCGCGCCGTCGCAACCGCTATGGCCGGTGCGGGGTAACTCCGCGGTATGACTGGAGGCGACCCGGACGCCAGCGACGACATCGACGTCCGAGACCGGGAGTGGCGGCTGATTCGCGAGGAGTCGTGGTCGGGTGCGATGAACATGGCACTCGACGAGATCGCCGCCGAGACCGCCGCCGACGGCGGCCCGCGGACCGTCCGCGTCTACCGCTGGGAGCCGAGCACCCTCTCACTCGGCTACCGGCAGGACCCCGACACCGTCGACTGGGCGTTCTGCGAGCGCGAGGGCATCGAGGTCACGCGCCGACAGACCGGCGGCGGCAGCATCTACCACGACGCCCACGGCGACGTCTCCTACTCCATCATCGCGCCGAAGGCCGAACTGCCGTCGAGTCTGATGGACTGCTATCATCTGCTGTGTACGCCCGTCCTCGACGCCTTCCGCCGGATGGACGTCGCCGCTGACTTCGCCGACGAAGGGTTCCCCGAAATCTACCATCCCGCGTGCTATCTGCGGGAGTTGCACCCAGCCCACGACGTCGTCGCGGGCGGGAAGAAGATCAGTGGCAACGCCCAGTACCGACGGAAGGACGCCGTCATCCAACACGGCTCGCTGACCTACGCCGTCGACGCCGAGCGTCACCTCGCGACGTTTGCGGGCCACGACGTGTCCCCCGATACGTTCCGCGAGCGCGTCACCGGCATCGACGAGGAGAGCGCGGCGACCCGCGGCGACGCCGTCGCCGCCGTCGAAGACGCCCTCGCCGAGTGGACCGACGCGAGGGAGGGGTCGTGGACGGACGACGAACTCGAACGGGCACGCGAGCGAGCCGAGGAGAAGTACGCGGCCGACGACTGGGTCCGGCGGCGACCCGACGACCGATAGTCGGCGGAAAGAAGCCGGTCGACCCGACGACCGGTAGTCGGCGGAGAGAGGCCGATCAGAAGCCGAAGCTGCGGTTTTCGGAGCCGAGTTCTTGCTGAATCGCGTCGTGGATCTCGCTGACGGGCGGCGTGTCGCGCGTGGGGTCAAGCCAGTGGTCGCTGATCCACCGGTACCGGACGGTGCGGTCCTCGTCGACGAGGAAACACGACCGGCGGGCGCGCCGGGAGATGCCGAAGGCGCGGTAGGCGACGTCGAACGCCGACGCGACGTCGAGGTCGGGGTCCGAGTAGAGCGGGAAGTTCAGACCCAGATGGTCGATGAACCGTTTGTGGAGTCTGACGCCCGACTTGCTGATGCCGACGACGCGGACGTCCTCGCCGGTCGAGAACCAATCGAAGTCGCGGAAGGCACACCACTCGTCGATGCAGTCGGGACTGAAATCGGCCGTGTAAAACGACAGCAACACCGGTTTGTCGTCGAGAAGCGAGGAGAACGAGACGTCTTCCGTCCCGCGCTCCGCACTGACTAGCGGTGCCGTGAAATCTGGTGCTTGCTCGCCGACCGCAAGCCCGGATGAGCTACCCATGGGTTCGGACTCTGGGCGCGAGGACAATGTGTATTACGGACAGGTCGCCCGCTCGCGCCGCCGACTCCGAAGTCCCTTTTAGCGGCCACCCCCTCCCCTCGGCCATGCAAGTCGGAGCCCACGTATCCATCTCCAGTTCGAAGGTCGACAGCGACGAGGAGACGCCGCCGCACGGCAACATCGCCAACGCCGTCTCCCGACAGGTCGCCTTCGGCGGCAACTGCGGCCAGATCTTCACCACCTCTCCGCGCGTCTGGCAGGAGCCGGATATCGAAGACGACGAGGCCGAGACGTTCCGCCGCGAGACCGAAGAGAAACTGGCGGGGCCGTGGGTCATCCACGCCTCCTATCTCGTCAACCTCTGTACGCCCAAGGACGGCCTGCGCGAGAAGTCCATCAACTCGATGCAGACGGAGGTCGACGCCGCGGCCACGCTGGGCGTCCCCTACGTCAACGTCCATCTCGGTGCCCACACCGGCGCGGGCGTCGAAGGCGGCCTGGAGAACGCGGCCAGCGCGCTCGACGAACTCGACATCCCGGACGGCGTGACGGTGCTCATCGAGAGCGACGCCGGGAGCGGAACCAAACTCGGCGGCGACTTCGAGCATCTCGCGACCGTCCTCGAGGAGTCCGAACAGGACCTCGACGTCTGTCTCGACACGGCCCACGCCTTCGCTGCGGGCTACGATCTCTCGACCGAGGAGGGCGTCCACGAGACGGTCGCGGAACTCGACGACATCGTCGGGCTGGAGCATCTCAAGTACATCCACCTCAACGACTCCAAACACGAGTGTGGCACGAACAAGGACGAACACGCTCTCATCGGTGAGGGCCTCATCGGCGAGGAGGGGATGCGCGCGTTCATCAACCATCCCGACCTCGCTGACGTTCCGATGGCGCTGGAGACTCCGACCGAGGACGGCAAGGGCTTCGCGTGGAACATCCAACGCGTCCGCGAGTACCGCGAAGCGTAGGGCGGCGAGCGACGAACGCCGTTCCGACCGAGACGGGTGGGCTTATGTCCGGTTCCGGCGACCATCCGGTATGTTCGTATCCGTGTCAGACACCGACGTCTCGCCGTCGGCAGGAGGAACCCCGTGAGCGAGGCGGAAATCCGCCTCGCCACGCGCGACGACGCCGAGGCAATCGCCGAGATCTACCGCCCCTACGTCGAGGAGACGGCCATCACCTTCGAGTTGGAGCCGCCGACGGCCGAGGAGATTCGCGAGCGTATCGAAAAGAAACTCGTCGACTACCCGTGGCTGGTCTGTGAGCACGAGGGCAGAGTCGTCGGCTACGCCTACGCCGGGGCGGTCCGGACGCGCGAGGCCTACCAGTGGTCCGTCGAGAGTTCGGTCTACGTCGCCGAGTCGGCGCACCGAAACGGCGTCGCTCGCGGTCTCTACGAGTCGCTGTTTGCACTGCTCGACCTACAGGGCTATCTCAACGTCTACGCCGTCGTCACCCTCCCGAATCCGGGGAGCGTCGCCCTCCACGAGGCGTTCGGCTTCGAGCACGACGCCCGCTTCGAGAAGATGGGATACAAGAGCGGCGCGTGGCACGACGTCGGCTGGTGGTCGCTGTCGCTGGGCGAGCATCCCGAAGCACCGTCGCCGCCGACGTCGCTCGCGACGGCGCGGGAACACGACGAGTGGACCGAGCGACTGCACCGTGGTGAGGACTCGGTCCGGCTATAGCCGCTCATCCTGATTGGGTATCGCGCCATCTGATTCATTTGGCAGCCCGATGCCGACTCGCGGCCCTTTTACCGGCACGTCACGACCACCCGATATGGTTCGGAACATCGCGAGCGTGATGGCCGAACTCGAGCCCGAGGACTTCTATCTCCTCTCGGGGGTCGAGCACGGCATGCGCTTCAGCAAGTGGGTCAACCGGGAGAAGATCCCGGACTACGCGAATCTCACCAAAGAGGAGGTCGACTACCGCATCGACCGCTGTATGAAACGCGACCTCATCACCCGTAAGACAATCCAGTACGAGGGCTACCAGCTGGAGTTCGAGGGCTACGACGCCCTCGCCCTGCGGACGTTCTCCCAGCGGGACACCATCGACGGCGTCGGTGCACCCCTCGGCGTCGGCAAGGAGAGCGACGTCTACGAGGTCCAGTCGTTCAAGCCGATGGCACTGAAGTTCCACCGCGAGGGCTACACCAACTTCCGGAGTGTCGACCGCGAGCGCGACTACACCTCCGACAAGCAGCACGTCTCGTGGCTCTACACCGCCCGGAAGGCGGCCGAACGCGAGTACGAGGCCCTGGAAACTCTCTATCCGGACGTCTCGGTTCCCCGCCCCGTCGACCACAACCGCCACGCCATCATCATGGAGAAACTCGACGGCGTCGAACTCGGCCGCGCGAAACTCGAATCCGAACAGGTCGTCGGCGTCCTCGATCTCGTCCTCCGGGAGATGGCGACCGCCTACGAGGCGGGCTACGTCCACGCCGACATGAGCGAGTACAACGTCGCTATCAGCGAGAACGGGGTCACGGTCTTCGATTGGCCGCAGTCGGTCCCGACCGACCACGACAACGCAGACGAACTGCTCGAACGCGACGTCAAGAACATCGTCGGCTACTTCGGCCGGAAGTATCCCGCCGAGACGCCCGATTCGCTCGATATCAGCGCGCTGGCAGCGTCAGTCGCCAGCGGCGAGTTCGAGACTGCTCGCGCGTTCGCGGGAGAATAAACTGCATAACGCGATAGCAAATCGCCATTCTGTCCTGTCGGAGTCCGACTCCACCTCCGAGCCGAGTGTGCGGGCTGCTCTTCGGTCGTTCCTCCAGCCCAACGAGAAAACGAGTTACAGGATTCGCTCGAAGTACGGCACGAGTCGACGTCGAAGGGCGGCGTACACGAGGGCGACACCGAGAGCCGCGGCGAGTCCCCAGCGGACCGGCCCCTCGTACACGAGAAGGACCGGGAGGCTGGCGGCGACTGCCAACAGGAGGTCCTTCGGCGAACCGTCGTACGGAATCACGTACCGCGCCTGCCACCAGCGTCCGGCGACGTGGTCGTAGACCGCGTCCGTGTTCGTCCGTTCCCACGGCCGGAGTTCCTCACCCGCACCCAACACGTCGCTCGCGCTGTGGACGCCGAAGCCGACGAGAGCGAGCGCGAGCGCGACTGTCGCCGCCGTCGGAACCAGAAACGCGAGTATTACCGCAGGAACCGCAAGCAGGGGACCGACCACCGGAAAGTGCAGTGTCCGCCGGTGTTCGCCGACGAGCAGGTCGAGATCCGGAAAGACCCCGCCGACGGTCGCGCCGACGGCCGCGGCCGTCGCGAACTCGGGGGCGACCAGCGCGACCGGCACCGCGAACGCCAACGCGACGGCGACGTGGGTGATGACCATCACGGCTCAGTCATCTCGCGCCCTTCATGAAGTTCGTTCACGCTCCTCACCAAGGGGCGGCGAGTCGTGTGTGTTCGACCCGCCGAGTCGGCCGGTGACCGAGAGGAAGTCCCGGCAGAACACTGCCAGCGAGGGAACCACTGCCAGCGTCGCGAGCGGCCAGACGAGACGCGGTGGCGTCACCGGAAGCAGCGCGCCAGTGATGACTGCCATCTGAAGCCCGGCGAGCGGCCGTCTGACGCGGCTCTCCGGGAGCTCACCGAGCGTCCCGCCACGGCGTTCGTGGAGCCAGCAGCCGAACCGGTAGCAGTACCGCGCCGCCGACACGGAGAGATACCAGACCGGCAGTGCCCCCCAGGCGACCGCCACGACGGGCGCGATCAGAAAGCCCATCGTGTCGAACGCCATGTCGAGTCGCTCCCCGAGGACTGTCCGGCGGCCGATCCGACGGGCGACGAAGCCGTCGACCCAGTCGAGCGCGGCACCACCGCCGTACCAAAGCGCTGGTAGCCACCGCCAGAGGCTGTCGACGGCGGGGACGACGAGGAGGAAGCCTGCCACGCCAGCGTAGAGCCAGCCACGGCCGATGGTGATGCCGTTCGCCAGTCCGAGGGTCGGATACACCGACGACCCACCGTCTGAGGCAGTGTCGGTCGCGTCGGTCGTTTCGGTCCCTTCGGTCGCGTCGGCCACATCGGTCGCGTCCACTGCGTCGGTCGCGTCCACTGCGTCGGTTGCATCGGCTATGTCGGCTGTGTCGGCCGATTCCGGGGGATGGTTCAGCCCCAGCGACTGCCGCAGGAACCACAGGACGTAGCCCAGCGGGACCGCGGCCACGAGGAACCACGACACGCCGGCCGTGGGCGAGAATGCATCCGCCGCGGCCGACGCGACGGCGACGGCTGCGAGGGCGGCGACGGCCGTCGTCAGCCACCAGCGACCGCGGAGCGCGGCCGGGACTGACTCGGCGGTCATCGTTCGAACTCCGGGTCGGCGAGTCCGTCCAGCCGAGCCATCGCCTTGTCGTCGAGCCGACAACGGGCGGCCGCGAGGTTCGACACGGCGTGCTCCCGCTCGGTCGTCGACGGGATGGGGACCACGCCCCGCCCGACGTCCCACGCGAGCACCGCCTCGCTCGGTGTCACACCGGCGTCCGCCGCGACCGACTCGACGACCGGGGCGGACAGCAGCCCCGGTGCCGAGAGCGGGGAGTGGGCGACGACGCGGATACCACGCGCGTGACACCACTCGACCAAGTCGGTTTGGGGGCGGTAGGGATGCCGCTCGATCTGGACGAGTGCCGGTGGGATGCGCGCCGCATCGACGAGGCGGGAGAGCTGCGGCAGCGTCACGTTGCAGACGCCGAGCGTCCGTGTCAGCCCCTCCTCGACCAGCGACTCCATCCGTTCCCACGTCTCGACGAGCGAGTGGTCGGCACGGACTGGATCGCCCGCGTCGTCGGTCGGGAACGTCCGACGCTCCTGTTCGGCGAGCGGGAGCTGCGAGAGTTCGGACAGCTCCCCACGATGGGCCCACGCGTCGGGCCAGTGGAGCGCGTAGCAGTCGAAGGCGTCGACGCCGAGTTCCGCGAGCGAGCCTTCACAGGCCCGTTTGAGATGGCCGGGACCGTGGTTCGTCCGCCAGGGCTTGCCGAGGAGGAACAAAGACTCCCGGTCCGGCGCGCCCGGTGCGGCGAGGAGGTCGCCGAGTCGCCACTCGTTACCGTACAGCTCCGCGGTGTCGAACAGCCGGTAGCCCGCGTCGAGGGCCGCGCCGAGTGCCGGTTCGACGTAGCCGTCGCCGCGGTAGCGCGAGCAGCCGAACCCGACCGGCGGGAGCCGCATCGCGGCCTGGCAATCGTCGAGTTCCGTCGCCGTCGGCGGGCGGACCGGGACCGCCCCCTCGGACGCTGGTCCCCCCAGCGCGTCGTCGAGTCCGTTCTCGACCGGGACCGGTCCACACTCGTCTGCGGCGGCCAGGACGGCCTCACAGACCGCGACCACGTGTGCCGCACGGCGGGCACTCGCCCTGCTCGGGCGGCTACGCTCGACCGTCTCGGCGAGGCGGGCTGGCCCGGCGGCGTGCGGGCGTTCGCGTCGTGGACGGGGATGGGGAGCGACGGTCGGGTCGCGGTCGCCGCCGCGGACGGTCACGGCGTCACGGTCGGCAGCGAGCGCGCCCGTGTCGCGGAGATAGAGCGTCCCGTCGTCGCCGTGGAGTTCCAGCCCGTAGAACTCGCGGCTCCGGTGGTCGACGTAGAAGCTCGTGCGGAGCGCGACGACGGGACCGTCGGCGAACTCGAGCGTCGCCTCGACGTGTGGCGGTGCCGAGGCGTCGGCCGGTCGCTCGCCGGGCCAGACGTCGATTGCGTCGGCCGTCCGAACCCGGTCGACACGGCCGAACCAGGCGACGAGCACGGAGAGCGGATAGACCGCGCCGTCGAACAACGGGCCGACGGCGAGAAACGACGCCGGCCGGTCGTGCCACTCGCGGACGCGGCCGACGTTGGCCGTCGCGCTGGCGAAGCGGACCGTCCCGAGCCGTCCGTCCGTGGCGAGCGTCCGGGCGTGTCGCTGGGCGTCAGCGAGATGGTTCTCCGGCGCGCAGCCGAGCGCGAGACCGCGGTCGGCGGCCAGTTGGACGAGGTCGGCAGCGGTCTCCGCGTCGAGCGCGAGCGGTTTCTCCGAGAAGACGTGTCGGTCCGCCCGGAGACACGTCCGGGTGACAGCGGCGTGCGCGCCGTGGCTGGTCAGATTCACCACGAGCGGGACCGACTCGGCCGCAAGCAACTCTTCTAAGTCGGTGTAGGCGGTGGCGTCGTCGACGCGGGCGGCGAGCGTCTCCGCGCGGTCCTCGTCCAGGTCACAGGTCGCGACGACCCGAAGCGGGGACTCCCGGAGTCCGTCTGCGTACTGTTCCGCGATGCTCCCCGCTCCGACTAACGCACAATCCACCCCTGTTCGTAAGCGGATACGCATAAAGTAGCTCGGTCTTCCGGCCGACGATGCCGGGATTCCCGGGATTCGACCCCCGCTCGGAGCCGGACTGTCCAACTGGCGGCCCCGGCCGGTTCGAGACGAAGTGAGACGAAACGGGTCGCCACCGGGAGCCGAACACGTCCCCAGCAGCATGAAGATAGAAGCGGCTGGCGGTCAAAGAAGAGGTATGGCAACACAAAACACGGCAAACAGCGGGCTACAGCTCGCCACGGAATCGATGACACCGCTCCACTGGATCGGGGTGGTGCTCGCGGTCGTCACCGGCGTCCTCCATCTCGGACTGGGGGCCTCGTTCGGACTCAGCGGGTTCGGCATCAGCTTCATCGTGGCCGGAATCGCCTTCCTCGGCGGGGCGGCGGCCATCGTCGTCGACTACCGTCGGCGGCTGTTCTACCTCCTCGGAATCCCGTTCACTCTCGGACAGATCGTCGCCTGGTACGTCGTGAACGCGCCGTCGTTCAGCCCGCTCGGTCTCGCGGACAAGGCGGTCCAGGTCGCGTTCGTCGTCGTCCTCGTTCTCCTCCTGCGGCGGAACTGAGGCCGCCGCTCACGAGCAGTTCAGGCGACAGAAGGCAACGGCGCGTCGGTGACGAGTTCGTCGTCCGTCTCGACGAGGCCGGGCAGGTGACCGACCGGGAAAGAGTCGTTTCTGCGACGGTACGCCCCCTCACCTGGAGTCAGCGGGTCCAGGGCGGGTCGCCCGTGGTCTCAGTTCTCGAAGCGAAACCCTCCGTCGGTTGATACGGACATACTGGAGGTCCTCGTCCTGTCGGCGGCTACCGGCTCGCCGGACACGGGAACGGC